>JBBQYK010000383.1:0-4598 GCA_038208765.1 Verrucomicrobiota bacterium
AAAGCGCGTTACGTGCGCGTGACTGCCACCAAACTCGCGCCGCGCCAGAATGATTTCATCTTCGCGCTGGCCGAGTTGTCCGTGCTGAATGCCGCCGGGGAAAATCTGGCGCAGGGTGCAAAGGTCACGGCCTTGGATTCGATCGAGGCTCCCATTCGTTGGCAGAAGAAAAACCTCGTGGACGGCTACCATCCGGGCGTGGAGACCAACGGCATCAGCGGTGCGCTGGTCGGGTTGCGGGAGAAGCGTGAAAGATTGTTGGCGCGCGTGATGCCGGGGGAAATGGGCAGACGAATGGGGGCAAACGAATTGGCGGCCAAAGAAGCGCAGGGGCGGCTGGCCGCTCTGCCGAAGCCGCAGACGGTCTATGCCGCGACGCACGAGTTCGCCGCGAACGGTTCTTTCATTCCGGCGCGCGAGCCGCGACCGGTTCATCTGCTCAAACGTGGTGATGTGAAGCGTCTCGGGGAGGAAATGAAACCGGCGGGCGTGGCGTCCGTGCCGGGCGTTGCTCCGGAATTTCAAATTTCAGATTTGAAATCCGAGAGCGCGCGCCGCGCCGCGCTCGCGAAATGGATCACCGACACGAACAACCTGCTCACGCGCCGCTCTATCGTGAACCGCGTCTGGCATTACCACTTTGTTCGCGGCCTCGTGGAGACGCCGAATGACTTCGGCCACATGGGCGCGCTGCCGAGTCATCCTGAACTGCTCGATTGGCTGGCCTTCTGGTTTCTGGAGAATGGTGAGTCATTCAAGAAGTTGCACCGGCTCATCGTGACGAGCGCGGCGTATCGGCAGAGTTCAGTGAACAGTAATCAGTATTCAGTAATCAGTGGGCGCGCTTCGGCACGGAACACTGACTCACTGATGACTGATTACTCAAAGTCTGACTCGGCCAACCGCTTCCTCTGGCGCATGAATCGCGCGCGGCTCGACGCGGAGCAATTCCGGGATGCCGTGCTCGCCATCAGCGGTCAGCTTGATTTGCAGATGGGCGGCCCGTCCGTGCAGCAGTTCGCGTTCAAGGATGACCACTCGCCGGTTTACGATTACGCGCGTTACGAACTCCACAGTCCCGGCGCGAATCGCCGCGGCATCTACCGCTTCATCGTGCGCAGCGTGCCCGATCCATTCATGGACGCGCTCGACTGCCCGGACGCCAACACGCTCACGCCCGTGCGCAACACCACGATGACGGCGCTCCAGGCGCTCGCGACGCTGAACGATGCTTTCGTGCTGCGGCAGTGCGAGCATTTTGCTGCGCGCCTGCAACGCGAACGCAAAACGCTGGATGAACAGATCGTGCGCGCCTACGAACTGGCCTTGAACCGGACGCCGACCGAAGCCGAGCGCGCAAAGCTCTCAGCCCACGCACAGAAACATGGCCTGCCCGCCGCTTGCCGTGTAATCTTCAACAGCAACGAGTTCATGTTCATCGACTGAGTTATGAGCGAGCCAACCAAGTATCCCGATCCGGGCGGTGCGAGCGCCGAGTTGAACGAGGCGGCGGCGTTCGACCCGTTTTTTTCCGACCCGTTGATCGAGGCGTTCAAAAAGGACGTGGACCGGACGCTCCTGCGCGAGAATCTCAAGCTGACCTTTCAGGAGCGGTCGGAAAAATTCTGGTCGTTCATGCAGGGCATCTACCAGATGCGCGGCGCGGCGGCACCGGAGAGAAAGGTCTGGCGCTGATGCTGCCGGTCAAAACAGATTTCCCCGCCGCTTTCCGGGCGCTCGTCACGGGCGAAGTCGCGTTCATCGTCATTGGCGGAGTGGCGGCGATGCTGCATGGCGTGGCGCGCACGACCTACGATGTCGATGTCGTTTATTCGCGCGACCGGGCCAACCTTGCGCGGCTGGCGCAGGCCCTCGCGCCCCATGCGCCTTATCTCCGCGGCGCACCCAAGGGGCTGCCCTTCGTGTGGGACGAAAGCACGCTCCGCCACGGGCTGAACTTCACGCTGGAAACGTTGGTCGGAGACATTGACTTGTTGGGCGAAGTTCCGGGCGGCGGCAGTTACCGGGAATTGTTTCCCCACAGTGAAACCGCGATGGCTTTCGGTTTTTCTTGCCGCGTGGTGCGGCTCGAAAAGCTCATTCAACTGAAACGGGCGGCGGGACGGCCGAAAGATTTGGAGCCCATAGCCGAATTGCAGGCGCTGTTGGAAGAACGACAGCGAGGCACGCCATGAACTCCAATCAGCACTTTTGTTTTTCGCAACAGGCGGTCCTTGACGGCCAGGCTCCAGCCTTTGATCGCCGTGAATTTCTCTGGCGCTTCGGCGGCGGGCTGGGCGGCATCGCGATGGTGCATCTGTTTGGCACGCAGGGATTGCTCGCGGCGGATGGAGATTCGAGCCGCGCCTTCACAGGCGCGGCTACGAGGGAGTTCAACGGCGGCCTGCATCATCGCGCGAAGGCGAAGCGCGTGGTGCAGCTCTTCATGTCCGGTGCGGCCAGCCAGTGCGACACGTTTGATTACAAGCCGCAGTTGCTCGCACGGCACGGGCAAAAGTTTGATCCGGGCGGCAAGGTGGAACTGTTCCAGAGCGATCCCGGCGCGGTGATGAAGAGTCCGTGGGACTGGAAGCAGCGCGGCCAGTGCGGCAAGTGGGTCAGTGAATTGGTGCCGCACCTCGCCTCGTGCGTGGACGACGTCGCGTTCCTGCACGCGATGACTTCCAAGTCGAATGTCCACGGGCCGGCGACGTTCATGCAGAACAGCGGCTTCGTGCTGCCGGGTTTTCCGAGCATGGGCGCGTGGGTTTCGTATGGATTGGGTTCGCTCACGGACAACTTGCCGACTTTCGTGGTGCTGCCGGACGCGCGCGGTTTCGCACCGAACGGGCCGGGCAACTGGACCGCAGGATTTCTTCCCGCGACGCATCAGGGCACGATGATTCGCGCGGGCAGTCGCAATCCGATTCACGATTTGTTTGCCCCGGAGTCGGCGAAATTCATCACCAAGGAAAACGAGCGGGACACGCTGGCGTTGTTGAAGGAGTTGAACACCGAGCATCGCATCGAGAGGGCGGGGGACTCGCGGCTGGACGCGCGCATTGCCAGCTACGAACTCGCGGCGAAGCTCCAACTCAGCGCGCCCGAAGTGATGGATGTGTCTGGCGAAAGCGACGCCACGAAGCAACTCTACGGACTCGACGCCGAACACACGCGCGACATGGGCACGCGTTGTCTGATCGCGCGCCGGATGCTGGAGCGCGGCGTGCGCTTTGTGCAGGTGTGGAGCGGCGCGGACAACGGCTTCCCGCGCCGCAACTGGGACAGCCACGAGAATCTGGAGAAAGATCATCTCGACATGGCGCGTGGCATGGATCAACCCGCCGCCGCGCTGCTCAAAGATTTGAAAGCGCGCGGCCTGCTCGACGACACGATTGTGATTTGGACCACGGAGTTTGGCCGGATGCCGTGCAGTCAGGGCGGGAAGGGGCGCGATCACAATCCGTTCACCTTCACGAACTGGGTCGCGGGCGGTGGATTCAAAGGCGGCGTGAGCTACGGCGAGAGCGACGAGTGGTCATACAAGACGGCGAAGGACGCGACCACTTGCTACGACTTGCACGCCACGGTGCTGCATCAACTCGGCATCAATCACGAGAAGCTGACTTTCCGCCATAACGGGATTGATCGGCGACTCACCGATGTGCACGGGGAAGTGATTCGCGACATCCTGGCCTGATTCCAATGCTCCAAGCCGGTCGGCATTTTCAGAAGCGCGTGGCTTCGTTTCCCCTGCACGAAACATTCGAAAACGGAATTAACGCCAAGTCGCAAAGACGCAGAGGCGCTCAGTTGGCAAAGCTCGTAGTCGGGACTTTCCCGCAGCCGGTTCAGCGCTTCGAGGACGCTGATGATTTCCAGTTGCAACGTCTCATGCAGCCGCCGTTCTCCCTCTCCGCATCTGATGGGGGAGAGGGCCGGGGTGAGGTGAACCTACTTTCTCCCCGTCGCTAAAATCCAGACCCGCCCAGCCCTGCCGCAGGATGAAGCCGTGCGGGTCGTCCGCGAACTCCCGCAACGTGGCGATGTCGCCGTTGTCCTTGGCGCGATTGATGGCGGCAGTCAGCTTCGCGTTCTCCCTCTCCGCATCCGATGGGGAGAGGGGTTGGGGTGAGGCGGGCCTGCTTCGCTTCCTCGTGCGCGAAACGGTCGGGATGATACAGCTACTTCTTCCACAGCCGGCCCAAGTCCGCTTCCTCGTCGGCGCTCAACTCCTTCTGCCGCGCGACCGTCGCCGCCGTCTCCGCTTAATCTTGCTTGCAGGACAGATTGCCTCACAAGCCGAACCAAAGTCGGACCGCAGCATCGAGCTTTTTCAAATCCGCTTCGCGTAATTGACCGAGTTGCCTTCGCACCAGGTGGCTGGACACGGTGGCCACGGCGCGCTTGGCAAAAGAGGGATGAATCAAGCCCGCTTCGCGCCAGGATTGGATGGCAAATTCTCCGGGACGCAACGCGTCTCCCATTGAAGTCAATGCCACGACCAACAAATCATCGGAGGGATAACGCGCGCTGACGAGGACTGCGGGACGGATTTTCGCCGACGACTGGTCGGAGAATGGAAAAGGAAGCAGAAC
>JBBQYK010000384.1:0-4589 GCA_038208765.1 Verrucomicrobiota bacterium
ATGGGTGTTTCCGGCGCGGCAAATCAGCGTGGACCCGGTGTCGGGGACGCGGCGGCGGCATCATGTGCATGAGAACGCGGTGCAAAAAGCGGTGAAAGCGGGAGTGCTGAAAGCGGGACTGACGAAGCCGGCCACGCCGCACACGCTCCGCCATTCCTTCGCCACGCATCTGCTGGAGAATGGGTATGACATCCGCACCGTGCAGGAGTTGCTGGGGCACAGTGACGTGAGCACGACGCAGATTTACACGCATGTGATGGTGAAGCCGGGGCTGGGGGTGCGGAGTCCGTTGGACGGATGAAATGTGAAAAGCAGAAAAGCGGAACGCGGCACTTTGAAATCCGAACCAAGCCGGTCCCGTTCAAAGTTCCCTTCCACTTTTGCCCCGCGCGCGCTTTTCCTCCTCCCTCACTTCAACTGCTTGAGCAGAAACGTGTAAGCGAGGGCGCGCATGTAGGCGGCCTGTTCGTTGTTCGCCGCGCCGCCGTGGCCGCCTTCGATGTTCTCGTAATACAGCACGTCGTGGCCTTGTTCCTTCATGCGCGCGACCATCTTGCGCGCGTGGCCGGGATGCACGCGGTCGTCGCGCGTGGAGGTGGTGAAGAACGTGCGCGGGTATTTGCGGCCGGCGATGACATTCTGATAGGGAGAATATTTGTGGATGTAAGCCCATTCGGCGGGCACGTCGGGGTTGCCATATTCGTCCATCCAACTCGCGCCCGCGAGCAGTTGGTTGAAGCGCCGCATGTCCAGCAACGGCACTTGGCAGACAATCGCGCCAAACAAATCCGGGCGCTGAGTGAGCATCACGCCCATGAGCAGGCCGCCGTTCGAACCGCCTTGAATGCCGAGGTGTTTCGGCGCAGTGACCTGGCGCGAGATGAGATGCTCGGCCACGGCGATGAAGTCATCGTAGGCGCGCTGACGGTTCTCTTTGCGCGCGGCGTCGTGCCATTGGGGGCCGAATTCGCCGCCGCCGCGAATGTTCGCGAGCACATACACGCCGCCGCGCTCGAGCCACGCCGCGCCGATGGCCGGCGCGTAGCTCGGGAGCATGGAGATTTTGAAGCCGCCGTAACCGTAGAGCAGGGTGGGGTTCGTGCCGTCGAGCTGCACGCCTTTGCGGCTGACCTGGAAGTAGGGCACGCGCGTGCCGTCCTTCGAGAGCGTGTCGAACTGTTGAATCTCCAGGTCCTGCGCATGGTAGAAGGCGGGGAGGCTCTTGAGCTTCTCGCGTTTCGCCTTCCCCGCGACGCCGTGATACAGCGTGGAAGGCGTGACGAAATCTTCGAGGACGAGGAAGTATTCGTCAGAGTCCTCGGAGTCGATGCCGTTGATGCTGACGTTGCCGAAGGCGGGGACTTCGAGGGGCGTGCGCTGCCACTCGCCGCGCCCGGGGCGCAGCAGGTAGGGGCGGCTGCGGACGTTGTCGAGTTCGGTGAGGATGAGATAATTTTTCGTGGCGCTGAAACTTTCCAGCGAGGTGCGCGGCGTGGGCGTGAAGAGGGCGGTGAACTTGCGCTGGCCGTCGAGGAAGGCCGCGAAGTCCGTCGCGAGCAGCGAGCCGCCGGGGTAGGTTTGGCCCGCGACCTTCCAATCGCTGCGCAGCTTGAGCAGGAGAAATTTCCCGAAGGTGCTGACCTCGGCGTCGTTCGGCTTGTCGAGGCGGACGAAGAGATCTCGTTGGCGCACGAAGGTTTCGTCGGTGAAGAAAGTGGTGGCGCGCTCGATGAACTCGTAGGTCGTGCCGTGGTCGAGATAGGACATCGCGCCCACGCTCACGTCATCCGCGCTGCCCTCGAAGACCTTGCGCGCGTCGGCGAGCGGGGTGCCGCGTTTCCATTCCTTGACGATGCGCGGGTAGCCGGACTTGGTCATGGCGCCCGCGCCGAAGTCGGTGCCGACGTAGAGGGTGTCGCGATTGCGCCAGTCCACGCGGCTCTTGGCCTCGGGCAATTGGAAACCGCCGGCCACGAACTGCTTCTTCTGCACATTAAACTCGCGGACGACGCTCGCATCCGCGCCGCCGCGCGAGAGGGAGACGAGCGCAAGGTCGTGACCCGGCTCGATGACGTTGGCGGATTTCCAGACCCAGTTTTCCTTCTCCTCTTTCGCGAGCGCGTCGAGGTCGAGGACGATTTCCCATTTCGGATTCGCCTTCTTGTATTCCGCGAGCGTGGTGCGCCGCCAGAGGCCGCGCGGGTTCTGCTCGTCGCGCCAGAAGTTGTAGAAGAGCTTGCCGTGCTTGGCGACAAAGGGGATGCGCTCCTTGGAATCCATGATGGCGAGGAGCCGCTGACGGATGGCCCCGAACTCGGGCTGCGCCTGAAGTTCGTTGGTGCTGACGACGTTTTGCTGGCGCACCCAGTCGAGCGCCTTCGCGCCCGTCACCTCTTCGAGCCACACGTTGTTGTCATCTTCCGGAACATTCGCCGCGTGAACCACGAAGCCGAACGCCATGGCCAGACACGGGGCGAGAAGCAGAGCATGTGCATGAGTCATGGGCGGAGGATGGCAGTGAATCGGGCGGAACGGAATAGTGGAGTGAAGCGTGTGGCGATGGAGGTTTAGCGGAGCGGGACAGGAGTGGAGAGGATGGTCGGGATGTGAACACCTTCACCGCCGCAGGTTCCAGGCGGCGTTCGCGTACTGCTCGCGGCACAACTGTTCGATCCGTGCGCGGGGAATTTCCGTGCATGAATCGCCTGCGCCCCAGGCCGCGCTGAGCGCGGCGCGGATTGGGCCGTGCGCGGCGGGAATGTTGCGCACGAACTCGGTGTGACGGCGGTCGGCGCGGTAGTCCGGCTGCGCGCTGGGGAAATTCAGCAGCGCGTCCAGGAGCGGGAGATCGAACGCGTGGAGAATGGTGCCGTGAAAGACGAGCGCGCGACGACGGCGGCGCTGGGCGTTGCCGGAGAATTTCAGCCACAACGGGTTGAGAGTGGAGCGTGGAGAGTGGTGAGCGGAACTCCGGCCCTCCACTCTCCACTCTGAACTCTCAACTTGGCGGAACGCCAGATCGGTGTGGCCTTGCACGGAGACTTCCCCGCCGAGCAGTTGCGCGAGCGCGGCGCGGTTGCGCTCCATGATGAACTGGTTCGTGGCCGTGACGCTGGCGAGCGGACCGGTTTCGTCCCAGCGCAGGACGAGATTGTAGTTCAGGCAGCCCGGCCCCTGCACCACGGTGCCACCGCCGCTGCATCGGCGCAGAATCGGAATGGCGCGTCGCTGACATTCTTCCACGTTCACTTCGCTGGCGACGCGGTTGCCGTAGCCGACGACGACAAAGGGCGCGGGCGATTCCCAGAAGCGCAACGTCTCTTCGCCGCGCTCCTCGCACACGTCGAGCAGCGCCTCGTCGCAAGCGAGATTTTCGGCGGGCATTGGGCAGGTGAGGTCGAGGAATTTCATAGCCGGGCAATTTCAACCCGGCGCGGCGCAGATGCTGGGCGCATTTCAACTCCTGGAAAGATTCTGCTGGAACAAGCCCGGAGGGCTTGAATGTGAATAGCCCCCGGTGCAACCGGGGGTTCAGCGTGGAAGAACAGACCCGACCCCGGTGGGGTCGAATGGAGAGATTCAGAACGCGCCACGGTTCGACCCCTCCGGGGTCGGGCGTTTCGCTGGAACCGGTTCCCCCGGTTGCACCGGGGGCTATTCACATTCAAGCCCTCCGGGCTGGCCGGCCTCGGCAAGACCTCATCCCGCAGCGAGCCGCCAGCACACCGATTCAATTTCATCGCTTGGTTTTGATTTTCCTCTCGTTTAGTTTTCGCGCCTGTGAGTGACAACGTAAAAGTCGAGAATTCATCCGCGAACCGTTTTCCGCCCGCCCCCGGGCGCGAGGCGGGCGCGCCGCCGTCCTTGCGCAGCAATGGCAAGGCCGGGCGAAACTACCTCGACACCATCGAAGACTTGCTGGAAATGGTTTTGCGCACGCAGGGCGAGGACGCCGCGCCGTTGTTTCTCGAAGGTCTCGTGGACCGGCTCCGACGCTCCGGCATCAGCGTGCCCGGCCCGGTCAGCACGCCGTACATCAACACCATTCCCGCGTCGGAACAGCCGGAGTTTCCCGGCGACGGTGCCATCGAACGGCGCATCCGCAGCATCATCCGCTGGAATGCGATGGCGATGGTCGTCAGTGCCAACTCCAATGACTCCGGTTTGGGCGGGCACATTTCGTCCTTCGCCTCCAGTGCCACGCTCTACGAGGTCGCGCAGAATCATTTCTTCCGCGGCGGCGACAAGGGCCTCGGGGATTTTATTTTTTTCCAGGGTCACGCCACGCCGGGCAATTACGCGCGCGCCTTCCTCGAAGGCCGTTTGACGAAGGAGCAACTCGCGAACTTCCGCCAGGAACTCGCGGAGGGCGGCGGTCTCTCCAGCTATCCGCATCCGTACCTGATGCCGGACTTCTGGCAGTTCCCGACCGTGTCGATGGGCCTCGGGCCGATCATCTCGATTTATCAGGCGCGGTTTCTGCGCTACCTGCAGGCGCGCGGATTCATCCCCACGGAGAACGAGCCGAAGGTCTGGGCCTTCGTGGGCGACGGCGAATCAGACGAGCCGGAAACGCTCGGCGCGCTCAC
>JBBQYK010000385.1:0-4587 GCA_038208765.1 Verrucomicrobiota bacterium
GGGGAGGCCAAGGCGGAACGGTTGGTGCGCGAGGAGTTGGGGAAGTTGGACTGGAAGGAGACCGATCTGGCGCAGCGACGCAAAGGCGATCCGGGCAAGGTGCGCATCGCCCGGCGCTTGCGGCAGGAGACGACGATGACGTTGGCGTGGATCGCCCGACGGCTGCACATGGGCGTGTGGACGCATGTATCGAATCTGCTGCGGGCTACAGCGTAGGCGGGTAAGAACAGATGTGTCAAAGGTGAGGACTGACCCCTATGCCCATTCCGCAAAACAAAAAGCCGCCCCGGTTTCCCGGAGCGGCTCAAACGGGCGGTCACCACGAGGGCGACACATCCCTGCGTGCTCGTCGCCGAAGCGACGGCACAAGGTCTCCTTGCGGAGACAATCGTTACTTCTTCTTCGCCTTCGGTGCGGCGGCTTTGCGCTTTTCCTCGATCGCGGCCTGCGCGGCGGCGAGGCGGGCGACGGGGACGCGATACGGCGAGCAGCTCACGTAGCTGAGGCCGATCTTGTGGCAGAACTTCACGCTGTCGGGCTCGCCGCCGTGTTCGCCACAGATGCCGAGCTTGATGTCAGGCCGGGTCTTGCGGCCCTTCTCGATGGCGATCTGCATGAGCTGGCCGACGCCGGTCTGGTCAATCGTGGCGAAGGGATTCTTCTTCACGATCTCGAGTTCCGCGTAGCCGGGCAGGAAGCTGCCGGAGTCATCACGGGACATGCCGAGCGCGGTCTGCGTGAGGTCATTGGTGCCGAAGCTGAAGAACTCGGCGGTCTGCGCGATCTCGTCGGCGGTCAGCGCGCCGCGCGGGACTTCGATCATCGTGCCGACGGAGTAGGCGATCTTCACCTTCTTCTCCTTTTGAACGAGCGCGGCGACTTCGTGAACGACCTGGACCTGGAGGTCGAGTTCCTTCTTGAAGCCGACGAGCGGGATCATGATTTCGGGCTTCGCTTTGAAACCCTTCTTATTCGCATCGGCAGCCGCTTCAAACACGGCGCGGGCCTGCATGGCCGTGATCTCCGGGAACTTGATGCCG
This sequence comes from Verrucomicrobiota bacterium, assembly GCA_038208765.1. Classification (GTDB taxonomy): domain Bacteria; phylum Verrucomicrobiota; class Verrucomicrobiia; order Limisphaerales; family SIBH01; genus JANNGC01. Next base: position 1,041 of record JBBQYK010000385.1, read on the forward strand.
AGACGGCAGCCGCGGAAGCCCAGCATCGGATTGAACTCATGGAGTTCGTGGACGCGGTGCATGATCTTCTCGACGGGCACACCGAGCTTCCGGGCGAGATCCATCTGCGCTTCCTTCGAGTTCGGCAGGAACTCGTGCAGCGGCGGGTCGAGGAAACGGATGGTGGCGGGATAGCCCTTCAGTTCCTTGAAGATGCCGAAGAAGTCCTCGCGTTGATACGGGAGGAGCTTGGCGAGCGCGGCCTGACGGGCTTCGAGTGAATCCGCGAGAATCATCTCGCGCATCGCGTCGATGCGGTCGCCTTCGAAGAACATGTGCTCGGTGCGGGTGAGACCGATGCCGACCGCGCCGAACGCGATGGCGTTGGCCGTCTGCTCGGGATTGTCGGCGTTGGTGCGAACGGACATGCGGGTGGCCTGCGCGCACCACTTCATGAGCTGCGCGTAGTTCTTAAACTTCTCCGTGGCCTGCGCGGCTTTGTCGCCGTTGATGAGACCGGCGACGATCTCGGACGGCGCGGTTTTGATCTGTCCGCCATAGACGAGACCGGAGGTGCCGTCGATGGAGAGGAAGTCGCCTTCCTTGAACGTCTGGCCATCGACCGTGACGGTCTTCTTGTCGTAATCGACGTGGAGCGCCGCAGCGCCGCAGACGCAGACCTTACCCATCTGACGGGCCACGAGCGCCGCGTGCGAGGAGACACCACCGCGTGCGGTGAGAATGCCTTCCGCCGCGATCATGCCGCGCAAGTCTTCGGGTGAAGTCTCGACGCGAACGAGGAGAACCTTCTCGCCCTTGTCCGCCGCTTGCACGGCGCGATCCGCGTTGAAGTAAATCTTGCCGGTGGCGGCGCCGGGACCAGCCGGAAGGCCGGTGGCTATGGCCTTGGCCTTCTTGACCTCGGCGAGGTCGAAGATCGGAGCGAGCAACTGTTCAAGCTGATCAGCCGGGTTGCGCAGGATGGCGGTTTCCCAGTCGATGAGTTTTTCCTTCACCATGTCGGCGGCGAACTTGAGCGCGGCCATCGCGGTGCGCTTGCCGTTGCGCGTCTGGAGCATGAAAAGCTTCCCTTCCTGCACCGTGAACTCGATGTCCTGCACGTCCTTGAAATGCTTCTCCAGCGTCTTACGCACCAGCATCAGCTCGGCATAACTCTTGGGCATCTGCTCCTTGAGCTTGAGCACCGGCTCGGGCGTGCGGACACCAGCGACGACGTCTTCGCCCTGCGCGTTGATGAGGAATTCTCCGTAGAATTCGTTCACGCCATTCGCGGGATTGCGGGTGAAGGCCACGCCGGAACCGGACGTCTCGCCCGTGTTACCGAAGACCATCGCCTGCACGTTGACGGCGGTTCCCCATTCCGTGGGGATATTGTATTTCGCGCGATAAACTTTCGCGCGGTCGTTCATCCAGGAACCGAACACGGCACCGGCCGCGCCACGGAGTTGATCCCAAGGATTGTTCGGGAACGCCTTGTTCGTGCGTTCCTTCACGAGCGCCTTGAAGCGCTTCACGAGTTCCTGCTGATCGGCGGCGGTGAGTTCGCTGTCCACGATGTCGCCGTGATACTTCTCGTGCTTGAAACCGTGGATGACCGACTCGAACGGATCGTGGTCTTCGCCTTCGCGCTTCTGCACGCCCATCACCACGTCGCCATACATCTGGATGAAGCGGCGGTAGCAGTCCCACGCGAAACGCTCATTGCCCGTGGCCTTGGCCAGCGCGAGAACGGCCTGGTCGTTCAGGCCGAGGTTCAAAATCGTGTCCATCATGCCCGGCATCGAATCGCGCGCACCGGAGCGCACCGCGACCAGCAGCGGCATGCCGGAGGTCGAGCCGAATTTCGTACCCATGATCTTCTCCATGTTGGCGACGCCGGCTTCCATCTGCGCCTGGAGGACGGCGGGATAGGTGCGCTTGTTCGCGTAGAAATAAGTGCAGACCTCGGTGCTGATGGTGAACCCGGGAGGAACGGGCAGACCGATGCGGGTCATCTCGGCGAGGTTCGCGCCTTTGCCGCCGAGGAGGGCCTTCATGCTGCCGTCGCCGTCAGCTTTTTTGTTGCCCCAAGTGTAAACGTATTTGGTCGATTTCGATGCTTTAGCCATAAGTAAAATGTGAGTGAAACGCCTTCGGCGGCGGGGCCGCAAAAAACGAGGCGCGACAGTAGCAAGAGCCATTTGCGCGTCAACGGCTGAGTTGGTGCAGGAGGGCCGTGGCGGGAGGAACCTGTCGCGCTGCGACAAGTCGTGCTGCGCAAAGCGGCAGGCGGGGGATTTTCAAACACGTCCGCAAATTCGTGAGCCGCACGGCCGCCCTCAACGCGGGCGGAGCCGTCGCAGCGCGACAACTTCCACCTCCAACACCTCAGGCGACCCGCGCGGTCAGCAATAAATCCGGCCCGAGCCAGCGATACTCCACATCGCGCAACTGGAGCGCGTCTTGCACCGCCGCCACGCCCTGCCCGGCCACGCCTTTGCGTGCGTCGCGACCACCGAGAATTTTCGGCGCGTAGAAGAAAGCCACGCGCTGCGCGTGCCCACCGAACAGGAACGACGCGTTCACCTCGCCGCCTCCTTCCACGATCAGGCTGGTGACATTCTCCGCGCCGAGCTTTTTCATCAGCCAGCGTAAGTCGATGACGTCGTCACGCAGGGGCGCGATTTCCACGCGCACTTTTTTTCGCAGCGAGGCGAGGCGTTTGGCCGGCGCGCGCCGGGAGGAAATGATGGTGGTCAGCGAAGCAAATTCATCCGTGACCACGCGCGCGGTGAGCGGCGTGCGCGCTTGCGAGTCGAGAACGAAGCGGCGCAGCGGTCTCAAACCTGCCCTCTTCGACTTGCCCCCTTCAACGGCCCGCACCGTCAATGCCGGGTCGTCCGCCAGCACCGTGTTCACGCCCGCGAGAATCGCATCAACGCCAGCGCGCAACTTCATCGCGAAGGCGCGCGACTGCTCGCCGGTGATCCACTTCGACTCGCCGTTCGCGGTGGCGATTTTGCCGTCAAGCGTCATCGCGGCTTTCACGATCACGAAGGGTGTGCGGTGGACGATCCAGTGGTTGTAGACTTCGTTCATCCGCGCGGCTTCTTCGGCGAGCACACCGTGCGCGACTTCAATTCCCGCGCGGCGCAGCAGTTTGAATCCGCGACCGGCGTGCTTGGGATTCGGATCACGCGCCGCGACGACGACGCGTTTGATTCCGGCGGCGATGATCGCGTCCGTGCAAGGCGGCGTGCGCCCGTGCGTGCAGCAGGGTTCGAGCGTGACGTAGAGCGTGGCCCCGCGCGCGTTGTGACCGCGCCGCTCGCAGTCACGGAGCGCCTCGATTTCGGCGTGCGGCAGGCCCGCGCGCCGATGCCAGCCGCGTCCGATCACATTTCCGCGCTTCACCAAAACCGCGCCGACCATCGGATTGGGTGAGGTGCGGCCACGTCCGCGCGCGGCGAGGCGCAGCGCCTCACGCAGGAACGTAAAATCTGATTTTGAGGGCGCGGCCAATGTGGCGGGAGTTTGGGAAGGGTGTTACAACCTGTCAACGCGCGGC
>JBBQYK010000386.1:0-4584 GCA_038208765.1 Verrucomicrobiota bacterium
CTGTATCGCGGATTTTCAATCCGCAGGCTGATCGAACTTCCAACGCCTTCGCCCTCGCCGACGCCCTGCCGAATGCAATTCGGCGATACCGCAGATTACAAATCTGCGCTACGACTGACCGCCACTTTCAATCACACCCGATTGCGGGGTGACGTAACGCCGGCTTTCCAGCCGGCACGCTGAGAGACTTTCCCGTCTCGTGGTCCAGTCCAGAACTGACGCGGACCGCTCGGATGGAACGGGAGGTTGGAAAACCTCCCGACCTGCCGACAAGAATGTCGGCGCTACGCTGCCTCACCTCCGCATCTGGTCTCCGTAAATAATTCTGTGCATCTCGCGCGTTCTGTCCGAAAAACCGCGCCGTGAATTTACCAACCGCCAGTGTTCTCGGACTCAAAAAATCCTTCGGCTTCGGCGACCGTCTCGGTCTCGCCACGCCGGGCCACGTCGCGTCCATTCGCAAGACGGACTTCGCGCCCATCTTTGCCCAGCAATCGGTGCGCGAGATGGAACGCACGCAGCGCACGCCGACTGACGTAATGCAGGCCGCGCAGAAACATCTCGCCGTGCTCGGCTGGACGCAGCCGTGGGGCGCGGACGCGGATCATCACAAGACCGAGGCCGACGTGCAGAAGACCGCCGCCGCCGGGTTCACTTTCTTCACCATTGATCCCAGTGCTTACGTCGGGAACGACGCGGATCGCATGAGCGAAGGCGAATTATCCGCCGCCGTGCAGCAGCAGGTGAGCGACGGCGTGTGGAGTTCCGCCGCGTGGGATCAGGATTATCTCAGCCGAAGTTTTGATGTTGGTTCGCTGGCGCTGAAGTTCACGCGCGAGCAACTGCAACGCGCCGCCGTGAAGTACGCGCGGGCCATCCATCACACCGCGAAGGTCGCGGCGGCCATCAGGGAAGCCTGCGCCGGACGCGCCTTTGAAATCGAAGTGTCCGTGGATGAAACCGATTCCGTGACCAGTCCGCTGGATCATTTGTTCGTGGGCCTGGAACTCAAGCGCCGCCGCGTGCCGAACGTGGTGAGCCTCGCGCCGCGTTTCATCGGCGAGTTCGAGAAGGGCATCGACTACAAGGGCGACTGCAAAACTTTCGAGAAGCAACTGACGGAGCATGTGGCGGTGGCGAAATTCTGCGGTCCCTACAAGGTGAGCATCCACAGCGGCTCGGATAAATTCTCCATCTACCCGATCATTGGGCGCGTGTGTGGCGACCTGCTGCACCTCAAGACGGCAGGCACGAGCTACCTTGAAGCTTTGCGCGTGGTCGCGCGGACGTCGCCGGAATTGTTCGCGGAGATTTGCGCCTTCTGTCGCGGTCGTTTCGATGCGGATCGCCGGAGCTATCACATCAGCGCCACGCAGGCGGAGGTGGATGCGCTGCGCCCCTTCGCGCGCGGTGCGGCGGATGAGGCTCTCTATCTCGACGAGCGCGTGGGCCGGCAGCTACTTCACGTCACCTTCGGCTCCACGCTCACGTTGGGCGCCGATGCGAAGGGCCGGAAGTTCAAGCCGGGCATCATGGAGGCGCTGGAGAAAAATCCCGCGCTCCACCTGGAGTTTCTGGAGAAACATTTTGACCGGCACCTGTCGGGGCTGAACCGGGGCTGAAGCAACAAGGGTTGCGAAAATGAAGTTTGTCGAAACGCACGCAGGTCTTTATTCTCGTCCGTGATGTCCGAGATCACTTTCAACGTAGAGCAATGCGACGCGACGGGCAGTTTGGTCGCGTCGTGGGACCAACCAGCCGGCGGCGGGATCACCACCCAAGGCAAAGACTTGCGGGAACTCCAGGAGATGGTTCGCGAGGCGGTATCGTGTCACTTTGATCAAGGCCGCGCCCCATTGAAAATCCGTCTGCACTTTTTGACCGACGCGCTGCTGGCCACGGCGTGAAACTTCCTCGGGACATTTCCGGCCGGAAGCCGTTAAAGCGCTCAAGCGACTCGGATTTCAATTGGTCCGGCAGGAAGGTTCCAACATACGGCTCGTGCGGGAGAGCGTTCGGCTGACTGTTCCCAACCACAATCCCATTGCGCCCAAAACCTTGCAGAGCATTCTGCGTCAGGCGGGCGTGAGTCTGGAACAGTTCGTGGACGCGCTTTGAATGCCGCGCGTGCGCGTGCGCCCACTCACTTGTTACCGCTCAATCAGCATGAACGTCACTTCCGCCTCGCTCACCGGTTCGCCATCGACGGAGCACACCCCCTTGGCCTTGCCGATGCGCCCGCGTGACTTGGTCATCTCCACATTGATGATCAGGGTGTCGCCGGGATGCACGGGCTTGCGCCATTTCACGCTTTCGGCGGACATGAAGTAGGCCAGTTTTCCGGTGTTCTCAGCCTGGCGCATCATCAGGATGCCCGCGACTTGCGCCATCGCTTCAAGCTGGAGCACGCCCGGCATGATCGGATGGCCGGGGAAATGGCCCTGAAAATGTGACTCGCCCATCGTGACCTGTTTGAGCGCGGTGATCTTGTTGCCTTCAATCTTTGTCACCTTGTCCACCATCAGAAACGGTGGGCGGTGCGGGAGAATTTTCATCACCTGCACCACGTCCAGCGTCGCGCCGTCGCGCACGAGTGGGGCTTCCGTTTCGGTGACGGTGGTTTCCACCGCAGATTTTTTTACCGACGTTTCCACCTTCTCGGTGGGCAAGGGCTGCGGCGGCGGCGCGAAGGTCTGCGCGGCGACGAGCGGCTTGCGCAGTTGCGTCTGAATCGCCTTCACCAGTTCCACGTTCGACTGATGGCTCGGTCGAATGGCCACGATGTGGCCCTGCACCGGACGCCCGAGCAGCGACAGGTCGCCGACGATGTCGAGGATCTTGTGCCGGACAAATTCCTGGGCGTAGCGCAGCGGCTCGTTCGTCAGCACCGCGTCGTCGCGGATGACCACGGCGTTTTCCAGCGAGCCGCCTTTGATGAGGCCGCTCTTGTAGAGGTATTCGATCTCCTCGAAGAAGCAGAAGGTGCGGGCGTGCGCGAGTTCCTTGCGCCAGTTCTCCGGCGACACTTCGATGCTGAAGAACTCGGTGAAACGGTTCCCGCTGTCAGCGCTGGTGCAACTGATCTTCAGTTTGTCGTGCGGGAAGACGGACATCATGGCCTCGCCGACCGCGATCTCAATCGGCTCCTTCACGCGATACGGCTCGCGCATTTCGGCGAGGACAGTCGCGCCCACGGAGTCGATCATCTTCACGTATTCGCGTGCGCTGCCATCGGCGATGGGCGGTTCGTTGGCGTCGATCTCCACGATGGCGTTGTCGATTTCGCAGCCGGACAAGGCAGCCAGAACGTGTTCCACCGTCTGCACCTTGAGCGCGCCACGCCCGAGCGTGGTCGAGCGTTGCGTGTCCACGACCAAATCCACTTTCGCTTCCAGCTCCGGCTTGCCCTCCAGATCGGTGCGACGGAAACGCACGCCACTGTTCGGAGCGCCCGGCAGAAAGGTCATGTTGACGCGCTGGCCGCTGTGCAGACCGATGCCGGAAAAGCTGACCGACCGACGGAGCGTTTGCTGTTGTGCCACGGGCGAAGTAAAACAAACGCCTGATTTGCATGGCAAGCCCCGTTGCCGCGCCGGCAACTCCCAGCGCCGAATTTCCCGCCGGCGGGTGGTGAGACTTTTTAGTCGCGGGTGGCGATGTGGTCTGACTGCATATGTGTGAAGCCTGAAAACTTTTTCATGGAATGTTCCCGCTGGTTTAACGTGCGCGGGAGTTGAATGGACGGGAAATGATTTTGAAATTCACGCGCCATGACAGTACTGAACACTGGCCCGTCATCGAAATGAGCCTTGTGAAGATCATCCGCGTCGCGCGCGCCTTGATTGTGCTCGTGGCCTGCGCCCTGCCGCTGGCGGCGCTGGCCCAGCCGCTGCCTGCGCAATACCGTGTCACGAACAACTTGCCTTATGTCACGGGCGGACTCTCGCGGCAGTGGATGGATTTGTATTTCGTGCCGTCGAACGCCACGCCTACACCGGTCGTGGTGTGGGTTCACGGCGGCGGCTGGGCTTCGGACAACGAAAACAATCCGCGTGCCCTGGCGCTGACGAATCACAACATCGCCGTGGCCGCAATAAGCTATCGCTACACCACGAACCCGCCGCTGTCGCCGTATGCGCTGAACCTTCCGCACCCGGCGCAAATTCACGACGTGAAATCTGCCATCCGCTGGCTGCGTGCGAATGCCGCATTGTTCAATCTCGACACGAATCGCCTCGGCATGTGGGGTTTCTCGGCGGGCGGGCACCTCTCCGCGCTGACGGGCACGACTGGTCACACGAATCTTTTCGAAGTCGGCGAGCACCTGGGCCAGTCGAGCCGCGTGCAGGCGGTGGTGGACATGACGGGGCCGACAGATCTTCTCCAAGTGCCGACGACGGTGCCGGGTTTGGATTACGACCGCTGGCTACTCGGCGATTACGCCACGAACAATCCGCCCACGCTCGCCACAGTGAACTCCATTGGCTTCGTGCGCGGCGACGCGCCGCCGTTCCGCATCATCCACGGCGAGGCCGATCCGAACGTGAACATCCTCGCCAGCCAGTTGCTGCACACCGCGCTGAC
>JBBQYK010000387.1:0-4555 GCA_038208765.1 Verrucomicrobiota bacterium
CTCGTAGCTCAAGGCCGTGCCGGTAGCCGTGACGCTGAAAGTCACATTGCTGTCGCGGAAGCTGACGATGTTCGCGGGCGCGACGGTGATTTGCGCGGGCGCGTTGACGGTGAGCGTGGCGCTGTTCGTGACCGTGCGGCACGGGGCGGAGACGACCGCGGAGTAGAGGCCGGCGTTCGCTGGCTGGGCGTTGGTGATGGTGAACGTGGCGTTGGTCTGGCCGAAAAGGTTGACGCCGCCCTTGCGCCATTGGAACTGGAAGCCGTCGCAGCCGCTGGCCGTGACGTGGAAGCTCGCATTGACTCCCATGCACACCGTCACGTCCGACGGGCCGACGATGTTGGTCGGCGGGCGGCAGATGATGGTGGAGATGGCGTCGAAGAACGCGGCAAGCTGCGAGGAATTGGTCGTGAAGAAATAGTCATTGGTCGAGGACGCGGCATTCGCCATGAGCGTCGGGTCCACGTCGCCGAGGCCGACGGTGAAGATGCGCGCGCCGAGATTCTTCGCGACCTGCGCGTGATACAAAACATTGCTCGGCGAGTCGCCGCTGTTCGGCAGGCCGTCGGACATGAGCACGATGATGGGCAGGGCGTTCGAGCGATGGCGCGCGGAGAACAACTCGGCGATGGCGTTGGTGAGACCGTCGCTGATGCGCGTGCCGTTCGTGGCGGGCGGCAGGGTGTGAATGGCCAGCTCCAGCGCGGCGACGCTGTTGGTCAGGCGCTGCTGGAGGATGGAACTGGTGTTGTAGGCCACGAGTCCGCACATGTCGTTGGTGGGACCAAATTGGAGATTATGGACGAAGTTTGTGCAGGCCGCGCGCGCATCGGTGTAGGGCTGGCCAACCATCGAGCCGGAACGATCAATGACGAGCATGACATCGACGGAGGGGAAGCAAGTGGCGACGTCGAGCGAGGCGCTGTTCGTGACGCTGCCGCATGCGCCGCTGACGACCACGCTGTAAAGGCCGGAGTCTTCCACCGTGAGATTGGTCAGCACGAGATTGCTGCTGGTCTGCGTGGGAATGACCGCGCCGTTCTTCAACCATGCGAAGGTGATCGGCCCGGCGCCCGCCGTGGCGCGCGTGTTAAAAATGGCGATGGAGCCGACGAAGCGTGTGAAGTTCGTCAACGCCGTCGCCGACACGGGCTCGGCGATGGTCAGCGTGGCGCTGTTCGTCATCGAGTTGGTCGCGCCGATGGTGCGGACGTTGAACGTGCCCGCGTCACCCGCCACGAGATTCGGCAGGACGAGCGTGCTGTTCGTCTGGCCCGTCAACGTCGTCGTGCCCTTGAGCCATTGATAACGCAGCGCGGTGCCGGTGGCGGTGACGCTGAAGGTCGCCGTGCCGCCCGGGCAGTTGGTCTGATTCACCGGCGGTGTGGTCACCACAACCGGCGCGGGCTGCACCGTGAGGCTGACGGTCGCGACGGCGCTGGTCGCCTGCGCGTCCTGAGCGCGATACGTGAAGGAGTCGCTGCCGAAGTAATTTGCGTTCGGGGTGTAGCTGAAGGAGCCGTCGGCATTCAACGCGAGCGCGCCTTGCGCGGGATTGGCCACCAGCAACGCGGTCATTGCGTCGCCTTCCACGTCGAAGTCATTCCCCAGCACGCCGGGCGCGGAGATGTTCAACACGCCGCCTGAGTTCACTGAGTAAGAATTGTTTGTCGCACGCGGCGCGTCATTGATCGGACTGATCGCGATGCTCACGGCCACCGTCGCCGACTGCTGCGAGCCGGACTCACGCGCGCGGTAGGTGAAGGTGTCGGTGCCGAAGAAATTTGTCGCGGATCGGTAGGTGAACGAGCCGTTGGCGTTGAGCGTGAGCGTGCCGTTCGTGGTGGTGGTGATGAGCGACGCGGTGAAGCTGCTGCCGTCGGCGTCGCTGTCATTCGCCAGCACGCCGGGCGCGGCGATGGAAAGCGTGGTGTCTTCGTTGACCGAATAATTGTCGGGCACGGCCACGGGCGCGGCCGCGAACGAGGACGACAGGGCGCAGCCGAGCGCGAGCGCGACCGCCTTCAGCCGGGAGAATGTCTTCATGTCCATACCTTGTTCTGTTGCTGTGGGTAATTGCGCTCCATTTGGCGGGCGTAATCAACCTTGTTCATCAGGGCAATCCTACGGGGTGAACTGCCGTAGAAGTACGAGGACTGGAGGGGGAAAACATCATTCTGTTCGCGAGACCAGCGGGATTTAAGGCGGGCTGAGACTGAGGCATTTGCCCCTCCCCGCTGTTGCTCCTCCCCGTTATGAGGGCAAGCCTACGAACTGCGGATGCGCGCGCAGCCGCTCCCACGTCTCCGGGGCGAGCGGCGCAATCCGGTAGCGGTCATCGTGCAGCGGCTCGGCGCTGTGCGAGGTGCGCGCGCGTTCCAGCCAGCGCGCGGCCAGCGGTTTCTCAATGAGCGCCAGGCTGTTCGAGGCAATCGTCGTTTCCTCCTTGCCCGCCACGGGATCGCCCGCGCCGACGAAGAATCCCGCCAGCAACAGCGTGACGCGCGGAATGGTGCTGCGGGTGTAGGTCGCGAGCGCGCACGGACGCTGCGGACCGAGGCGGCGAAATAGATTCGCGAAGAGCGGCAGCGTCCACATCGCGGCATTGCGCGCGGGTGAATAGGCGTCGAAGAAGATCACGTCCGGCGCGGTCAGTGCGGTTGAACTGGCGAGCAGCACAGGGAAGTCGGCCACGTGAACGGTCCAGCGCACTTGCAGCTTCGCGTGTTGGAAGGTGACGGTGTGGTCGCGCAGCAATTGTTGAATCGGTTTCTCAAATCCCACCGGGAACTCCAACTGGCTCGCGTGTTCCAGCGCGAATCGCAGCGCCTCCAGGGTGTGATCGAAGCTGATGATGTTCAACGTGACGGGCAGGTCGGCGAGATGCCGGATGGCCGTAAGCACATTCCCGCCCGCACCGAGGCCCACATCCCAGATGACGAATTCGTTCTGGCTCGCGGCCCGTTCGCGCAACTTCAACTGGCGCACATAGAGCGCCTCCGCTTCCGCCACCGGCCCGATGACGGGATGAAACGTTTCACCATTCGAGCGCAGCCGGATGCTGAACACGCCGTTCTGGAGCGGAACCAGTTCGTAGTTGGAATTCACGAGTCGCGAGGGGACGCGGACGTTCAGTCAATGAAACCGTCGTGCTCCATCGAGATACCCGTGGGCGCGACGACCGCCAGCGTGGGCTTGCGGACGGACGGGCGCGGAGGCTTCGGGCGGTTCTGGAGCAGCACCTTCGGACCCTCCGGTGCGGCGAGAATCAATTCCACACCCGCCTTCTCCAGCGCCGCCTGCATTTCCGCCGCCGGCACCCGGTCGGTGATGACCGTGTCGATGTCCGCGAGGTCGCACAACCGGCTGATGGATTGGCGGCCAAATTTGGTGTGGTCCACGCACAGGATGACGCGCGCCGCCGCCTGCATCATGGCGCGCTGAATCTCGATGAGCAGTCCGTGGGAGTTGGTCACGCCATCGGGTGCGAGACCGCCGCAACTCATGATCGCCGCATCCGCGTGGACCTGGCTGATGGATCCCACCGCCAGCGGTCCGACCAATACGCCGAGCTTTGGGTAAATGACGCCGCCGCTGACCACGACCTCCATCCGCCCCGACGAAGAGAAGAGATTGGCCACCGGTAGGGAGTTCGTGACGATGTGCGGAGTCTTCGCTTCCAGATACTTCGCGACATGGAAGCACGTAGTCCCGGCGTCCACGATCACGGTCTGATTCGGGCCAATAAACTCGGCGCAAGCCTTGCCGATGGCTTCCTTCTCGTCCAACTGGTGGGTATCGCGGGCCGAAAAGGCGAATTCGTCCGATTTGGGATTGGTCAACCGCGCTCCGCCGTGCGTTCGCTTCAGGGTCCCCTGGCTCTCCAGTATGTCCAAGTCCCTGCGAACGGTGGAGATGGAGGCGTCCACCAACTCCGAGAGTTCGTCCAAGGAAGCGAATTCCACCCTGCCCAGGTGAGCTTCGATTCGCTTTTGACGCTCTTCGGACTGCATATTCTTCCAAGAGATTGAAAGAGTTTGGTAGATGTTGCAAGAAATCGTTTGACTGATTTTCAAAAACTGCCGATAACCTCCGTAATGTCTCAGGCCATTCAATCGCCTCCGCACCGTGCTGTCATCGAGCACCTAGTCCGGCAATCGGTGTATTCCCGTTTGGGCAAAGCCTTGCCGCAATCCGCGTCTGCGCCGAATCCGCTGGTCGTGAACATCAGTGCGCGCCATTGCCACCTCACGCAGGAAGCGGTCGAGGCGCTCTTCGGCAAGGGGCACAAACTCCAAGTTCACAAGTGGCTTTATCAGGAAGGGCAGTTTGCCGCGAAGGAGACAGTGACGCTCGTCGGCCCGCGCAGCCGCGTTATTTCCAATCTCCGCATCCTCGGCCCGTGCCGCACGCTGAACCAGGTGGAGTTGGCTTACACCGACGGCATCGCGCTCGGTTTTGATCTTCCCCTGCGCAGTTCCGGCGATATCAAGGGCACCTTGGGCGGAATGCTCATGGGTCCGGCGGGCTTCTTCGAGATGGAGCAGGGCATCAT
>JBBQYK010000388.1:0-4494 GCA_038208765.1 Verrucomicrobiota bacterium
CGCCGGATGTTTGGGAAACGAAATGCAGAGGCCAATGCAAATCATCGGCGGAGCGCTGACTTCCAGCGCGGCGCGATGGAGTCGGGAACATTTCAACGCGCCGTGCGGGAAGCCGGCGCTCCGATGAGCTTCCGCTCCGCCTCCGTCACCGTGCGCCATTTCCCCACCGGCAATTCACCGAGCGCGAAGCCGCCGATTTGCACGCGCAGCAGACGCAGCGTCGGATGCCCCACCGCCGCCGTCATGCGCCGCACCTGGCGGTTCTTGCCTTCGGTGAGTTCCAGTTCCATCCAGCAGTCGGGCACGCTCTTGCGAAAACGAATCGGCGGATCGCGTGGCGCAACTTGCGGCGGCGGATCGAACAACCGCGCGTGGCACGGCAGGGTTTTGCGTCCCTGAATAGTGACGCCCTTCTCCATTTCGCGCAGCGCCTCCGCAGACGGAATGCGCTCCACCTGCACCCAGTAGGTGCGTTCGTGTCCGTGACGCGGATGCAGCAATCGCTCGTTTAGCTCCGGCTCATCACTCAGCAGAAGCAAGCCTTCGGAGTCCGCATCAAGACGGCCGATGGCATACACATTTTTCGGGAAACCAAACTCCGCGAGCGGACGGTTCGGCGAGTCGTCCGGCGTGAATTGCGAGAGCACGCCATACGGTTTGTGGAAGGCGAGCAACATCCCCGTTCAGCGCAGCACTTCGGCGAGGAACAGTTCCATCGCACGCCACGACCGCGCGTCCGCAGCCGCGTTGTAGGCTGCGCCCTTCGAGTTGTCGTGGCCCGCGTTCTTGTCGGTGAAGGAGTGGACGGCGTTGCCGTACGACAACAGTTGCCATTCGACTTTCGCGTCGCGCATCTCTTTCTGAAAGGCCAGCACTTCCGTGTTCGGCACGAACGGATCATCTGCGCCGTGGCACGCCAGGACTTTGGCTTTGATGTTCTTCGCGTCCGCCGGCGTGGGCGTGTTCAATCCGCCGTGAAAGCTCACGACGCCCGCGACCTCCGCGCCGCTGCGCGCGAGTTCCAGCACCGTGGTGCCGCCGAAGCAGTAGCCGATGGCGGCGATCTGCTTCGGATTCACGCGCTCGTGCTTACGGAAAAAATCCAGCGCCGCATTGATGCGCGCGCGGAGCAAGGGACGGTCGCCTTTATATTTTCCGGCCAACGCGGAAGCGTCCTTGGGATTGTCCGCGCGCACGCCCTTGCCATAGACATCAGCGCAGAGGACGACGTAGCCGCGGGTGACGAGCATCTCGCCGCGCATCTTTTCGTAATCAGTCAGCCCCTTCCACTGATGCGCGATCAGGACGCCGGAGCGCGGGCCTTTGACGGCGTCATCGTAAATCAGCAACCCCTCGCACACGGTGTCGGCCTCTTTGTATTCGACCTTCTCGAAAATCACCTTGCCGTGCAGCGCGGAGGCGCAGAGAAAACTCGCGAGCAGAATCATTCCTCGTTTCATGGCGTCGTCGTACGCCACGCGCAGGAGAATTTCAACGCGCGAGTTTAACGGAGCGCGGACCGCCGAGTCCGCGTGTTGAACCACGGAAAACACGGGAGGAGAAAAGCGCGCCCACATGGCGGGGCGCAAGCAAGGACCCGTTCCTTCTGTGTCTTCCGTGTTTTCCGTGGTTCCAGTTTATGAACACGCGGACTCGGCGGTCCGCGCTCCAATGGACGCCTGCGCTCGCCATGAATTGAATCCCCCGTGGTGTGCCGGCGTTCTCCCCGCTACGCTCGCGCCCATGGAACTGGCAATGCCCGATGGACATCACTTGCGCGCCGCCGTCGGCTGGCTGGAACTGGGCGACGCGTCGGAAGCTCTCGCGGAGTTGAATCAACTCAGCGTCGAGGGGCAGGCCAATGCTGACGCGCTGGAAATCCGCTGGCTCGCGCTGGCGGAACAACGTGAGTGGGAGGCGGCGTCGCTCGTCGGTCGCGCACTCATTCTCGCCGCGCCCGAACGCGCCGGAAGCTGGCTGCATCATTCGTATGCCTTGCGTCGCGCGAGCAGCGGCGGATTGGCGGCCGCCTTCGACGCGCTGTCGTCGGTCGCGGAGAAGTTTCCTGAGGAATCCACCATTCCCTACAATCTCGCCTGCTACTCCTGCCAGATGCAGCGTCCGGCCGAGGACACGCTGGGCTGGCTCCAGCGCGCGCTGAAGATCGGCGAACGTGAAATGATCCTGCGCATGGCGTTGCAAGACTCCGACCTGAAACCGCTGCACACGGAAATTGCGCGCCTGATGCAGGCGGCTTGAAATGCCGCGCGCCCACGTGCGCCACGGATTGCTTTCCTCGATCCGAACGCGCGTGGTAGTTTCCGCGCCTCATGAGTTCAGCGACAATACCGGTTGATTTCAAAGACGCGACCAATGCACAGATTCTCGCCGTGAGCGAGGACCGCGTGCAGGGTTTTCAGCGTGATCCGTTCGGGGAAATTGCCCGGCTTTCCGAAGTGCCGGTCGAGACGGTGCTCGAACGCATCCGCGCGATGGTCGAGGCGGGCACCATCCGCCGCGTGCGCCAGACGCTGCTCGCTACAAATCTCGCGCAGGGCGCGCTCGTCGCGTGGCAGGTGCCGCAGGAGAAGCTCGACGCGGCCTTTGACTGGATGTTTCAGCGCGATCCGTTCAGCGGCCACGTCGTGACACGCAGCACGGACGCCGCGACGCCCGGTTCGACTTACAAACTCTGGACCACGCTCAAAGTGCCGCAGAGTTTCTCCATGCAGAAGCATTGCGAATTCCTCGCGCAGCAGACGGGGGCGGAGAAGTTCATCCTGCTCCCGGCTAAAAAACTGTTCGCGCTCGGCGTCGGCCACACGCGGCGGCGCGGCATGGAACCGGGCAGCAAGGCCGAGGTGCCGGCGGACATTCAGGACGTTTCCATCGTCACGCTGAATGATCTCGATTGGAGAATTCTCACCGCGCTCAAGCGCGAGTTCGCCCCGGCGGAGATTGTCCGCGACCTCTGGCGCGCGCGCGCGGCGGATGCCGGAGTGCCGCTGGAAACCTTCTACGAAGTCGCGGAGGACATGAACAAGCGCCGCATCATCGGGCGCTTCTCGACCTTTCTCGAACACGTCAAGCCGCAGAAGGACGGCGAACGAGTCACGCGCTTCAACGCGCTCTTTCATTGGGCCGTGCCGGCGGGCCGCGAGATCGAGGCGGGGCGCGAAGTCGGACGCCATCACATCATGACACACGCCTACTGGCGCGAGGGCGGGCCGGAGTTTCGCAACGTGAACGTGATGGGCGTGGCGCACGGCACGGACAAAACTTTGGTGCTCGCGCACAAGGCCGCCATCGACGCGCATCTGAAAAGCTGCGGCCTCGAGATCAGTTACACGAACGTCTTCTGGGGCGGACGCAGCGAAATCAAACCGAGCGAAATCGCCCCGCAAGCCTATCGCGACTGGTGCGCGCAGATGGGCGTGAGTCCGGACGCCATGCGGGACTAAAGTGCCCCCGGCGTCCCGCCGGGTAGAACATTACGGAGTAGGTGGCGGACCTCGTAGTTAGATTGCCTCGACCCGGCGGGACGCCGGGGGGCACTTCACCGCGCCGGCCAGTCCTCGAAGTAACAACCCACGGGCGGCGCGAAGAATTTACGCGGCATCTTGCCCGCGCGCGCAGCGTCCATGGCATCGCGCAGTTCACGATGCTGCACCACGGAGCGGGGCTTGCCGGGAGACTGATACCAATCATCAATGCGCCCGCGATAGAGGCGGTCGCCATCGGGCTTGAGCACGAAGGCTTCGGGCATGTGCGTGGGACGGAGCCAGCGGGCGAGCGCGAGACCTTCGTCAAAGATCACGGGGTATTGAATCGCGTATTCTTTCACGAAGGCCGCGGCCTGAGTGCGCGTCATAGACTGGCCCGCGATGACGCCGAAGAATTCCACGCCGTTCGTCCCCTGCCCTGCGGCGAGACGGTTCAGTTCCGGCACGTAGCGCTGCGAGATCGGACACTCCGGCCCGAGGAAGACGAAGACCACGGCGCGCGTCCCGCTGGCGACGCCGAACTGATGCGCGCGCCCGGCCGTGTCGCGCGCAGTGCGGACGCGGAACACGTCATGACCCGTCTCCGCGCCAAAAGTCAGCGCGACGCAACCGAACAACATGAGCAGCCAAGTTTTCAAAGTGAACGGAGCAAGAATGCCAGACCTCGGCGGCAGGCGCGAGTCTGGAGGGAGTATTTCCGAGACGAATGTGGTTGAAGGTTTTTCAGGCCCTTCACGAGACCGAGATTGAAACAGGTCAGTCGCATCAAGACTTATCCTCACGCGCGGGACACTGGGTCCGCACCGACGATGCCTCTTTCATTCGTCTGCCCCAATTCGTCTGCCGTCCCCGCTTGAGGAATGAAAACTGGCAGACGAATTGGGGCAGACAAATTAAGGCTCGAATAAGCAGGTAAAATGTTGAGATGCGTCTGCCCGAGATGCAGAAGTCTCCAGACTTGCGCAATAACGGACACCCCGCCAGCGTCAGA
>JBBQYK010000389.1:0-4491 GCA_038208765.1 Verrucomicrobiota bacterium
ATCTCGGAAATCATGTACAAGCCCGGCGGCACGAACACGAACAGCCTCGAGTTCGTGGAACTCTACAACTCGAATCCTTACTTCGAGGACATCAGCGGCTACCGGCTCTCGGGCGACATCGAGTTCAAATTCCCGGCGAACACCATCCTGCCGGGCGGCACGTTCCTCGTCATTGCCCAGAATCCGTCGGCGGTCATGTCGGCCTACGGCATCACCGGCGTGCTCGGGCCGTATTCCAATTCGCTCCCGGCCAGCGGGCGCGTGCGTTTGCGGAGCGACAGCGAATACCAGGGCATCATGCTGGAAGTGAATTACCAGGATCAAAATCCTTGGCCCGTGGGCGCGGACGGCACCGGCCACTCGCTCGTCCTCACCCGTGCGTCGCACGGCCAGGGCAATCCGAAATCCTGGGACGCCAGCGACCGCATCGGCGGCTCGCCCGGCGCTCACGAAGCGCCGCGCCTGCGCCAGGGTTTGCGCGCGGTGATGATCAACGAGATCCTCGCGCACACCGACCTGCCCCTCGTGGATTACATCGAGCTGTACAATTACAGCACGCAGGCGGTGGACATCTCGGGCTGCTACCTGAGCGACGCGCCCTCGACGAACAAGTTTCAAATCCCCGGCGGCACCATTCTGCCGCCGCGCGGGTACATCGCGTTCGATCAAATTCAGCTCGGCTTCAACCTCGATCACAAAGGCGAGACGATTTACCTCCGCAGCCCGGACGGCACGCGGATGCTCGACGCGGTGCAATACGACGGCCAGGAAAACGGCGTCGCCACAGGCCGCTCGCCGGATGGCTCGCCGGAATTTTACCGCCTCACCACGCGCACGCCCGGCACGACGAACAGCGCGGCGCTGGTGGACAACGTGGTGATCAACGAAATCATGTACGGCCCCATCTCCGAGGAGGACGAGGACGAGTTCATCGAATTGTATAACAAGGGCGGCAGCCCGGTGGACATCAGCGGCTGGCGTTTCGTATCTGGCATCAACTTCACCTTCCCGGCGAACACGTCCATCCCGGCGGGCGGCTACGTGGTGGTGGCGCAGAACAAGGCACACCTGCTCGGCAACTACGCGAATCTGAACAACGGGAACACCTTCGGAAACTACGGCGGCACGCTCTCGCGCGACGGCGAGCGCGTGGCCCTCGCGAAGCCCGACCTCGACCTCACCACGAACGGTCAGCAGTCGCTCACCAACACTTATTACATCGTCGTGGACGAATTGACCTACGGCACGGGCGGACGCTGGGGCAAATGGGCCAACCAGGGCGGCAGCAGTCTGGAACTGATCGACCCGCGCTCAAACCATCGCCTCGCCTACAACTGGGGGGACAGCGATGAAACGCAGAAGGCGCCGTGGACGTTGTTCGAGCATACCGGCCTGATCGACACCGGCAACACGCAGGGCGCCACGGCCATCGACCGTCTCGAGATCACGATGCTCGGCGAGGGCGAATGTCTGCTGGACGACATGGAGGCGAACGTTCCAGGCAGTGCCAATCTGCTGACCAATCCCGGCTTCGAGATCGGACTGGCCCCATGGACGCCGCAGGGCAATCACATCCGCACCACGCTGGATCTCACCGGGCGCACCGGCAGCCGCTCCATGCGTGTGTTGAGCGATGGCAATGGCGACTCCGGCGCAAACCGCATCCGCGTCTCTATCGCCGCGCTCACCCAAGGCCAGGCGTTCACCCTGCGTGGCTACGTGCGCTGGCAGCGCGGCTGGCCGGAAGTGCTGATGCGGATCAAGGGCGGCTTCCTGGAAAATTACGGACGGATGCAACTGCCCGCGAACCTCGGCACGCCCGGTGCGGCCAACAGCCGCAGCCTCACGAACGTCGCGCCCGCGATTCACGGCGTCACCCACTTCCCCGCCCTGCCCCAGGCGGGTGAGAGCGTGGTCGTGACCGCTGGCCTGCACGACCCGGACGGCGTGACGAACGCGGTTTTATTCTGGCGCGTGGACAGTGCCACGCCGCCCGCCTTCACCCAACAGTTCATGGTCGATAACGGCACGGCCGGCGACGCCGTAGCGGGCGACGGCATCTACACCGCGACCATTCCGGCGCAGGCGGTCAACACCATGGTTTCGTTTTACGTGGGTGCCACCGATGCGCGGCTCGCGACCAGCCAGTTCCCGGTGGGCGCGGTGTTGACGGCCGTGGACGGCCAGCGCCGTGAATGTTTGATCCGCTGGGGCGAACCTATTCCGACCGCAGCCTTCAGCAGCTACCGCCTCTGGATGAGCGCGGCAAACGTGAACGCCTATATGAACCGGCCCGCGCTCAGCAACCACGACGTGGACGGCACGATGATCGTGAACAACAACCGCCCGATCTACAACGTGGTGTCGCATTACTCGAACAGCCCGTATCACCAGGGCCAGAACGGTTCGCCCGTCACCGGCAGCACGCACTTCGTGATCAACCTGCCGCTCGACGACAAATATCTTGGCGCGGACAACTTCAACAAAGTTCACGCGCCCGGCAACGGCGGCTTCGATGATCCGTCGCTCATGCGCGAGCAGATCGCCTACTTCCTCACGCGCAAGCTCGGCCTGCCCTACCTCTACCGCCGCTACGTGGCGATGTATGTGAACGGCACCCGCAAGGGCGGAGACAACCGATTGCAGGAGGACACCCAGCGTCCCGGCGGCGAATTGATCGACGAGTTCTTCCCGGATGAAACGGAGGGCCGCCTGTTCAAGCTCCAGCCGTGGTTCGAGTTTGATGACGTGAACGTGACGGGCGGCAATGTCGCGGGCTTCGACAACGAATCGTGGTGCACCTTCAACCGCAACCTCAGCACCAACGCGCACAAGCTCACGCGCTACCGCCAGAACTGGCTGACCCGCAGCGCGGACAAGACGGCCAACGACTACACCAACGTCATCGCCATCATCGAGGCCGCGAACCAGCCGACGACCAGCCCCCAGTACTGGCAGAACTTCAGCGGCCTCGTGGACATCGATCAGTGGACGCGCATTTTCGCCATCGAGCACGGCGTGGGCAACTGGGACAGCTTTGGCGGCGTGAACGCTCAGAACATGTACGGCTACAAGCCCAAGGACGGAAAATGGAAGCTGATGATTTGGGATTACAACATCGTGTTGAACAATCCGAACCAGGGCGGCACCCAGTCCAATCCACCGGGTGGAAACCTGTTTGATGTGCAGGGCGCGGACCCCTCGATGGTCGCGCTGAACAACTACCCGCCCTTCCGCCGCGCCTGGTGGCGGGCCTACAAGGAAATCGTCAACGGCCCGATGAAGACCACGACCTACTACCCGGCCATTGACGGGCGCTACAACGCCATGCTGGCCAGCGGCGTGAACGTGGCTCCCACGCCGGTCAACGCGATCAAAACCTTCATCGACACCGCGCGCGCGGGCATCTCGAACGCCATGGCGGCGGCGGATTTCAACGGCTTCAACGTCACCACGCCCAGCGTCACCGCCTCCGCCTCGAACGTCTTGACCATCAGCGGCAACGCCACCTTCGACATCACCACCATTGAGTTCAACGGCGTGGCCTGGCCCGTCACCTGGACCGGCATCACCGCCTGGACGGCGCGGATTTCCGTCACCAACAACGCGCCCATCTCCGTGGCGGCCTACGACAAAAACCACAATGCCATCGGCTCGCCCGCGAACGTGAGCGTGACTTACGCCGCTGCCGCCGTGCCCGACCCGCGCGGC
The DNA here is from genome assembly GCA_038208765.1 of Verrucomicrobiota bacterium. Lineage (GTDB taxonomy): Bacteria > Verrucomicrobiota > Verrucomicrobiia > Limisphaerales > SIBH01 > JANNGC01. The sequence goes on from JBBQYK010000389.1 coordinate 3,712, forward strand.
TTCGTGGTCTTCAACGAAATCATGTACCGCCCCGCGCCCAACGCGCCGGACTCGGAATACGTCGAGCTGTTCAACACGCACAGCAATCTCGCCTTCAACATCGGGGGCTGGCGCATCAACGGGCTGGATTACACCTTCCCGGAGGGCGCTTACATCGGACCGCGCCAGTTCCTGCTCCTCGTGAAGAACCGCGTGCCCTTCATCGCCGCGTTTGGTGCGACCACGCCGATCTATGATCAGTTCGACGGCGCGCTTCAGAGTGATGGCGAGACGATCTCGCTCATCCAGCCCGGCGCGACCACCAACGTCGCGGACGTCATCATCGACCGGGTGCGCTACGAGGCCGCCGCGCCATGGAACACGAACGCGAACGGCACCGGCTCCTCGCTGCAACTCATCGATCCCAACCAGGACAACAGCCGCGCCGGCAACTGGAACGCCCGCCACATCCCGGCGGTCTATGCGGGCGAAATCATCACTCATCCCGGCGTGCGGGACGGCTGGCGCTTCTTCAGCGCGAGCGGGAGCGTCGGCACCGGCGACAGCGCGCTCACCGGAGTGAAGCGCCTCTGGATTTACCTCGGCGAAGCAGGCAGCGCGCTCGTCGATGACATTTCCCTCGTCGAAGGCCCGGTGGCGGAGACGGGTTATAACTACGTGCGCAACGGCGATTTTGAATCGCCGCTCGACACCGGCCTGACCAACAGTTGGATCCTCGGGACCTACGTGACGAACACGGTCATCGTCAGTGACCTCGTCCACACGGGGAGCGGGGCGTTG
>JBBQYK010000390.1:0-4485 GCA_038208765.1 Verrucomicrobiota bacterium
TGCCGAAAAATTCTTTGGTCATTACTTTAAGCCTTCGATTTTAGCGGATGATTCTTCGAGCGCGACCGCCGCCGAACGGCGCGCAATATGGACAAAGAGGGCGACGAACCCGCCGAGCACGGCGAGCACGACGAACAGGAGGACGAGCACGCCGGCCATCATGCCCTTGGACAGTTGGGAGTCGCTGTTGCCGAAGCACACGGCGCAGGCGCGGGCCGCCGTCGGCGCGAAAAGCATCAGCGCAGCCACGGCTAGTGGGGCAGCCGTCCCGGCTGCCGTAGTCCGACGGGCGTCCCGCCTGTCGCGGCAGCCATCCCGGCCACCGGACTGAGGCAGCCGGGACGGCTGCCCCACTACCTTGGCGATGATTCGGTTAAACGATTTCACAGGTAGCTGATGTGCTTCAATTTTTTCAACACGGCCCGGCCATAAACAACCAGCGCCAAGCCCGCGACGAGCGAGCCAATGCCGAACCACAAGTTGATGCGCGGCTCTCCTTGGTAGAATTCATGGAGCGACCACGCGCCGAACCCAAGGGCCAGCACGATGGAGGCGACGATGAAAACGATATGGAGAGCCTTGAGTGACATGGCGGTTATTTGTTGCCGAAGACCTCGGTGAACTTCGGGAAGTCGTTCATGGACCAGAGCGTCAGGGCCATGAGCGCGACGAAGAAGAACCCCGTCGCCGCCAGCGTCGCGTAGATCACCTTCTTCTCGGAGAGCAAGTGCATGAAGTAACCCGCCACGAGGAAGGACTTCACCGACGCCACGAGCAGCGCAATGGCGATGGTGACTTTCACGTTCGGGATGTGGATGTAGTAAAGCCACACGGTCAGCACGGTGCCCACGAGCAGCGCGACGAAGATGGCGAGATAGACGCGGATGTCTTTCTTAAGTTGTTCAGGTGATGAATGGTCGCCCATAAAATTTCCTTACAGCAGATAGAGAACGGGGAAGAGAAAGATCCAGACCAGATCGACGAAGTGCCAGAACAGGCCGGCCACTTCGATACGGTTGGTGTATTGCTCGGGCGCTTTCTGCCACCAGCGCCGGCCGGTGAAGAAAAGATACGCCATGACCAGCGCGCCGCCGATGACGTGCGCGGCGTGCAAGCCGGTGAGGGTGAAGTAAATCGCGAAGTAGGTGTTGCGCTGCGGCGTGTAGGCCGAGAGATACACGAGTTCGCTCATCTTGACCGTGACCTTCTTGTGATCGTGCGCGGGATCAGGCGCCGCGCCCTTTTCTTTTTTCCCCTGGTTCAACGCGTCGGGGATGAAAGTGATGGTCTCGGCGTTCTTCGCCTTGAGCTTCTTGAGTGTCACGAAGTGCGGATTGCCTTCGAGATGGCCGGTGATTTCCAGGAAGCGCGGCGGGGGCAGCTCCTTGTTCTTCGCCACGACCTTGGAGTCCGGCACGCCATAGGTGTTCGCGAAGACGCCGGAGCGCGTGGCCTCGTCGTCATTGCCGTAAGCTTCCTTCAGGAAAGCCGCCGCCGTCACGTCGTTGGTGAAACGAATCGTGTAGTGCGTGAACTTGTCGTTGTACTCGACGGTCTTAATGCCGACGAAACCCAGCGCGCACAGAATGGTGAGGCCGAGATAGACGCGCGCCTTGTTGAAATTCCCCAGCTTCAAATTCGCCCAGCACATCACCACGGTGACCGACGAGGTGATGAGCACCCAGGTGTTGAACGTGCCGATGGGAATGTTGAGGAGACCTTCCGGCCAGAAGGGTGCGCCCACGCGGAGCAGGACGTAAGACGAGAAGAGAGCGCCGAAGAGCATGACTTCGGAAGCGAGGAACAGCCAGATGCCGACCTTGGCGTTATACAGCCCGGTGTCCTTGCGCGGAGTAACTGTGTAGGGGATTTCCATGAATGTCCTGGTCGTTAATGGGATTGGTTCTGGGGGCTGTAATCGCTCTTCGCGCCGGGGACGCTGTAGTCATACGGGCCGCGATGCACCTCGGGTTCCACGGCGAAATTGCCGTGCGGCGGCGGCGTGGGCGTCTGCCACTCCAGCGTCGTGGCCTGCCAAGGATTGTCCGACGGGACTTTCTTCCCGTGCTTGATGCTCCAGAAGAAGTTGATGATGAATGGAATCTGCGAGAGACCGAGACCCCACGCCGCCATCGAGACGCCTTTGTTCAAGTTGATGATGGCGTCACTGAGCGCGCCCTCGATGCCGGGGTTCTGCGCCAGCGAATAGGCCGCGCCACCGTCCGACATGCGGCGCAACATGCCCGCCAGCCCTTGCAGGAACATGGGGCCGAAGATGAGATTCATGAACACGAACGACAGGACGAAGTGAATGCGGCCCAGACCTTCGCTCATGAACCGCCCGGTGGCTTTCGGGAACCAGAAATAAATGCCCGCGAAGAGCGCGAAGATCGTGCCCGGCGCGACCACGTAATGGAAATGCGCGATCACGTAGTAGGTGTCGTGCAGCAGGATGTCGCTCGCATTGAAGCCCAGCGGCAGACCGGTCAGACCGCCGATGCCAAACATCGGCAGGAAGGCCAGCGCGAAGAGCATCGGCGTGTTGAACCGAATCGAGCCGCCCCAGAGCGAGAGGAACAACGCCGTGAGAATGATGACCGACGGAATCGAAATGATCATCGTGGTCGTCTGGAAGAACGTGCTGATCTTCGTGCCCATGCCCGTGAGATACATGTGGTGCGCCCAGACGATGAACGAGAGGAAGCCAATCGCCAGCACCGAGTGGACGAGCGCCTTGTAGCCCCAGAGCGGCTTGCGCGTGTTGCAGGCGATGATTTCCGCAACAATGCCCATCGCCGGGAGAATCAGGACGTACACTTCCGGGTGGCCGAGGAACCAGAACAGATGCTGCCAGAGCAACGGACTGCCGCCGCCGCTCACATCCACCGGCTGGCCGGAAATCACGAGACCGCTTGGCAGAAAGAAACTTGTGTCGAGCACGTTGTCCATGAGCTGCATCACGCCCGCGGCTTCGAGCGGCGGGAAGGCGAGCAGCAGCAGGAAACCGGTCACGAACTGCGCCCAGACGAAGAACGGCAGGCGCATCCAGCTCATGCCCTTGGCGCGCAACTGGATGATGGTGGCAATGAAATTCACTGCGCCGAGCAGTGACGACGTGATGAGCAGCACCATGCCGATGAGCCAGAAAGTTTGTCCGTCCACGCGGTTCGTCAGGTCCGCCATCGAGGCCAGCGGGGAATAGGAGGTCCAGCCGGAGCGCGCCGCGCCGCCGGGGATGAAGAAGCTCGCGAGCATGACCACGCCGCCCATGAAGAAGCACTGGTAGCTGACCATGTTGATGCGCGGGAACGCCATGTCCGGCGCGCCGATTTGCAGCGGGACGACGTAGTTGCCGAAGGCCGCAAACGCGAGCGGCACAATCGCGAGGAACACCATGATGGTGCCGTGCATCGCGCCGAAGGCGTTGTAGAGGTCAGGCGACATGATGCCGCCGGGAATCATCGTCGCGGCTTCCGCGCCCAGCAGCCACCCGATGATTTTGCCCGCGACCGGGATCGGCTCGCCCGGATATGCGATCTGCCAGCGCATCGCCGCCATCAGCAGGAAGCCGAAGAACAGGAACAACAGCGCGGTGATGCCATACTGGATTCCGATGACCTTGTGGTCGGTCGAGAAGATGTATTTGCGCCAGAAGCCCGGCTCGTGATGAGCGTGCGCTTCGTGCGCCGTGTGTGTCGTCGAATGTGTCGCAGCCATGGGTTCGTTATTTGTTCACTGCCGGAAAATTCCGAAGCGCGGAAACTAGCTTTCCGCGAAATTTCCTGTCAACGGCAGATTCAGTTTTCATGGTTCAATGCCGCACTTTTTTAGTGGGGCAGCCGTCCCGGCTGTCGCTCGTCTGACGGGCGTCCCGCCTGTCACCGGCAGCCGGGACGGCCGCCGGACGAACGGCAGGCGAGACGCCTGCCCCACTATTTTGTGCCCGCACCATTTTCAAATTGTCATCTTTCAATGCCGTACTTTGTCGAGCGCCATCAGCCCGAAAAGGATTGGCAAATAAAGGATGGAAGCAAAGAAAAGCTGCCGCGCGCGGGCACGGGTCAGGTCGCGCGAGAATTGAATCGCACACCAGAGGAACGCCATGCCGAGCACCAGCGCGCCAAAGAAGTAAACCACGCCCGCCGTGCCAAACAGCGCGGGACAGACGCTCACCGGAATCAATCCCAGCGTGTGGCTGATGGCCTGACGCCCCGTGCGCGTGCCATCCGGATCGCACCCCGGCAGCATCACGAAACCGGCGTTCTTGTACTCCTCCCGGTAGAGCCAGGCGATGGCGAGGAAGTGTGGCAATTGCCAAAAAAAGAGAATCGCAAACAGCGCCCAACCCTCGCGCGAGATGCTGTCCTGCGCCGCCGTCCAGCCCATGAGTGGCGGCAACGCGCCGGGAATCGCGCCGATGGCCGTGTTCAAAGTCGTGATGCGCTTGAGCGGCGTGTAAACCAGCACGTAGCTCAAGAGCGTGAC
>JBBQYK010000391.1:0-4480 GCA_038208765.1 Verrucomicrobiota bacterium
GCTGCTCATGGGGGACACGCTGGAGAACATCGCGCGCGGCGTGGATTGCGAGACGATGTTGCAACCGCTCGGCGTGTGCGTCGGCATCACGCCGTTCAACTTCCCTGCGATGGTGCCCATGTGGATGTTCCCGACCGCGCTGGCGTGCGGAAACACCTACGTGCTCAAGCCGAGCGAGAAGGTGCCGCTCACGGCAGTGCTGATCATCGAACTGTTGGAACAAGCCGGCTTGCCCAAAGGCGTGCTCAACATCGTCCACGGCGGACGTGACGTAGTGGATGCGCTGCTCACGCATCCGAAGGTGAAAGCCATTTCCTTCGTCGGCTCCACGCCCATCGCGCGCTACATCTACGAGACCGGCACCAAAAACGGGAAGCGCGTGCAAGCCAACGGCGGCGCGAAGAACTACATCGTCGTGATGCCCGACGCCGACGTGCCGAAGACGGTCGAGGCGCTTTCGGCGGCGGCATTCGGCTGCGCGGGCGAACGTTGCATGGCCGGTTCGACCGCGATCACGGTCGGCGCTGCGGCGGAGAAATTGTTGCCCACATTAATAGATGCCGCGAAAGCCATCCGAGTCGGACGCACCGACATCGCAGCCTCGCAGCCCGACATGGGCCCCGTCATCACCGCGCAACATCGCGAGCGCGTGATGAGCCTCGTCGCCAGCGGCGAGAAAGAGGGCGCAAAGATTCTGTGCGACGGACGCAGCGTGAAAGTGCCCGATGCTCCGAATGGCTATTACCTCGGCGCGACCATCATCGATCAAGTGCAGCACGGCATGACTCTCGCCCGTGAAGAAGTCTTCGGTCCCGTGCTGAACGTGATGCGCATGGACGACCTCGACCACGCCATCGAGCAGGCCAACAAATCCGCCTTCGGCAACGGCGCAGCCATCTTCACCAACTCCGGCAAGGCCGCGCGCGAGTTCAAGCACCGCGTGAAGGCCGGCATGATCGGCATCAACGTCGGCGTGCCCGCGACGATGGCGATGTTCCCCTTCACCGGTTGGGACGAATCCTTCTTCGGCGACCTGCACATTCAGGGCAAGGAAGGCGTGCAATTCTACACGCAGCAAAAAGTCGTGAGCACGCGCTGGTTTGGCGAAGGCGTGGGCGATGTGTGGAAGAAGTGATTGGCCGCGCCATTCGCAAGGAGCGGGACCGCCGTTGAAGTGCGTGCGCACAAGCTCCGTGTTGCAATGCCACCCAATGCTTGCGAAAGTCACGGCCATGAAGCCGGGTTGGATTTTCAAAGATGGTGAAATGATGTCACTGCCGTCTCTCACCGCGGTGATCGAAAAGGAGAAGCAGTGGTTCGTTTCCGTTTGCCCGGAACTCGGCGTGGCGAGCCAGGGCAAGACTCGAAAGGAAGCGTACTCGATGCTCGCCGAAGCGGTGGAGGCCTGGCTGGAAGTGGCCAGTGCCACCGAAATCAAACGGCGGCTGAAGTCCGGCGCCAGCGTTCAGCCTCTCGATCTGGCTCATGCCTAAACTGCGGCCACTCTCCGCCACAGAGGTGACCCGCCTGCTTCGGAACAACGGCTTTGTGTTCGACCGGCAAACCGGAAGCCATCTGATCTACCGTCGCGAATTGCCCCGCCAAGACAGCGCCACCGTCCCCGTTCCGAATAAACGCGAGATTCCTGTCGGCACTTTAAAGTCCATCATCGGCCTGAGCGGCTTGGACGAGGCGCTGTTTCGGAAATAAACGACCAGGAACGTCGCATCATGACTGTCCATCACGTCAAAGTTTTTCCTTCCAAGACTCCGCTACAGAAGAGCGAGCAACTCGCGTGGAAGATCGCTGAGGTCGCTTCGAGCGCCCGGGCTGTCGAGCCGGCAGTCGCGGAGATGATCGTCAACCGCGTCATAGACAATGCGGCGGTCGCCATCGCGGCCATCAACCGCCAGCCGGTCGCCAATGCGCGCACGCAGGCGCTGGCACACCCGCGTGACGGCGGCGCGACGGTTTTCGGTTTGCCGGCGGCGCAACGCTTCGAGTGTGAGTGGGCGGCGTGGGCCAATGGCGTGGCAGTGCGCGAACTCGACATGCACGACACGTTTCTCGCGGCAGATTATTCGCATCCGGCGGACAACATCCCGCCTCTTCTCGCCGTGGCGCAGCAGTGCGGGCGCAGTGGTGCGGAACTCCTGCGCGGTCTCGCCGTGGCCTACGAAATTCAGATGAGCCTCGTGCGCGGCATCTGCCTGCACGAGCACAAGAAGGATCACATCGCGCACCTTTGCCCGTCCGCCGCGGCCGGTCTCGGTGCGATGCTCGATCTCGAAACCAACACGATTTATCAGGCGGTTCAACAGGCGGTGCATGTCGGCTTTTCCACGCGGCAGTCGCGCAAGGGCGAGATTTCGAGTTGGAAGGCCCACGCGCCCGCGCACGCCGGCAAGCTCGCCATCGAAGCTGTGGATCGCGCGATGCGCGGCGAGAAAAGTCCGTCGCCGATTTACGAGGGCGAAGACAGCGTGATCGCCTGGATGCTCGGCGGCAAGGACGCGAGCTACGAAGTGTCGTTGCCCGCGCCCGGCGAACCGTGCCGTGCGATTCTCGATTCCTACACCAAGGAGCATTCCGCCGAATACCAGGCGCAGGCCTGGATCGATCTCGCGTTCCGGTTGCGCGAAAAAATTCCCGACCTCAAGGCCATTCGCGAGGTGATGATTCACACGAGCCATCACACGCACGCCGTCATCGGCACCGGCGCGAACGACCCGCAGAAGTTTGATCCGCACGCCAGCCGCGAAACGCTCGACCATAGTCTCATGTTTATCTTCGCCGCCGCGCTGCACACCGGCTTCTGGCATCATGTGAAGAGTTACGCACCCGAAGTCGTACATCATCCCGACGTGATCGCGCTCTGGCAGAAAATCAAAACGACCGAAGACCCGGGGTGGACGGCTTGTTACCACGCCACGGACCCAAATCAAAAAGCCTTCGGTGGCCGCGTCGAAATCACTTTTGCCGATGGCCAAAAGCTCACTGACGAAATCGCCGTAGCCGACGCGCATCCGCTCGGCGCGCGTCCGTTCGCGCGTGCCGGCTACCTCCGTAAGTTCCAGACGCTCACCGATGAGTTGATTTCACGGGAGGAAAGCGAGCGGTTCCTGGCTGCCGCGCAACGACTGCCGGAACTCAAGCCGGCCCAACTCGCCGAACTCAACATCTCGCTCCCGCCGGGACGGCTGACTTGCGCCTTGCGCGACCAACGTGGCATTTTCTGACGCGATGCTCTTCGCCAAAAAATCTTCCGCCCAGAAACGCGCCGAGTTCCGCGCCGCGCTGAAGTCGGGCAAGCTGCTGCGTTTTCCCGGTGCGTTCTCGCCGCTCGTCGCGATGCTCATCGAACGGCAGGGCTTCGAGGGCGTTTATGTTTCGGGCGCGGCGCTCGCGGCGGATCTGGGACTGCCGGATGTCGGGCTGACCACGTTGAGCGAAGTCGCGCAGCGCGGCCGCGCCATCGCCGGCGCGACGGAGTTGCCGGCGCTGATTGACGCGGACACCGGGTTTGGTGAACCGATGAATGCCGCGCGCACGGTGCGTGAGTTCGAGGAACTCGGCTTGTGCGGCTGCCACTTCGAAGATCAGCAGAACCCAAAACGCTGCGGCCATCTCGACGGCAAGGCGCTCGTGCCCGCTGGCGACATGGTGAAGAAGATTCGTGCGGCGGTGACCGCGCGGCGCGATGCGAACTTTGTCATCATCGCCCGCACCGACGCGCGCGCGTCCGAACGACTCGAGGGTGCCATCACGCGCGCCAAGACTTACGTGGACGCCGGCGCGGACATGATTTTTCCCGAGGCCTTGGAGGACGAAAGCGAGTTCGAGAAGTTCCGCCAGGCCGTCAGCGTGCCGCTGCTCGCGAACATGACGGAGTTTGGCAAATCGAAATTGCTGACGACCCAGCAACTCACCAGCCTCGGCGTGAACGTGGTGATTTATCCCGTGACGACGTTGCGCCTCGCGATGAAGGCGGTGGAGGACGGGCTGGCGGTGATAGCGAAAGACGGGACGCAAGCAGCCTTGCTCGATCAGATGCAGACGCGCGCTGAACTCTACGAGTTGCTGCGCTACGCGGATTACCAGCAGTTCGACCGGGACGTGTTCAATTTCAAGTTGTGAGTTCCGCCAGGGCGACGTTTGCCAAAGAGGTTAAACCAGCGGGTCAATAATCGGCACGCCGGCCGGCTCGAAATGCTGTTTGTTGTGCGTCACGACGGTGTGGCCGTGAAAGAGCGCCGTCGCCGCGATGAGCGAGTCCTCGCAAGTCATCGTGCGATTCCTGGCCTTCAACTCGGAGAGCAACTCTCTCCACCGGACCAGCACCGGCTCGGTTAATGGCTCCGTGGCCGGCCCGAACTTGCGCCGCGTCTCGTCCAGCCAGGCCGCCAGACCTGGCCGGTGCGTCTCCGGGGCTTGGTTCAACCCGTGTTGAAGCTCGGCGAAGGAAACAACGCTGACGAAA
>JBBQYK010000392.1:0-4448 GCA_038208765.1 Verrucomicrobiota bacterium
ACCGTCGCCGGACTCACGCCATCGGAGCATGAGGTGGATTACGTGGAACTCGACGGTCTCGCGAACCTGCCCGCGCTCGGCGATTACGATCTCGTCGGCATCTCCTCACTCACCGCGTCCATCGACGACGCGTATCAGGTCGCGGACGAGTTTCGGCGGCGGAGCGCGAAGGTCGTCATGGGCGGGCTGCACGTTTCCTGTCTGCCGGATGAAGCACTGGCGCACTGTGACGCGGTGGTCATCGGCGGCGCGGAAGGCGCGTGGCCTCGATTGCTGGAGGACGCCGCGCGCGGGGAATTGCAATCGCGCTACGCAGGCGCGCGCGATGGCGTGTTCACTCCCGCGCTCTACGCCCGCCCGCGTTTTGATCTGCTGCGCGCGCGCGGCTACAACCGGCTGACGGTGCAAACGAGCCGGGGTTGCCCGCGCCACTGCGAGTTCTGCGCGGCGAGTCTGCTCATCACGCGGCGGTTCAATCAGAAGCCCGTAGCCCTCGTGCTCGAAGAAATTCGTGCGGCGAAACAGGGCGGTGGCCAAACCTTCTTCGAGTTCGCGGACGACAACACGTTTCTCAATCACGCGTGGAGCCGGGAGTTTCTCCGCGCACTGATTCCCGAACAGTTGCGCTGGTTCACTGAGACGGACGCTTCGGTGGCGGATGACTTGGAACTGTGCGACCTGCTCGCCGAGGCGGGGTGCCGTCAGTTGCTGATCGGTTTCGAGAGTCCGCGCGCCGGTGACTTGGGCGGCATCGATCCTGTGGACTGGAAGCGCCGCGTCGCGCCGGAAGCGACGCGCGTGGTGGACGTGCTGCAATCGCGCGGCGTGAGCGTGAACGGGTGTTTCATTCTCGGCCTCGACACGCACACACCGGACATTTTTCCTGCGATTCGCGACTTCGTGCGGTCGTCGGGACTGGCCGAGGTGCAAGTGACGGTGCTGACGCCGTTCCCCGGCACGCCGCTCTACGCGCGTCTGCGGCGCGAAGGTCGATTGCTGACCGAGCGGTTCTGGGATCGTTGCACGTTGTTTGACGTGAATCACCGTCCCGCGCGCATGACGGTGGAAGAACTGGAAAGCGGCCTGCGCTGGTTGTTCCGTGAACTTTACTCGAAGGAAGAAACGGCGGGGCGGGTTCGCACTTTTGTTCGCCACGCCCGCCAGTTCCCTGTGGCCGACCGCTTGGAGTGAGCGGCACCGATCTACAACGGATTGCGGTGACGTCAACGCGCTGCGACCAGTCCCAGTGGGCAGGCGTCCCGCCTGCCTCCAGTCCTTTGGCCGTCCCGGCTGAAGAACCACCAGCCGGGACGGCCAGTGGACGAGTGGCAGCCAGGACGGCTGCCCCACTACGGTGGATTTGGCCGCCGCCGACTACTCCTCCCACCAGAAGAACCGTGTTCGGTTTCACCCGGCGCAGGATTTCACCAACAGGGTGGTTGACAGGGACGCGCGATGATGTTCTTTTGTGCGCGGATTACGGCAGCAAGATTTCAGGGCGAACAAAAAAAATTGTTCTTTGATGAGTCGCCCAACAGTTTTCGGTCAGGCCCCAATACAGGTCAGACCGGAATTCCACGTAGTCCTACTAAGTATTGATTCGAAATTCCCCGGGCCCGGACGGTCATCCACTGACTGACGGGCCCGGTTTTTTTGTCCTTTTACCTCCCGGCTCCCGCGCGCGGTCCTGGTTCGTGTTCCTCCAAAGCAACCCCATCAAAAATTTTACTGATTCCAAGTCTTCATTCGTCTGCCCAAATTTGTCGGCCAGTTTTCCTTTCCAGCATCCGAGCGGGCAGGCGAATTGAGGCAGACGAATGGGAGGAAGAATGTCCTTATCCGCTATGGCGACCGAAGCAGCGTCCAGGCGCGCGTGAAATGTTCCGGCGGAAAACCCATCGCCACCTTCAACTGATAGTCCTTCTCCAGCACGTTCCCCACGAGCTCGCAGCGGCGGAAATTGCTCCAGTCCACGAAGCGTTGCAGCCAGGCCCAGTGCCCGAAGATCGGCACGGGATAATCGCTGCCGTGAACGAGCCGCGAGGCGAACGGCTCACGCAGGCAGGCGCGGATGTTTCGTCCGCGAATCGGCGTGTTGAACGCGCTGGTGTCGGCGTAAAGATTGGGGTGCTGCGCGAACATCTCGCCGAGGACGTGAAAATAATCCGGATCGGTCAGTCCGCTTTTCGTCGCGCAGTGCGCCGCAATGACGGTGACGCCGCACTCCAGCGGTAAGCGCAGCACGCGCGGGTCGGCGAGTTTCTTGTCGAAGACGGGCACGGTGTGCTCGCCGCCGGTGTGCGCGAGCAGCGGCAGTTTCGCCGCCGCCATGCGTTCCCAGAATTTTTTGTAGCGCGCGTCCGAGCAGTTCACGTTGTGGCAGTTCGGCAGCAACTTGAGCATCACCGCGCCCGCTTCGAGGCAGCGTTCCAGTTCATCCAGCGCATCCGCGCGCGCGGGGTGAATCGAGGCGGCGGGCAGGAACTCCTGGTGTTCGAGAGCGAGTTTGAAAATGTAATCGTTGGGAACGTGGAACGAGCCGAAGTCTAATTTGCGCCCGTTCGCGTCATACACTTCATCCTGCGCGAGAATCACGGCCGCACTGAGAGAGGATTCGCGCACCAGCTTCGCGAGATGATTCGCATACGCTTCATCAAACTCCGGCGTGTGCGTGCTCACGCCCACGCCGATGTGCCGCAGCATGAACGCCGCAAGCGGGCGGTGCGCCGTGCCGACCTTCATCCAGCAACCGCTGCCGCGCAGGCCGTTGCCGACGATGTGGACGTGCATGTCCAAAGGCTTCGGAGCGCCGGCTTCCAGCACGGAGCGTTGGTCTGAGTCGCCCGTTCGCGCCGTGCTGGAAACCGGCGCTCCAACGCGTTGCGTTGAATGTTCCGGGTTCCCTTGCGCGTCCATTGCTGCGAACAATTCCAGAAACCAGTGAAAGCTGAATGAAATTCGCCACGCACTTTTTGACCGCGCTCGCCGCCCTGAACCTGTTGGCCGCAGATCCTTTTGCGGAAGGTGTCCGCACCACGGAGCCGCTGACGGCGGAGGAGCAGCAGAAAACCTTCCGTCTCCCACCCGGCTTCACCGTGCAACTCGTGGCCGCCGAGCCGGAACTGCGCAAGCCGATGAACATGGCTTTCGATGGCGCGGGCCGGCTGTGGTTCACCGAGTCGCGCGAGTATCCGTGGCCGACCAACGCCTCGCCACGCGACACCATCCGCATTCTCTCCGACTTCGATGCCAATGGCCGCGCGCAAAAAGTCACGACCTTCGCCACGAACCTGAACATCCCCATCGGCCTCTATCCGTTTCAAAGCCCGTCGAGTGACGGCAGCGGTAAGCTGACTTGGAAGTGTGTGGGCTGGAGCATCCCAAACATCTGGCTCTTTGAAGATTTGGATGGCGATCTCGTGGGCGACAAAAAGGAAAAACTCCTCGGCCCCTTCGATCACACGCGCGACACGCACGGCAACCAGGCCAGCTTTCGACGCGGCAACGACGGCTGGATTTACGCCACGCACGGCTTCAACAACCGCTCGAAGGTTGCGGGCAAGGACGGTCACGAAGTTTTCTTCCCGAGCGGCAACACCTACCGCTTCCGCATGGACGGCTCGCGCATCGAGCACTGGACGCACGGGCAGGTGAATCCGTTCGGCCTCACCTTCGACGCGATGGGCAATCTCTTCTCCGCCGACTGCCACAGCTCGCCCATTTATCAACTCCTGCGCGGTGGCCATTACCCAAGCTTCGGCGCACCTGATGACGGACTCGGCTTCGCCCCCACCACGATTCAACACACGCACGGCAGCACGGCCATCTGCGGCATCACGGTGCTGGATGATCCGTCGTGGCCCGAGGAATTCCGCGACAACCTCATCATCGGCAACGTCATGCCCAGCCGCATCAATCGCGACCGCGTCGAATGGCGCGGCAGCACCAGCGTGGGACATGAAATGCCCGACCTCGTGAGCGTGACCGACCCGTGGTTTCGCCCCGTGGATTTGCAACTCGGTCCCGACGGCGCGCTTTGGGTCGCGGATTTCTACAACCGCATCATCGGCCACTACGAAGTGCCGCTCGTGCATCCGGCCCGGGACCGCGAGCGCGGAAGAATCTGGCGCATCGTGCCGCCGACGCGTGCCAGTGCCCCCGGCGTCCCGCCGGGTCGCGACGTGAACAATTCAACAGCCGCTCGACTCGACAACACCCCCACCCGGCGGGACGCCGGGGGCACCGTGGTCGCCGCACTCACGCTCCCAACCACGCTTGATGGTCTCATCGCCGAGCTCGCCTCATCCAATCGCACCCGCCGCGTGCTCGCGATGAACGCCATTCAGGATCGTTTCGCCAACACCGCCGTCGCGGCGCTGCACCGGGCCGTGGAAGGCGCGAAGAATCCTCATCAATGGATTCACGCCATGTGGCTCTTGCGTCGCTTC
>JBBQYK010000393.1:0-4426 GCA_038208765.1 Verrucomicrobiota bacterium
TCACGGCAATCCTTTCACCCGGCGCACGCCCCACTCGGCGACGAAGCAGGCGAGGGCGAACAGGAACATCGCGGGCGTGTGCCAGAGCGGGATGGCGGTGCTCTCCATGATCGGCGCTTTCTTGTTCGGCAGCGCTTTGGCGAAGGACTCCAGCGCACCGGGCGCAACGATTTCACCGCCGGTTTGCTTGGCCAGCGTGGCGAGAAAGGCGCGGTTTGGCTTCAACGAACGAAATTCTTCCGCCGCCGGATCGCTGGTCCAGCCTCCTTCAGCGCGACCCACTTCCGCGCCGTTCGCGTCGGACACGATGGCATCGACGCGATACGCTCCAGCCTTGCGTGCGATGAAGGTCGCTTCGTACACGCCCGGCTCAGTAGCAGCGTCGGCTTTGATCTTCACGAAGTTGGTCGAGTTCGTCGCGCTCACGCCGCTCTCGATGGGCGTCACGACCAGTTCCACGCCGGCATTGTCCAGCGGTTGAAAATTTTTCTCCCGCGCGCGGATTTGCAGCGACACCGTGTCCGAAGATTCCTTCGGCTCGACGCGCGTCTCAAAACGGTTCGGCACATCCGTCACGAGCCAGCGCATCATCTGACGCCACGCCTTGTCCAAATCCTTGCGCATCGCCTCGTCGCGGAAACCCCAGCGCCACATGTCGCCGATGAGCAACGCCGCCGTGCGTCCGCCGCCGAAACGCTGCGAGACCAGCGCCGGAAAATTACGCCCCTGCGTGTCCGTGACGCGGGCCAGTTCGCTTGCGCCGGGCTTGATGCTCGTCGCGGTGTTCAAGACCTCGAAGCCCGGCATGGCGTTCATCCGCGCGCGCTCGTCGGTCTCGTTGTCGCGCAGGCGAATCCACGGCTGCAACGTGCCTTCGCGGGTGAGCGACAGTTTAAGCGAGCCGCTGGGCCGCGCCGTTTCGTTGCGGTCGAGATAGACGGGCAGCATGTCGCCAATGGGCGTGCGGGCGAACTTCCCTTCGCGGAACGACTCCGCGCCGCCGAGCATCAGCAACCCGCCACCACGTTCGCTGACGAACTTCTGCACCAGCGACATCTGGTCGCGTGTGAAAAAGTCGGCTTCGAGATCGTCGAGCACGATGGCGTTGTATTGATACAACTCCTCGGCGGTCTTCGGAAAACCGCCCTGCAACTCAAACTCATCCTTCGTGTTCAGGCGCACCAGCACGGGCTGGTCGTAACGCTCCGTGTTTTCGTTCGTGAGGCCCGAGCCGCGAAAGAGCGGGTTGCTCTGCTCGCCCTGACGGCCGACGAACTCGAACTTCCGCTCCCGCTTGGCGATGCGGATGAGGCCGACGAGTTGAATCTGATCGTCGTCCGTGAGCGCGCGGTTGAGGAACTTGAACTCCCAGTTCGGCCGGCCCGCCACGTAAAGCACGCGATACGGCCCGCGCCCGCGATCCACCACGGCGGCGTGCGAATTGTTCGCCAGCGTGGCCTCGGCAGTGAGCGCGATGTTCGTGGGATTGCCCCGCGCGGCGGATGAAATGGCGCGCACCTGGTAAAAATTCAGCCCGCGCTCGGTTGGTTTGAGTTTGAAGCGGAACACCAGCGATTGTTCGCCGCTGGCCGCGCGCAGTTTCTGTTCTTCCACTTTCTTGCCGGAAGCATCGAGCAGTTCCGCCACGATTTCCTCGCCCGCGTAGCCGTTCGCGGCCACGTCGGCCTGAATCGTCACCGGCGCGTCCTCGAAAGCGGTCTGGCTCACCGCGATCTTCTGCACCGAGAGATCGCGCGGCACGTCGTCGCTGCCGGAGACCACACTGTAAATCGGCGGCAGCCCCGCCGTGTCCAGCGCCACGCCGGGGTCCGTCGCGTTGCCGTCCGTGAAGAGCAGCACGCCCGCGAGCGGCTGGCCGCGATACCGCTCGGCGATGTTCTTCAGCGCCGTGTTCAACGCCGACGCGCCACCGTTGAAATCCAGCTCGCCGAATTCGCTCACCGGCTGAAGCCGCGCGTCGAACGTGTAGCGGCGCAACTGGAAACTCTCGGCCAGCACGGGCTGCCACTTCGCGGCGTCATCCGCGAGCAGCTTCTTCATGGCCGCGCCGCGCGACTGGGCCGCTCCCTTGTCATGGATTTGCAGGCCCTGGCTGTTGTCCGCGAGCACCACGAAAAAGTTCGCGCCCGGCTTCACGCGCTGCTTGCTCCAGAGCGGTTCGAGCAGGCAGAGCAAGAGCGCCGCGATGCCGATGATTTTCAACGCCGTGCAAACCGAACGCACCGCCGCAGAACCCGCCGTGCGCCCATACGCCCACACCACGAAGCCGACGATCACGGCGAAGGCCGCGAGCAACGGCCACAGCGCCTGCGTGGCCGAGAGATGGATTTCAGCGAGGGGTGTCATGTGCTGTGCTGCCTGATCAATAGGCGACGGTGTCACTCAACAATCTCCTTAGCGAAAGCCACTCGCCCGATCCATCTCAAAAGCAATTTGTAAATCACCGCGACAACAAAGAAGCACAATATCGCTACTGCCGCTCGCAGAATACGCCCGCCAATGCCGGACTGCATGATGAGAATGACCATGATAGCCGCCACGCAGACAGTGACGACGGACAGAAGCTGATGAACCACACTCGGCGAGAAGCGACGGTGCAAGGCAATGGCAAGGTAGATGAAATATCCGCCCAGCAGAACCAACCAAACGTAGTGGGAAATATCCTGAAGGTTCGGGACGTATCCAGCCAACATAAGGACAACTAAAATGATAAGAGCAAATCCGACAACACCGAGAGTAATGCCGAACCGCTGCAAAATCGTTTTGAGGTTCTGAGCGTTCATGTCGCCTAACTCGGAATTCGGTCGCAGCGAGTACATGCCGGGTTGAGGCCCTGCTGTTCAATTACGCCGTTTGCTTTCACGCCTTTCATCAAACCGGAGAATCCATGCGCTGTGAAGGTTTTTGCTTCCGTGCCTCGGCCATTTTACGAAGCCGCGTGAGGTCGCGCTGTTTCCCCAGCCCCAACGGGGCGCAATTCGATAGCCCAGGGCAAAGCCCTGGGAACAAATCGGAAAACCAACCAAGCCCTGAAAGGGCGCAACTCGATCCACGACTGAGCCGCCACCGAGTTCCGCCCTTTCAGGGCTTGATTCCAAACCCCACCCGCAACCCAGGGTTTCGCCCTGGGCTATCGAATGACGGCCTTTCAGGCCTCGGCGTGTGGCGTCATTTCACAACCAGGAGAGTCCATGCGCTGTGAAGGTTTTTGATTCCGGCCCGCCGCCATTTTACGAAGGAGCGGATGTCCGCCACGGGTAGCACAAGGTCAACCGCCGGATGGAACGGCAGGGCGCGCTCCTCTCGTCACACCAGCCAGTCCTCGAAACGCAGGCCCGGTACTTTGGCGAAGTCCACCGTGTTGCGGGTTAGCGATGCAGGCAATTTTGAGGTCGGCGGTTCCAATGCGGATGCCCTGGCGGCGAAAGTCTTTGAAGCGCGCGGCGGATTCATCATCCCACGGCAACAGTGTGAACTCGGCCACGAACTGGATGGTGCGGGCGAAGTGCTGGTAGCCGGCCACCTGTTCCGCTACGTCGCTCGTGACGGCGAGCCGGGCCAGCCGGCCTTTTATGGCTTCCTCCGCCGTCACCACGGTGATGACGGTATCTTGTTTGGTTAGATGAAGCCTGGTTTCCAGCCGGAGTCCCGGCCCGGTGCGGTAGCCGAGTTCAGTGAGATGGTCGGTGTCGAGGACGAGCATTGCGGCTCACGGCTTGGTTTGAGAGCGCCGCCACTCTTCGCCGAGTTTGTCAGCTTCCCGCGCCCACGCGGTGTCTTCCAACATGCCTGCCGCCCGCCGCCAGTCCCGGATGACGAGCGGACGTTTGGCGACTCGTCGCTTCAATTCCGCGACCTCCCTTTCCAACTCTTCGAGCCTATGTTCTAGGGCCGTTTCCATGTTGCGGGAAATTAGCCGCCGGAGGTGGTTTTGCCATCAATAACTTTTTGGCTGGCGGTTAACGGGCACCGCTCCGGCTGCCCATGCGCGAGATGCCCGTGTGCCCGCGCCTTGGCGAGGCACCTTCGCGTGCAAAACTTTGCCTCGGACAAGAAAGAGACGGTTGAGTTCAGCCATCGCCTTTCCTGTTCCACTGCCCGCCGGTTCCTGTTCTACTCGCGCCGGTTAATCCAAACGACGCACTGCAACCATGCCGCTGAATCGAGGCACGCAAAAACAGATCGCCCAGCGCTTCAAGGGCAACCTTGATTATTTCCGCAAGCCCCATTACTGGCGTCGCCTGCGTTTTCTCACCATCCTGATCGTCTCGCTCGTCGGCACGGCGGCGATGGCGTGGTTCTACTTCGGCGGACGGGAAACGATGTACAATCCCGGGCCGATCTCGCAGCATCACGCGGCGTTCGCGC
This sequence comes from Verrucomicrobiota bacterium, assembly GCA_038208765.1. Taxonomy (GTDB): domain Bacteria; phylum Verrucomicrobiota; class Verrucomicrobiia; order Limisphaerales; family SIBH01; genus JANNGC01. Next base: position 4,390 of record JBBQYK010000393.1, read on the forward strand.
AGGACTGCGTGAAATGCCACGAACCGGTCAGCCGCCT
>JBBQYK010000394.1:0-4417 GCA_038208765.1 Verrucomicrobiota bacterium
CTTGGCTCCCGCAACGTGCGCGTGAACGCGATTTTTCCCGGCGTGCTGCCCACGAACATGACCGCGCAGTTGAGCGCAGAGCAACTGGCCGGGTTTGCCGAGGCGAATGCGCTGGGTCGCATCAACGCTGTGGAGGAAGTCGCGCGCTTCATCGGCTTCCTGGCCACCACGCAGAACATCTCCGGTCAGGTCTTTGCCCTCGACAGTCGTGTTGCGCCGTGGACCTGACTAAGCCCGCAACAACTTGCGCTTGGTCCACAATTCGCGCGGACGGAAAATTCCCTTGGGCGTGATGATGCCGGTGATGAGTTCCGGCGGCGTGACATCGAAGGCCGGATTGCGCGCCCTGCTCGTCGGGTTCGCCACGCGCACGTAGGCGCGCGAACCCGACTTTGGACTTTGAACCTTGGACCTCGGACCCTGCACGACGCCCCACGCTCCCAGCACCTCGCTGCCATCGCGTTCCTCGATGGGAATGTCGCGGCCGGATTTCAAATTCCAATCAATCGTCGAAAGCGGAATGGCGACATAGAAAGGAATGCGGTGACGATGGGCGAGCACGGCCTGGGTGTAGGTGCCGATCTTGTTCGCCACTTCGCCGGTGCGCCCGAGCGTGCGGTCGCTGCCCACGATCACGAGATCAATTTCGCCGCGTGACATGAGGAAGCCGGCGGCATTGTCGGCGATGATCTCGTGCGAGATGCCCTGCTGCGCGAGTTCCCAGGCGGTGAGTGTTGCGCCTTGCGAGCGCGGGCGCGTCTCGTCGCAAAGGACATGGAATTTTTTCCCCTGCGCCTGCGCGGCATACATCGGCGCGGTGGCGGAACCGACATCGACGAAGGCGAGCCAGCCGGCGTTGCAGTGGGTGAGCACGCGCGTGCCGTGGCGGATCAATTTTTCACCGTGGCGTCCGATGGCTTTGCAGTGCTGCACATCTTCGTTGGCGAATTCCTCGGCGGCGGCGAGGGCGAGCGCTTGTTGCTCGGCGACGGTTTCGCCCGCGCGCATTTCCGCGCGCACACCGTTCATCGCGTTCACCGGATCGACGGCGGTGGGCCTGGCGTCCGCCAGCGTTTGATAAACTTGCGCGACATGGGCTGAGAATTTTTTCAAGTCACGCCCGCGAAACGCGCGCGCGCCCTGCGCCAGTCCATACGCCGCCGTCGCGCCAATCGCCCCCGCGCCGCGCACCACCATGTCAGTGATGGCCCGCGCCGTGGCGCGATAGTCGCGCGTCTCGACGAGCTTGAATTCATGCGGCAGCAACCGCTGCTCGATGAGCACGAGGCGGTTGGTGGCGGCGTGGAAGGTGACGGTGCGGAAATGCTGCGTGCGTGAGCCGAGGCGGACGTTCATGTCGGCGCAGGGTAGCGAAGGCCCGCGGACTTTCCAGTCCGCAGCGCCGTGGGAAGGGCTAGTGGGGCAACCGTCCCGGCGGCCTTCCGTTCACTGGCCTCCGGGCTGGTGTTCCTGTTTTCCTTCAGCCGGGACGGCCTAAGGACGAGTGGCAGACGGGACGGCTGCCCATACGAAACTCAGGCGGACTTGGACTTCGGCTTCGAGGCTTTGATCTTGGCCCGGATTCTTTCGTAGAGCGGATGCTGGCGCACGGCCTCGAGGTCGGGGTCCTTGGTCATCCACTCGAACTCCTTGTAGCCGACGGCGAGCGCACGGTGCAAAGCGTCGAGCGCCTCGTCGAGCCGGTCGGTGAGGGAGTAGCTGCACGCGAGATTGTAGAGCACCATGGCGTCGTGCGGGCGCAGCTTCGCGAGCTGCTCGTCCACGGTCAGGCCGTCGGCAAAACGTCCGCGCCGAGTGTAATCGTCGCCTAGAATTTGCAGCGCATCCACGTAGCCAGGGTCGCGGCGCACCACGCCCTCGATGAAGGAAATTTCCACATCAAGGTTGCGCTGATCGTTGCGGGTCAATTTTTTGGCTGCGGGTTTTTTCGGCATACGGTTGAGCAAAGTGTTTCATGGATGATTCACAAGTCAAGGGAGGCACCGACGATGAAAACTCCAAATCCCAAACTCCGAACTCCAAACAAACTCCAACCCACGAACTCCAGGAGGCGTGCGGCTGACCAGGCCGCACTTCACCGACGGGCGGGCCGCTTTGGAGCTTGGTGCTTGGAATCTATTTGGGATTTGAGGTTTGGAGTTTGGGATTTGATTTCTCCCGGTTCTCCGTTTTCATCCCGCCCTGTGACTGAATCCGAAGCATTGCAGATTTTTCGCGACACGGGCGCCCTGCTCGAGGGGCATTTTATTTTGCGCAGCGGTTTGCGCAGCCGGCAGTATTTCCAATGCGCCCTCGCCCTCCAGCACATGCCCACCGTCGAGAAGCTCGGCGCGGCGCTCGCGGACAAGGTTCGCTCGCTCAAACCGGCCACGGTCATCGCGCCCGCGATGGGCGGGCTGGTCATCGGCCAGGAAGTTGCGCGCCAGCTCGGCGTGCGGTTTCTCTTCACCGAGAAAGAGGAGGGAATGCTCGTGCTCCGCCGCGGTTTCAAAATTGCGCCGGCAGAAAAAGTTTTGATCGTCGAGGACGTGGTGACGAAGGGCGGGCGCGTGCAGGAAACCATCGACATCATCCGCGAGGCGCAGGGCGCGGTGCTGGGCGCGGCCATGCTGGTGGACCGTTCGGACGGGACGTTGAATCTGGGTGTGCCGCTCTTCAGCGTGCTGAAGTTGAACGTGGAGGCGTTTCATCCCGACAAGCTGCCGCCCGATCTCGCGGCGGTGCCGGCGATCAAGCCGGGGAGCAAGTGAGCGGGCGCAGTAATCACAGTAATCAGTGAGACAGTAATCGGTGATTGAACCCTAGGCCTTCACTCACTGATTACTGATTTACTGATGACTGTTCACTTCCCTCCGCTCATCGGCGCGCCGACATTGATCCCGTGCTCCAGACAGTAGGCCGCGTTGGCCACGTACTTGTCCGCCCAGTGCTTGAGTCCCGTGCGTTCCTCCGGCGTGAGCGCGCGCACGACTTTCGCGGGCGCGCCCATGACGAGCGAGCCGGGGGGGATTTTCATGCGCTGCGTCACGAGCGCCTTCGCGCCGATCAAACTTTGTTCGCCCACCACCGCGCCATCGAGCACCACCGCGCCCATGCCGATCAAACATTCATCGCCAATGGTGCAGGCGTGGACGATGGCGGAATGGCCGATGGTGACGTAATTGCCGACGAGGCACGGATAATCATCCGCGAGATGCAGCACGGCGTGGTCCTGAATGTTCGTGTGATGACCGACGACGATGCGATTGATGTCGCCGCGTAGCACCGCGTGATACCACACGCTGGAATGATCCCCGAGCGTCACGTCACCGACGACCACGGCGGTCTGCGCGAGATACACGCCGCGACCGAGCTTGGGAGTTTGGCCGAGGAACTGGACGAGTTGAGCGCGCAAGTCTGACATGCGCGGCAGTGTTGCGAAGGCGGTGAAAGTTGCGAAGGGGAAATTTACCGACCCGATGAATTGGGAATTAATTGACCACGGATTTCATAGATGGCGCGGATTCAAAAAACGCTTTTCCCCATCCGTGTCATCCGTGAAATCCGTGGTTGAAAAAGTTTTCTCCCCAACTCCAAAAAAACTCCCGCGTGACCTGCGCCACGCGGGAGAACCCTGCACCTCAAATCAGTTCACGGATGATACGGCGGCGCGAGGTGCGACGGATACGGCCCCTGATAAACCACGAACGGCGGCGGCGCATGATGATGGCGCGGCGCACGCACGCGGGCCGGACGCACCTGCACCACCGGAGGCCGCGCATACACGACGGGCGCAGGCGCGTAATACACCGGCGGCGCATAGACCACGGGCGGCGCGCAGTAGGCGCGCACCGGGAAGCCCACGCCCACCGCCACCGGTCCGGCCTGCACATGCACGCCGCGTCCGACGGACACCGACAGACCGGGCAGGCCAATCGAAACAAACCCGCCCGCGTGAGCCGGGGCGGCGACCGCCAGCACACCGGCGAAGATTCCTAAAACCACAAGCTTTTTCATAATTTGCCTTTCGTCGCACTATTCGACACGAGCCATTGAGATTTATTCGAGCGCCCCTTATCTGTTCCCGAGATTTACCATGAATAGCGAACCTGCTGACCCGTCCGGGCCGCGCCGCCGCCGCCGCCTCCCGCGCTCCTTCAAAGAACTCACCCCCAGCAATCACTTCAACCCGCGCACCTTTTTCTACGAGATGATCTGGAAGGCTTGGCTCACGAAGCGCCAGGGCGAGTGCAAGCGTCCGGTCTTTCCGAAACTGAAGGACGGCGCGGTGGCCATCACCTGGATCGGCCACGCCTCGTTCCTGATCCAGTTCAACGATCTCAACGTGCTGATCGATCCGAATTTTGCGAACTGGATTTTCTTTCTCAAACGCATCAAGCGCGCCGGCTGCCGCATC
>JBBQYK010000395.1:0-4410 GCA_038208765.1 Verrucomicrobiota bacterium
TGCTGTATCGCGGATTTTCAATCCGCAGGCTGATCGAACTTCCAACGCCTTCGCCCTCGCCGACGCCCTGCCGAAGGCAATTCGGCGATACCGCAGATTACAAATCTGCGCTACGACTGACCGCCACTTTCAATCACACCCGTGGCGGACGGGCAGGAAGGGCGCGGCGACGACAACGCGCGACCGGTTGGCAATCGGCAAGTGAGGCGGGCGCAGTTCCATGACGTCAGCACTTGCGCATGCTGTGCTCACAGAGCGGCCCCTGCCGGTGGCAAACTGGCCGCACGCTGATGCTCCCGCACCTTTCGCGTTGCACATTGTCTGCGCACGTTGAAACGTCTGCGAACCATGAGCGTGCCGAAAAATGTGAAATGCCCGGGCTGCAAGAAAAGCGGCGACTGGTTCGCGACGCCGTTTGGCCCGTTCTGCTCGCGCCGCTGCAAGCTCATCGATCTCGGCCAGTGGTTCAGCGAGGAGCATACCATCTCCGAGCCGCTGCGGCCCGAGCACTTCGCCCAGTTCGAGGAACTGCCGCCCGGAAAAAATCCTGACGGGCCGGAGAAGTGACTCGCGCAAAAAAAGAGCGACGCGTGGCCGCGTCGCTCTTGAAAAAACAGAAACAGTTACTTCGTCGCCGGCTGCACTTTGATCTGCGGCGTCGCGCCGGCTCCCGGAGCGGGGCGGAACGAAGGACCACCCGCACCACCGGGCCCGGCGCCCGGCGTACCGGCGGGCTTGGGCGCTTCGATGCCGAGCAGTTCCATTTCAAACACGAGCGTCGCAAACGGGCCAATCTTCGGCGGCGAGCCACGTTCGCCGTAAGCGAGAGTGCCGGGGATGTAGAGTTCCCATTTGTCGCCGACGTGCATGTTGGTCAGCGCCTCCTGCCAGCCGGCGATCACGCCCATGACCGGAATGGTCAGCGGCTGGCCGCGCGAGTAGGAGCTGTCGAACTCGGTGCCGTCGGTGAGCGTGCCCTTGTAGTGGGCGGAAACGGAGTCGGTGGGCTTGGGCTGCGGGCCTTTGCCGGAGACGAGCACCTTGTATTGGAGACCGTCGGGCATGGTTTTCACCCCGGGCTTCTTGCCGTTCTCGACGAGCCAGGCTTCGCCCACCTTGCGGTTGGCCTCGCCCTCGGCCTTTTGTTTGTCCATGCGTTTGGCGCGCATGTCCTGCTGCCAAGCCATCAGCGTCTCGCGGACTTCGGCCTCGGTGAGTTTCGTCTTGCCGCCCAAGGCGTCGCGCATTCCGGCGGCGACCAAGTCGAGATCCACGTCGGCCCCCTGCGTTTTCATGCTGCCGCCGATGTTCATACCGAGGCTGTAGCTGATCTTGTCGCGCTGGTCTTTGAACGGGGCCGCCGGCTTTTCATCGGCGGCCAAAAGCCCGTTCGCAACCCCGCAAACGAGCAGGAAAAATGTTGGCAATTTCATAGGGGCGGGACAGTAACGGGGAGAGGAAATCAGTCAAGACGGGGTTGAATGGCGGGGGGAATTCCACCCAAGTCCGGCCCTTCCTTGACGCTCCCCGGCCCGTCGCCTAGCTTCCGCGCGCTGAAATTTTCGGCGAATCAATTATGCAAAATTTTCTCATCCCACACGTCATCGAGCAGACCGGGCGCGGCGAACGCGGCTACGACATTTACTCGCGCCTGCTGGTGGACCGCATCGTCTTCCTCGGCACGCCCATCGATGACATGGTGGCGAACGTCATCATCGCCCAGCTCCTGTTCCTCCAGATGAGCGACCCGAAGAAGGACATCCATCTCTACATCAATTCGCCCGGCGGCAGCGTCACGGCCGGGCTGGCGATTTATGACACGATGCAGTTCATGACCTGCGACGTGAACACCTACTGCATCGGCCAGGCGGCGAGCATGGGCGCGGTGCTGCTCGCGGGCGGCACGAAGAAGAAACGTTACGCCCTGCCGAACTCGAACATCATGATTCACCAGGTGCTCGGCGGCGCGGAAGGCCAGGCCACGGACGTGGAGATTCGCGTGAAGTACATGCTCAAGCTCAAGCAGCGCCTGAACCAGATTCTCGCCAACCATTCCGGCCAGCCCTACGAGGTGGTGGAGAAAGCCTGCGACCGCGACAACTTCATGTCGCCCGAGGAAGCGAAGGCGTTCGGCCTCGTGGATGAAGTGGTGGTCTCGCGGAAGGAATTGACGAATCTGCCGGAACGCACGTCGGTGATTCCGTGAGGGGCGGAAGGAGCTGATTGGTGAATGGAGCGCCGGCTTCTAGCACGGCGCGTTCGACATTCTCAGCTTCCCACGCGCCGGGCTGGAAACCGGCGCTCCAATCAAATCCCCTCGCCCAAGTTTGCCCCGACCTGGTGGCTGACGGAAACTTCCGCGCTCATCTTCCCGTCGTCGCTGCCGAGCACGCGATAGTTGCGGATTTGGAAGGAGACCGGGATGCCGTCGCTCAGGTTCAGGCGCGCGTATTCCTCCTTGGTCATGCGCGAGCGCAGGATGAGTCCGCTGGGCAATTCAATTTCCACGCGCAGCATGATGCCGAGGAAGTAGGTGTGCCGCAGCACCGCGTGATAACGGAACGCGTCCAGTTCGGGGGAAATCTGCACCGAGTACGGACGGAACCCGAAGCGCAGCTTCTGGCCGTCGGCCACGCCGTGCGCGGGGAATTCCAGTTCGTTCAAGCGTGCCACGCCGCCGCGCACTTCGCATTCGAGCACGTTCATCACGCCGATGAAGCGGGCCACGAACTCGCTGTTCGGCTGCTCGTACACTTCACGCGGCGTGCCGACTTGTTCGAGCTTGCCCTGCGAAAAAATCACGATGCGGTCGGAGACTTCCAGTGCCTCCTCCTGATCATGCGTGACGAACAGCGTGGTGACATTCAGGTCGTGGTGCAGATGCACGAGCCACTCGCGCAGTTCCTGACGAATCTTCGCATCCACCGCGCCGAACGGCTCGTCGAGCAGCAGCACGTCAGGCTTGGGCGCGAGCGCGCGGGCGATGGCCACGCGCTGGCGCTGACCGCCAGAGAGTTGGTGGGGCAGGCGTTTTTCAAAGCCCTTGAGTTCGAGCAACTCCAGCAGTTCCGCGACGCGCGTCTCGATGTCCGCCGGCTTCCACTTCTTGATCTTCAGTCCGAAGGCGACGTTCTTGAACACGTTCATGGTGTTGAAGAGGGCGTAGTTCTGGAAGACGAAGCCGATGTTGCGCTTCTGGACTTTGATGTCGTTCACGCGTTGGCCGCGGATGAAGATGTCGCCTTCGGTTGGCGTTTCGAGACCGGCGATCATGCGGAGCACGGTGGTTTTGCCGCCGCCGCTCGGGCCGAGCAGCGCGATCAGTTCGCCCTCCTTGACGGAGAAGCCGACGTTGCTGACCGCCGCCACGTCGCCAAACCGTTTGCTGACATTCTTGAGTTCGATGCTCATGAAAATTGATTTCCCGATGACGGCACATCCACGGCGCGTTGCGCCGCTTCCTCTTCTTTCTGCGCGCGGTATTCGAGCCAGGTTTTGATACCGAGGGTGACGAGCGCGAGCATCGCGAGCAAGCTGGCGACGGCGAACGCGCCCACGGCATTGTATTCCTTGTAGAGCCGTTCGACTTGCAGTGGCATCGTTTCGGTCATGCCGACGATGCCGGCGGAGACCACGGACACGGCGCCGAATTCACCCATCGCCCGCGCGTTGCAAAGAATGATGCCGTAGATCAATCCCCACTTCACGGACGGCAGGGTCACGTACCAAAATGTTTTCCAGCCGCTCGCGCCGAGCGTGAGCGCGGCCTGCTCCTGCGTGGTCCCCGTGGCCTGCATGACCGGGATCAACTCCCGCGCGACGAACGGGAAGGTGATGAAGATCGTCGCCAGCACAATGCCCGGCACGGCGTAGATGATTTTCAAATCGTGGTCGTTCAACCACGAACCGAAATAGCCCTGCATTCCAAAGAGCAGCACATACATCAAACCCGCGACGACCGGCGACACGGAGAACGGCAGATCGATCAGCGTGGTGAGCAGCGACTTGCCGCGGAACTCGAACTTCGCCACCGCCCACGCCGCCGCGATGCCGAAGACGACGTTGCACGGCACGGCGATGGCCGCCACGATCAGCGTAAGCTTCATCGCCGCCCACGAGTCCGGGTGGACCAGCGCCTTGACGTAATAGACAAAGCCCTTGCTCAAAGCCTGCGCGAAGACATTGACCAGCGGCAGCAGCAGGAAGACGACGGAGAAAATCAACGCCACGCTGATGAGCAGCCACTTCACGAACGGCGATTCCTCCGAGCCGCGCCGTGAGGCACTGGTCAGTCCGCGTTTGTTGTTTTTGACGTAGCCAGCCATGTCAGCGCGTGAAGCGGTTCGCCCACGCTTCGAGGTAGTTGATGGAAATGAGAATCACGAAGGAGATGACGAGCAGCACGGCCGC
>JBBQYK010000396.1:0-4391 GCA_038208765.1 Verrucomicrobiota bacterium
AATACGTGGGCGCGTTCCTGGCCGCGCTGGGTGGCGCGCAGGCCGTCGTCTTCGGCGGCGGCATCGGCGAGAACAGCCCGCCCATCCGCGTGCGTATTTGCGAACGCCTCGCCTGGTTCGGTCTGCATCTGGATGTCGCCAAAAACACCGCCGCCGTCGGTGTGGAAGCTCGCATCACTGACGACACCGGCCGCCTTCAAGCGTGGGTCGTCGGCGTGGACGAGTCCGTGCTCGTGGCGGAGCAGACCGCCCTCGTAATCGAAAACAACACCCAACCTCCACCCATCTCCAAAGCATGACCACCGTCGCCTTCTTCGACACCAAGCCGTATGACCGCGCGTATTTCGAGCACGCTGCGGGGGCGGACAAAATCCGCTGGCAGTTCCACGAGTTTCGCCTGTCTAGCGAAACGGCGACGACCGCGAGCGGCGCGGCGGCGGTCTGCGTGTTCGTAAACGACCGACTGGACGCGCCCTGCCGGGAGGCGTTGCAGCGCGCGGGCGTGCGGTTGGTCGCGCTGCGCTGCGCCGGGTTCAACAACGTGGACTTGAACGCCGCGAAGGCGCTGGGCCTGCCCGTGGTCCGCGTGCCCGCGTATTCGCCACACGCTGTGGCCGAGCACACCGTCGGATTGTTGCTGACGCTCAACCGGAAGATTCACCGCGCCTACAACCGCGTCCGTGAACACAACTTCTCTCTCAACGGCCTGGTCGGCTTCGACCTCTGCGGCAAAACCATCGGCGTGGTCGGCACCGGCAGGATCGGGCGAATCGTGGCGCAGATTTTTCGGGGCTTCGAGGCGACGGTCATCGCCTACGATCCGTTTCCGTCACTCGACTGGGCGAAAGAGCGCGGCGTGACTTACGCCGACCTCGACACCGTGCTCGCCACGAGCGACATCCTCACGCTGCACCTGCCGCTCACGCCCGACACACATCACCTGCTCAACGAACGCACACTGGCCCGGCTCAAGCCCGGCGCGTTCGTCCTCAACACCAGTCGGGGCAAGCTCATTGACACCACCGCGCTCCTTGCACACCTCAAGACCGGCCACCTCGGCGGCGTCGCGCTGGATGTGTATGAGGAAGAGGAAGGCATCTTCTTCGAGGACCATTCGAGCCATGTGCTGCAAGACGACGAACTGAACCTGCTGCTCTCGTTTCCCAACGTGCTCATCACCGCGCACCAGGCGTTCCTCACGCACGAGGCGTTGAGCGAAATCGCCCGCGTGACGACGGAAAACATTCTGCACCTCAACACCGGCGAACCGTTCCTGCCGGCAACCCTCCTCACCGAGGCCGTCACCATGACTGGTCGAAGAGGAATCTCAGACTCTCCGAAGGCTCAAGTATGACATCTCAGCTCTGGCTCTGGATCGGTTTCAACGTCTTCGTGCTGGGGATGCTGGCGCTGGACCTCGGCGTCTTTCATCGCAAGGCGCACGTCGTATCGTTGAAGGAATCGCTGTCGTGGACGGCAGTCTGGATCACGCTCGCGCTGATCTTCAACGTGTGGATCTGGCATCACTTCGGCTCGACCAAGGCCGTGCAATTCTTCACTGGCTACGTCATCGAGAAATCATTGAGCGTGGACAACGTTTTCGTGTTCGCACTGCTCTTCTCCTACTTCGCCGTGCCGCCGTTGTATCAGCACAAGGTGCTGTTCTGGGGCATTCTTGGTGCGCTCGTCATGCGCGCCATCATGATCGCTCTGGGCGCGGTGCTCATCGCGAAGTTCTGCTTGATCATCTACGTCTTCGGCGGCTTACTGATCCTGAAAGTCATCAAGATGATCGTGAAGCGCGAGGAGGAGATTCATCCCGAACGCAATCCCGTGGTGCGGTGGTTCAAGAAGCTCATGCCGGTCACGCCGGATTATCGAGGGGACAAATTCTTCGTGCGCGAGAACGGCATCCGCATGGCGACACCGCTCTTCGTCGTGCTCCTGCTGGTGGAAATCTCCGACCTGATCTTCGCCGTGGATTCGATCCCCGCGATCTTTGCGGTCACGACTGATCCGTTCATCGTCTATACGTCGAACGTCTTCGCCATCCTCGGACTGCGCTCGCTCTACTTCGCGCTGGCCGGCGTGATGGACAAGTTCCATTACCTGAAGATCGGCCTCGGCGTGGTGCTGACCTTCGTCGGCGTGAAGATGCTCCTCGCGCACACGGCCTGGAAAATTGACACGCTCTTCTCGCTCGGCGTCATCGTGCTCATCCTGGCCGTAGCCGTGGTCATGTCTCTGGTGCGACCGAAGAAAATCATCCCCGCCACTGTTGTTCCCAATCCCTCTCAGTTGTGATGCTGGGATTGGAAATTCTCCTCGTCCTGCTGCTTTTCACGGCGAACGGCCTCTTCGCCATGATGGAAATGGCCGTGGTTTCCTCCCGCAAGTCGCGGCTTCAGCAGATGGCTGACGCCGGCGACGCCCGCGCCAGTGTCGCCTTGGCCCTGGCCAACGCGCCGAACCGATTCCTTCCGACCGTGCAGATCGGGATAACGCTCGTCGGTTTGCTGGCGGGAGCCTTCAGCGGCATAACGCTGGCGGAGGAAATAGCCGCCTGGCTCAAGGGGTGGCCGCTTTTGGCAGCGTGGGCCGAGGCCATCGGCGTGGTGGTGGTGGTCATTGCGCTCACGTTTCTTTCGCTGGTGGTCGGCGAACTTGTTCCCAAGCGACTTGCCCTGGCCGATCCCGAGGGCGTGGCCTGCCGGCTGGCCCGGCCTGTGGACTGGTTGAGTCGCGCGGCCCGGCCCTTGGTCCGACTGCTGGGAGCGACGACGGAATTTCTCCTGCGACTGCTCCGGGTGAAATCCGTCCGGGAGCCGGTGGTTTATGAGGACGAAATACGGTTGCTGCTGAAGGAAGGCCGAACGGCCGGGGCGTTTCACCAGGCCGAGCCGCTGATGGTTGAGTCGGTGTTGGCCTTCGACCGCATGCCGGTGGGCGACATCATGACGCCGCGCGCGAAGATCGTCTGTCTCCAGGCCAAGGAATCGGCGGAATGGGTCTGGCACAAAATCGTCGTCTCCGGCCACTCCCGCTATCCGGTCTATGGCCGGAATCGGGACGACGTTCTCGGCGTCGTGGCGGTAAAGGCGATTTACGCGAACGTGGCCGCCGGCACGCCCGCGCGTTTGCGGGACGTGATGACTCCGCCGCTGTTCGTCGCGCCGACCGAGCCTGTGTTGCAGGTGCTGGAGCGATTCAAGTCCACGCGCCAACACATCGCGTTGGTCCGCGAACCAAACGGACGGCTGGCCGGCATCGTCACGCTTGTGGATGTGCTTGAAGCCATCGTCGGAGAAATTCCCTCGGCGGAAACCCGAAGCCAGCCCGAAGCCAAACCCCGGCCCGACGGCACCTGGTTGGTGGACGGCGCGCTGTCCGTGGCGCAGTTGGCTCGAAGAATCCCCGGGCTTTCCTTCGATGCGTCAACTCCTCGCGTGGAAAGCGTCGCCGAATTCGTAGCCCACCGAATCGGTCGCGCGCTGCGGGAAGGCGATTGCATCTCCAACGCCGGTTGGCGCTTCGAGGTGCTCGACATGGACGGGAACACGGTGGACAAAGTATTGATTCAGCCGCTCGCAAAAACCCCGCCGCGTGGTGAAGCCAGGGCCGAGGAATTGGTAACATGAGGCCCCTCGCGCAAAACCTCACGATCCTCGACGACCAGTCATCGCCGCGCCCCGTCCGCACTTCGGATTAACCTAAACGTCGATTCGGAAAGGCGTACTAGTCCGAAGCCCGCGCCATTGCAGATACTCTTCGCACATGACAAGAAACATGAGAGTCAAAGTGCAACACTTCGGCGTCTCCTCCACGGATGTCCTGCATTCGTGGGTCGAGCAACAAATCCTGGCCCTGGGCCGGTTGCGTCAGATTGACGAGGCCAACGTCAATCTGAGGCATCTAGCGGACAGCAGCCCTGCCTTCGAGGTGAAAGTCCACCTCGTCACCCCAGGCCCGGATGTGTTTGCGGAAGGCCAGGACCACACGCTCCGGGCCGCGTTCATCAAGGCGATGACGCAGCTCCGCGTCACGATCACCAGCCGCGAAGCGAAACGGTCGCGGAAAACGAAGAGCCAGCTTTCCGCGCCCCCCGCCAAGACTCGCGGCGGATTGAACAAGTGACCCAACATGAAGCGCACACTTGCCAAATGGATGATCCGTTACGGCCTTTTCCTCATCGCCTGTGGGGTGGCGGGCTACGCCTCGAACCCCGGGAAAGCCGCCACGGCGCTGATTTCCGGCGGCACGTTCGGCACGCTCTCGATTCTCTGGGGCTGGCTGATGGCGCGTGGTGTGGCGTGGAGCCGCTGGGCCGCCATCGCGACCACCAGTCTGCTCGTCGTGGTGTTCTCCTGGCGCGCGAGCGTGAGTTGGGTGGC
>JBBQYK010000397.1:0-4377 GCA_038208765.1 Verrucomicrobiota bacterium
TCAGCCGTGCTTTTCAATCAATACGAGAAATTCTTTGTTGCCCGCCGGGCCCAGCAGCGGCGATTCCGTCACGCCGCGCCATTTCACTGCCGCCATTTCGCCCACGAACTGCTCCAACTCCTGCAACACACGCGCATGAACCGCCGGATCAGTAATCACGCCCGCACCGCGATCCGCTTCTTCCTTGCCGGCTTCGAACTGGGGCTTGATGAGCGCGACGACGTTACCCAAGGGCCGCACCAATGCAATCGCCGGCGGCAAAATCTTCCGCAACGAGATGAACGAGCAGTCAATGACCACGAGATCCGCCGCGAAGGTGGGAAGCCTCGCGCTGCGAGGCGAGTCCGAAAGCGTTCGCAGCGCGACCGCTTCCACCTGTTCAGGCGTCAGCGTGCGCGCGTTGGTTTTTTCCATCACCACCACGCGCGGGTCTTGTCGCAGTTTCCAAGCGAGTTGTCCCTGCCCGACATCCACAGCGAAGACGCGCGCCGCGCCGCGTTGCAACAGGCAGTCCGTGAAGCCGCCGGTGGACGCACCAAGATCGATGGCGGTCAACCCGCGCACTTCAAGGTGAAAAAAATCCAGCGCGTGCTCCAGCTTGTGTCCGCCGCGACTGACGAACTTGTCGCCTGCCGTCAGTTCCACGCAGTCCGAGTCGCGCACGTTCTCGCTGGCCTTGGCCGCGACCTGCCCGTTCACGCGCACCGCGCCGGCCATGATGGCGCGCTTCGCCTTCTCGCGGCTTTCACACAAGCCGCGTTCGACGAGAATTTGATCCAGCCGCGCCCGCACGCGCGCGACGCTGCCACAGGGAGGTTGAGAGTTGAAAGCGGGAACGGAACGAGGACGTGGAGTCCGCGTGTTCAACCAGAAAGACACCGAATCACAGAACGCGAACCCCCCTTCTGTGTATTCCGTGTCTTCCGTGGTCCCAATTCTGCGAACGCGCGGACTCGGCGATCCGCGCTCCTATCCCGTGATCATCGCACGCGGTAGAAACGTCGCGGCGAAGTCGTGTTCGTGTGATTGAATTGCAGGATACCCCGCGCGGAACTGCCTGTTGTCACCGGTGCCCACGTCTGCAAGTTGGTCGAAGTTTCAAAAACGTAGTTGCTGCCGGCGACGCCCAAGAAGGTCGTGGTGAACACGCCGCCCGTTCGCTGCGATTGCAGGAAGCGCGTGGGCGCATTCAAATACAAACTCGCCACCGCACTGGTCACAGAGCCGGCGGCATTCGACACCCGCACGTCGTAGCCCCGCTGATCGGCGGTGCGGAAATTTGTGAGGGTGATCGAGGCGTTGGTGCGGCCCGACCAGTTCACGCCGTTGGTGCGCCATTGAAAAGTCATCGGCGCGGTGCCGGTAGTCGCCACGTTGAGCGTGACACTGGCTCCCGCCGCCACCGTCTGGCTGATCGGCTGCGTCGTGATGGCGGGTCGCACCGGCGGCTCAACCGTGCCGTGAGTGACGGAGAGTTGATAGAAGGAGACACGCCCGCCTTCGGTAATGGACCCGGCGTTGTCCTGCAAATACGCGCCGGCTTTGAAATAGAACGTGCTGTCCGTCCCCCACCTGGGATCGCTGGCCACGAAATCATGGCTGTTGGCGACCCCGTTCACCGTGACGGTGGCCACGCCGTCCACGACTTTGATTTCGTAATCGATGAGCGCATTCGCGCCGACGTTGTGGGTGAACTTGGCGTCGCCGCTGACGGTCAAACTTTTGCGGATATAGACCAGCACGCGGCCGTTGCCATACTGCACTTTCACCAGTCGCTGCACCGGATAGCCATGCACCTGGCCGATGATGACGTCGCCGGTGTCGGGCTGCTGAGTGACGCGGCATTGTCCGCGCAAGATGTGCGTGCCGTCCGCCGTCCAGTTCACGCTGGAGTCTGTGCCGCTGATCAGTTCACGCAGTTCCGTGCGCGGAGCCGTCGCGCCACTGGTTGTGACGCCGATGACCGGGCACCAGAAAACCATCGCGCCGTCCGTCCCGGTGTAAAAGAACTGGCTCGTGTAGGTCTGAAGCTGCGGATATTTGATTTCCGCAGGCGAGCCGGCCAGGCCGCCGGACACGTCCACGGGCAGGGTCAGTTTCCAGCGGCGCAGGTCAAAATCGGCCCCGGGAGAAAGCGCGGCCCACCCTGTGGCCGCGCCCCAAAGAGACGCGAAGACCAGCAAAAGTATTTTTGAAAAAGGATTGGTCATTATTCTTTTAAACTACGGGTGCAGGAGTAACACGGCAACGCACCGGCCCCTTGAAACACGGGCAATATGACGACTTGACTCGCGTGAGCAACCTTAGGTTCACCCCTCCGGGATCGGCATTTCGCGCAGAGCACTGAAACAGTCGCGTCAACATCGCTCTGCCCATCTTTTCGCCCACGCCCTCCAGCCCTTCACCCCTCAGCAAGGCGGCTTCGCCCAAAATGCGATGGCAAGCCCGGCCCGGCCTGTTAGTCACTCGGCCACCCATGACAACGATCAGACATTCTTGCACCCTGTTTCTGGCGGCTCTGGCCGGCTTCATCTCCGTCGGCTCGCTCCACGCGGACACCACGTACACCGTGCGCCAGACTTTCACCGTCAGGAGCCTGCCCGAAGGCGCGAAGCAGGTGCGCGGATGGTTTTGGATGCCGGAGGATCGGCCTGAGCAGAAGGTCACGGACTTCCGCGTGGTGGAAGCGCCCGCGACGCTGAAGATCACCCGCGACCCGCGCTACGGGCGTTCGTGGCTGCACGCGGAGGTGGCGGCGGACACGAACGTGCCGTTGCGCATCGTGACGGAATTCACCGTGGTGCGCCGCTCCGTGAGCGGGATGGCGATGGCGATGAAGGCCACGCCGCTGACCGAGCAGCACCGGCGCGTCTTCGCCGCCGAATTGCGGAAGGACGAGAAGCACATGGAGGTCACGCAGAAACTTCAGGACCTCGCGGATGATCTCGCGGGCCACGAAAAGAACCCGGTCCTTCAGGCGCGGAAGTTTTTCGATTACGTGGTCGAGAAGAGCGATCACTACTCGAAGTTCGGCCCGATGCCGAAGGGCAAATGCCTGGGCGACGCGATGGAATGCCTGTCGGGCACGGGCGACTGCTGCACGGATCAGCACGCGCTGTTTATCGCGCTTTGCCGGGCGCGCGGCATCCCGTGCCGCCTGATGTTTGGCAGCCGGTTGAAGATCGAGAACGAGGGCAAGGACCACGATCCGGGCTATCGCTGCTGGCCGAATTTTTACGCGCCCGGCCTGGGCTGGGTGCCGCTGGACATTTCCTCGGCGGATGCGACGAAGCCGGAGCAGATTGGCGACTGGTTCGGCGGCATGGACGACCACCGCCTCGAATGGGCGGAAGGCCGCGACTTTGATCTGGAGCCGAAATCCGCCGTGCGCCCCGACCTGGTGCTTCGCGGCTGGGTGGAAGTGGACGGCAAGCCGCTCAAGGATTTCGACCGCACGTTGAATTTCCGCCGTGTGGATGGTGCGGTGACGGCGGCGAAGTGACGGACGGGGCCTCCCGTTCAGCGCCGTTCAGTAGTGCGCCACGACTTCAATCTCCACCGCCGCGCCGCGGGGCAGCGCCGCGACTTGCACCGTGGAGCGCGCGGGAAAGTCCGCCGTGAAGTAGCGCGCATAGACTTCGTTCATCGCCGCGAAATCCCCGAGGCTGGTCATGAACACCGTAGCCTTCACGACCTGCGCGAAGGTGAGCTTCTGATCCGCGAGAATGGCCCGCACATTTTCCAGCACGCGCTCGGTCTGCGCGCTAATGTCGCCGCTCACCAACTGGCCGGTCGCCGGGTCGAGCGGAATCTGCCCGGAACAGAAGAGCAGATCGCCGAGGCGCACCGCGTGGTTGTAAGGGCCGACGGCGGCGGGCGAGGCGGCGGGTTTGATGATTTGTTTGGTGCTCATGTGTTTGAATGACGAATGGCGAATGGAAGGCGAGGTCGGCCCTTCGTCATTCGGAACCTGTCATTTCTTCTCCTCGTACCACGCCATTTGGATGTTCTCCAAAACCTTTTCGTTTGAAGCGTCGGGCCGGTCGCCGAACCCTTCCAGTTCGCAGACCATTTTGTGCAGCTTGGGAAAACTGAGCTTGAGCGGATCCTGATCCGGGAACTTGTCCAGCAGCGCCCACGCGATTTCCTCGTGATCTTTCCAGGTCAGTTTCATGGGCGGATGGTTAGCGGCGGAGCGGCAGGCGGTCAAGGTGCGGGCCGTTGGGGGGGGTGATTGGAAGTGGCGGTCAGTCGTAGCGCAGATTTGTAATCTGCGGTATCGCCGAATTGCATTCGGCAGGGCGTCGGCGAGGGCGAAGGCGTTGGAAGTTCGATCAGCCTGCGGATTGAAAATCCGCGATACAGCAGAATGCAATT
>JBBQYK010000398.1:0-4371 GCA_038208765.1 Verrucomicrobiota bacterium
ATCGGCGAGCCGCCGCGCAAGCAGGACGAGGCGTTCCAGGAGCAAACGCTCCAGCTCAACAACGAACTCGCCACGCTCACGCGCGAGAACGCCCGCAAAAGCCGCGAACTGGAACGCGCGCTCGCCGCGTTGAAATCCGCGCAGTCGCTGCTGGTGCATTCGGAAAAAATGGCATCGCTGGGCCGCATGACGGCCGGCGTGGCGCACGAGATCAACAACCCGGTGGCGTTCGTCACGAGCAACAGCGCCACGCTGCGCCGCGATTTTCAGGATCTGCTCGCGTTTTCCGAAGTGGTGAAAGCGTCGCTGCCCGAACTGGCCATCGCCGCGCCCACGATCCACGCGCAACTGGCGGAGAAGTTTGAAGAAATGGATCTCGATTATCTCGCCCGCACGGTGCCGAAAAAGATCGCCGACAACCTCGAAGGTCTGGAGCGCGTGAAGCGCATCGTGCTGGATCTCCGCACCTTCTCCCGGCTGGACGAAGATGGCTTCAAGCCCTGCGAGCTCACGGACGCCATCACGTCCACGCTGCGCTTCCTCTCGCCGCTGGTGGCGGAACATCAGGTCAAACTTGAAACCAACCTCGCCGCACTGCCGCCGCTTTCCTGCGCGCCCGGCCACTTGAACCAGGCCATCAGCAACGTGGTCGCCAACGCCATCCAAGCCAGCCGCCCGGGGCAGACGGTGACGGTTTCTACGTTCGCCCGGGACGATCGCTGCGTCATTCAGGTCGCGGATGCTGGCGAGGGCATCGCGCCGGAAAATCTGGCGCGCGTGTTCGATCCATTTTTCACCACTAAGCCCGTCGGCACCGGCATGGGCCTCGGCCTGCATATCGCGCATCAAGTCGTCACCGCGCACCACGGCGAAATCAAAATCAGCAGCGATCTTAGACAAGGAACGACGGTGACGATCGAGGTGCCGTTCCACCCTCCAGCCCGTCCGCCGGTGGACGCGAAATGAAATGATGAGGACGCATTTCAAACTGGGTAGCCACCGACGTGAGGAGGCGGACCGCTCCGATTCGGCCAGACCTTCCGACTCCTCACGTCGGAGACTCCATGTGATAACATTGAACCCACAACGAAAGACAAACCTATGCTAATTGAACTCGGCCGCGTGGCCAAACCCGGCGTGCTGGTGGTGGACGACGAACCGCAAATCGTGGAAAGCCTGACGGACTTGTTGCGGCGCGACTATCACGTCTTCGGCACCGATGACGTCGAACTGGCCCTCGACATCCTGAAGAAAAACGACATCGCCATCGTGCTGACAGACCAGCGGATGCCCAAGACCACGGGCGCGGAATTGCTGGCCCGCGCTGCGGGCATCAGTCCGGAAACCTTTCGCGTGCTGCTCACTGGTTTCTCGGACATCCAGGCCGTCGTCCAGGCGGTGAATGAAGGGCGGATGTATTATTACCTGACCAAGCCTTGGGATACGGAAAAACTCTTGGACATGGTCGCCAATGCGGCCGCCCATCACAATCTGGTCATCTCCAATCGCAAATTGATGGAGCGCCTCGCGCAACTCACGGCCAGCCAAAAGGCGGCGGCCACGCCCTCACCCGCAGCGAAAGACGAAGTGGCCGTGCTGGCCCAGGAAAACGTCACGCTCACCAGCACGCTTAACAACCTCACCCTCTCATTCGAACATCTCCAAACCGTGCAGCAACTCATCAACACCTGCATGGAATGCGGAAAAATCCGGACCACCGACACCAAATGGGAGGAGGTGGGCGCGTATCTGGTGAAGCACAAGATTTTCCTGAGCCACGGCTACTGTCCCCCTTGCGCCGATCAAGCGATGAAGAAAATGGAACTCGAAATGGAATCCACTGCTTAAGCGCCTTATGAATCCCCTGCCTCACGTTGAACGGGTCGCGCTGGCCGAAACCTTGCGCCGCCACAAATCCGCCGTCGCCGAAACCGTCACGGAAGAATTTTTCCAACGCCATCCCGACTGGCTTGTCCGCTACGGTGAAAAGGGACGCCAGCGCGGACTGGAGGACGCCGCGTATCACGTGGACTTTTTGGCGGGTGCCATCGAGACGGGGGCGGTGGCGACGTTTGAAAACTACGCCCGCTGGACGACCAACGTCCTGCGCTCGCGCGGTATCGCCCCGGCATTCGTTGCTGAGAATTTGCGGCAGGTGGGTCAGGCGTGCGGGGCGGGTCTTTCGGAGGTTGAGCGCGATTGCGTGGCGTCCTTTGTCGAGGCCGCTTGCGCAGCGACGGCGGAAACTGCGTCAACGTCCGCGCCTGCGACGTCCGCCCCGGCGAGTCTCGCGCTGGCGCAAAGTGTTTTTGTGGAGGCCATCCTCAAGGGGCAGCGCAAGGCGGCTTTGAATGTGGCGCTCGAGGCGTTGCGCGAGGGGCACAGCGCGCCGGACGTTTATGTCGAGATTCTCCAAAACTCGCTTTACGAAGTGGGCCGCCGCTGGGAATCGAATCAAATCACCGTCGCCGAGGAACACATGGCCACCGCCATCACGCAATACGTCGTCGCGCAAATGTATTCCCGGCTCGCCCCGTCCGATGTCGCCCGCGGCAAGATGATCATCGCCGGCGTGGAGGGCGAACTCCATCAAGTCGGTGCCAACATGGTGGCCGATCTCCTCGAAGCCGACGGCTGGGACGTGCGTTTCCTCGGCACCAACATGCCGCACGACGGCATTCTGAGCGCGATCGCCGAACATCAACCCACCGTGCTCGGCATCTCCGCCACGATGATTTTCAACGTGCCCAAGGTGCGACGGCTGATTGAGGACGTGCGGCAGAAATTCGCCGAGCGGGCACCGCGAATCATCCTGGGCGGAGCGGCCTTTCGTGCCGCGCCCGCACTGAGCGCCGAACTCGGCGTCTCCGGCTTCGCCCCCGACCTGCGCTCCGCTCGGACTCTGGTTAACCAACTTTCCGACTAAAATCACCTACGGCATCGAGGGATTGGCGGTCTGGAAAGAACACCGCGCAGAAATCCAGTTAAGTGCAGCCCCAAGGTAATCCCGCAGGGCGAGCCAACCTTGAGGCTCAACCTTTCGGCGGCCAGTCCACGCCGGCGAGTTCCTTGGGCAATTGCGTCGGGTCAACCGGATAGATGAGCGAGAGGTCCATCTGGGTGGAATTTGAGCCTTGGAGAAATTCAAGTTCCTCCGGCGCGCCGATGATGAGCCAGAGGACCTCGGTGTCGGTGTCGTTGAACACCTGACGCAACTGGTCCGGCCCGACCAGCACACCGCCGTGGCGCGGCACCGTCAACGTCTCGTCGCCCACGCGCAGGCGGCCCGTGCCTTCCAGGACGAAATAAAATTCCTCCGCCCGGATGTGCTTATGCAGCGTGTTCGCGCTACGGGGCGGCAACCGCCAAAGCCGCGCGCCGAGATTCTCGCTGCCAGTGCGCTCCAAAAAATCCGCGTTCGGGATCTTCATCAGGTTGGATGGCCGCCAGTGCAAATCGTCTGGTTTGACGAGATGGTAACCTTGGATCGGTTTCATGAAATTATCAGGGAACGAATCAAGGGCGCTTTATTGTCCTGCCCGCCGGCACAGGCAATGGCACCCCGGACGACACCGGCACACCAAAATCCGGAGACCCATCCGCCTGCCAGACGAAATTCTGCGCGCGCAAATTGCGGTTCCAGCGGGCACCGGAATGTTTTGCGGCGTGATAGATGATCCAGTCTTCCGTGCCATCCGGTGACTTCACAAAGCAACAGTGCCCAGGGCCGAACACATCCTTGGTCCGCGAGAACACGGGCGCGGGTTTCTTCACCCAAGATTCCGCACGCAACAGGTCACCACCGGTGAAGGCCAACTGGCCGAGGCAATAGTTATCCGCCCAACTGCCGGCGGCGGAATAGATGATGAACAAACGGCCGTCATGCTGGAGCGCCTGCGGTGCTTCATTGATGGACGGCGGACCGTCACGTTTTTCCCAATCATGTTCGGGAACCGAAAGGCAAACGCGTCCGCCTTTCACCGTCAACGGGTCGGACAATTCGGCGAGGTAGATGCGCTGGTCCACATTGCTGCTGCCCGCCCAGCCGGACCAGATGAAAAACAGCCGGTTGCTGAAGGTAAAGACGCTGCCGTCAATGGCCCAACGGTCCTCCGGCAATTTCAATTCGCCCCGGAAAACGAACGCGTCCTGTGGATTCTGCGAGGTGCCTTCCAGAACGTACGTGCGATGGTGATCATTGTTGCCATCATCGGCGGCGATGTAGATATACCATTTGTCGCGGAGATAATGCAGTTCCGGAGCCCAGACATTCTTGGAATACGCCTGGCCGACGGGCGGTGACCAGACGGTTTTGAATACGCTTTTCCCGATGTCCACCGGATTGGTCAGGCGCGCCACGCTAATCTGCCC
>JBBQYK010000399.1:0-4361 GCA_038208765.1 Verrucomicrobiota bacterium
GGCGCTGACGGTCGCGCCGGGTGGGCGCGCCGGTTTCACGACCATGCCGCCGGATGCCACCGGGATTCGCTTCATCAACCAGGTCGCCGAGGCCCGCTCCCGGACGAACCAGATTCTGTTCAACGGCTCCGGCGTGGCGGCAGGCGACGTGGATGGCGACGGCCTCTGCGATCTGTATTTCAGCCGGCTCGATGGCTCGAATGTGCTCTTCCGCAATCTCGGTAACTGGCGCTTCGAAGACATCACCGCTTCTGCGGGCGTGGCCTGTCCCAAACTCGATTCGACCGGCGTGGCGCTGGTGGATTTGGATGGCGACAGCGATCTTGATTTGGTCGTCAACACCATTGGCCACGGCACGCGCATCTTCGTCAACGACGGCAAGGCGCGCTTCAACGAACTGACGAAGAACCAGCCGTTGAATCCCGGACTCGGCGGCATGTCGCTCGGGATTGGCGATCTGGATGGCGATGGGTTTCCTGATCTCTACGTGGTGAATTACCGCACGCTCGCGCTGATGGATTTGCCGAACGCGCGGTTTTTCTTCAAGAAGCGCCCCGACGGCAGCCCGTACGTGAACTCGTTCAACGGCCGCTCGGGCCTGGAGCCGGATCTGGTGAATCGTTTCATCGTCACGCCCGCCGGCGGCATCGACGAGCAGGGGGAACCGGACGCGATCTATCGCAACGTGGGCGGGACCAACTTCGTGCCGATGTCCTTCACCAACGGCGCGTTTCTGAACGAGGACGGCGCGCCGCTCACGCGCCAACCGTTCGACTGGGGGCTGTCGGTGATGATTCGCGATTTGAGCGGTGATGGACTCCCGGACATTTACGTCTGCAACGATTTTGATGCACCGGACCGCATCTGGATCAACCAGGGCGGAGGGAAGTTTCGCGCCCTGCCCCGCCTGGCCATGCGGCAATCCTGCCTCTTCTCGATGGGGGTGGACGTCGCCGATATCAATCGCGACGGGCACGACGACATCTTCGTGGTGGACATGTTGAGCCGCGACCATCTGCGTCGGATGAACTTCCTGCCCGACCGCAGGCCGCACATTCCCTCCGTCGGCGAACTGGAGAACCGCCCGCAATACGCGCGCAATGTCCTCTACCTGAATCGTGGCGACGGCACTTACGCGGAAATGGCGTCGCTCGCCGGGCTGGAAGCCTCGGAGTGGTCCTGGTGCCCCGCCTTCCTCGACGTCGATCTGGATGGCTGGGAGGATGTGCTCGTGACCAATGGACATCAACGCGATGCGCGCGCCATGGACGTCCTGAATCAAATCAGGGCCATGCGCGCGGCCGGCCAGTTAAAATCGACCGAGGCCACGTTCGACGTGCGCAAACTGTTTCCGCGCCTGGCCACGCCCAATGTCGCCTTCCGCAACCAGCACGACCTCACGTTCGCGGAGACCGGCCAGCAGTGGGGTTTTGATTTCGCAGGCGTGTCGCACGGACTGGCGCTCGCCGATCTCGACAACGACGGCGACCTCGACGTGGTGATCAACAACCTCTTCGATCCGGCCACCATTCTGCGCAACAACACGAGCGCGCCCCGGCTGGCCGTGCGGTTGAAAGGCGCGGCACCGGACACCGCGGGCCTCGGCGCGAAAATCAAAGTGTCCGGTGGCCCGGTGACGCAACAGCAGGAAATGATCGCGGGCGGGCGCTACCTGTCCTCCGATCAGGCGATGCGGGTTTTCGCCGCCGGCAGCGAGACGAATGCGCTGACCATCGAAATCAACTGGCGCAGCGGCCGGCGGACGGTGGTGAATGGTGCCGCCGCAAATCAGCTTTACGAAATTGCCGAGGAAAGCAGCGGTCCTGCGGTGAACACAAAGGCCACCCCTGGCGTGACGCCCTACTTCGAGGATGTCAGCGCGCTGCTCCAGCACACCCACATTGAGGAACCGTTCGATGATTACGCGCGCCAGCCGCTGCTGCCGAAAAAATTGAGCCAGCTCGGTCCGGGCGTGAGTTGGTGCGATGTGGATGGGGACGGTCTGGACGACATCGTAATCGCGAGCGGCAAGGGCGGGATGCTCTCGGTCTTTCGCAACGATGGACGCGGCGGATTTCAGGCGCTGAACCAGCCGCCGTTCAACCAGTCCCTGGCGCGCGATCAGACGACTGTGCTCGGTTGGCCGAAGGCTCCGGGCCGGCTCGTGCTGCTGGCCGGCGCGGCCAATTACGAGGACGGCATCGCCGACGGCAGTTGCGTGCGCGAGTATGACCTCAAAGGCAAAATGACCGTCAATCGCCTGCCTGGTTTCGAGTCGAGCACCGGCCCGCTGGCGCTCGCGGACATTGATGGCGACGGCGATCTGGATCTGTTCGTGGGCGGCAGAGTCATCGCCGGGAGGTATCCCGCGCCGGCCTCGAGCGCGGTGTTTCGCAACTCGGGTGGACGCTGGGAGCCGGACGTGGCGAACACGAAGACCTTCGCCGGCCTCGGTCTCGTTAGTGGCGCGGTGTTCAGCGATCTCGACGGGGATGGGCAGCCTGACCTCGTGCTCGCCTGCGAGTGGGGGCCGGTGCGGGTGTTCCACAACAACCGCGGGAACTTTGAGGAAGTGACGGACGGGCTGGGGTTGTCTCGCTTCACTGGCTGGTGGAACGGAGTGGCCGCAGGAGATTTTGATGGCGATGGGCGCATGGACATTGTCGCTTCTAATTGGGGTCGGAACACCCGCCAGGAGGCCCATCGCTCCCAGCCGTTGAAAGTTTATTATGGGGACCTCGCCGGTGACGGTTCCACGCCACTGATTGAGGCGTTTTTCGACACGGACTTGAAGAAGGTCGTGCCGGAGCGGCGGCTGGACTTCGTGACGCGGGCGCTCCCGTTTCTGGCCGCGAAATACCCGACGCACGCATCCTACGGTCGCGCCAGCGTGGAGGAAATTCTGGGCGAACGATTCGGCGCGGCAAAAGTTTTGGCGGCGGCCTGTCTCGAAACGACCGTGTTTCTCAATCGCGGCACGAACTTTGTCGCCCGAGCGCTGCCTGTGCTCGCCCAACTCGCGCCGGCATTTGGAGTTTGTGTTGGTGATTTCGACGGTGACGGTCACGAAGACATTTTCCTGGCGCAAAATTTCTTTGCCATGCCAACCGAGGTGCCGCGCCTCGATGCCGGCCTCGGCTTGTGGCTGCGGGGCGACGGTCATGGTGGTTTCACCGCGATGAGCGCGACCGAGAGCGGCGTGCGGATCTTCGGTGCCCAACGGGGCGCGGCCCTCGCGGATTACGACGGCGACGGCCGGGTCGATTTGTTGGTCGGTCAGAACGGCCGGGGTGCAAGGTTGTTTCGCAACACGCGCGCGCGTCCGGGCCTGAGAGTCCGGCTGGCTGGCCCGCCCGAGAATCCTCAAGCCATCGGCGCGGTGCTGCGACTGGGTGACGCCACCGGGTTTGGTCCCGCGCGCGAACTTCACGCCGGCTCCGGTTACTGGTCGCAGGACGGCGCGGTGCAGATCTTGGGCGGATTAGGGCACCGGAAACAAATCGTGGTCCGCTGGCCGGGTGGACGAACCACCACCACAGAAATTCCCCCTGGCGCGCGGGAGATCACCGTGTCGGCCCCCCAGCCATGAACATGTGCAGCCTTCTGAAATGCTCGTCATTGTCGAATGGTGAACAGCAAGCCTCTCTGTTGGGACCCAGCCGGGATTCTTCGACGCGTTGTCAGGTGAGGCTTATGAAAGCTATTCAAAAAGTTTCACACTTTCGCCACTAATCGATTGACTCACGCGAAAGGTTCGGCGACAAGAATAGAACTCAACCAAAAACAACATGCAGCCAAGCATTTTAGCCGTCTCTGTGACTGTCCCTTTCTGCGGACAAAGGTCTGTGTTTCAAGTAACGCTGGAGATGTTGGCCGTATCAGAATCAACCTGTGGGCGTCCGTCGCTCAATGTTTCGCTCCCCAAGTAAAGTTATGAACCCTCCAATCCATCAACCCATGAACAAAATACGTCGCAAGCTCACCTTGTCGGTATTCGCGCTCCTCAACCTTCTGCTGGTCACAGTGGCGGTTGGCGCCTCGCCGGATATCTCGATCAACTTCGTAGGGTGTTGTAACGACGGGGCCACGCCGGCCCCGACTCCGCTGCTGTCCACCGACGTGGCAGGTGTGGTACCGCGCGGCAATTGGAACAACCTCTCCGGGAATGTCGTCAATGATGCCATCTTAAATGACTCGAATGGCGCGCCGACTACGGTGACGATTACTTACAGTGCCGACGAGCAATGGGGTAGTGGTGCCGGACTGAGCACTCCTGACCGCAAGATGCTGAACGGCTATCTCGGTATCTCCAACGACGGCAATTATCGGCCCCTCTTCCTGAACAATGTCCCCAATGGCGC
>JBBQYK010000400.1:0-4351 GCA_038208765.1 Verrucomicrobiota bacterium
GCGCGAGACCGCGCAGGCCGTCGTTGCCGCCGAGTTCGATGACGAGCACATCCACGCGCCGCTTGAGCAGCCACGGCATCCGGCGCACGCCGCCCGCCGTGGTGTCGCCGCTCACGCCGGCGTTCACGATTTCCCACGGCAGCTTTTTCTCCTCAATGCGCCTCTGCAAAATTTCGGGAAAAGATTCCGCCGCCTCCACGCCGTAACCCGCCGCGATGCTGTCGCCCAAGACCACCACCGTCTTGCGCTCCGCCTCAGCCGCGACGAGCAGCGCGCTCATCGCGAGCCAGCAGGCCATGATCAGTCCGGCCCGTGCGCACCGCGCGAACAACTTGTGATGCCACTCAAACATGCCCACAACGTCTGCCAATTAAAGGGCGACAGCCAGCCGGAGTTTCAGCACGCGCGGGCGACAATTCTCGTTGCCGCTGCTCGCGACGCTGTTCAATCATTCGCCGATGTCCGCCGCCGCCAGCTTTCAACACTTCGAGGCCGAACTGGGTCGGCTGGTCAGTATCTTCGAGAAGAACCTCGCGCACTACAAAGGCCCCGGCTACGACGAGGCCAACACGCGCACTGAATTCATCACTCCTTTCTTCGCCGCCCTCGGCTGGGACATGGAGAACAAGGCCGGGCTGATTCCCGCCCATCGCGAAGTCATCGTGGAAAGCCGGACGGGCACCCATCGCGCCGACTATCTTTTCCGGACCCACCGCCGGCCGCGTTTCATCTGCGAGGCCAAGAAGCCCGCCGAGGAACTTCCTGGTCACGCTCACCAGGCCAAGCGCGACGCGTGGACCATTGGCGTGCCGCTCGCCGTGCTGACGGATTTTGAGGAGCTGCACCTTTACATCGTCGGCGGGCCGCCGAAGGAGGACGAGCCGCGCGCCGGACTTTGGAAGACTTACTCGTTCCGTGACTACGCCACCAGGGCGCACGAGCTATGGGATTTGCTGGCGCGCGACCACGTGGCGGGCGGCGTCATTGACCGGACGGTCCAGGCGCTGCCCAAGAAGCCGCTGAAGATCGGCAAGAACCAGTGGGTAATTCGCCCCGACCCGACGCGCAGTTTCGACCATGTCTTCCTCACCTTCCTCGACGGCCAGCGCCGCTCTCTCGCTTCGGATCTGCTCCGGCACAACGAGCGGGAAAACTGGGAGGAAGGCACGCGCCTCAACGAAGCGGTGCAGTGCATCCTCGACCGCCTTTTGTTCATCCGCATCTCCGAAGCACGCGGCATCGACATGGGCACCCGGCTCGAATCACTGCTCGACACATGGAAGAAGCGCCAGCCGCAGGGGGCCATGCCCGTGCGGGAGGAACCGCCGGCCTCGTGGGGCGGCAGCGGCCTGACGGCACCACGCGGTTCGCTGTGGGACTCCATTGTCCGCCACATCCGCGCGCTCGACCGCCGCCCGCCTTCCCATGTCCCCTTCTTCAACGGCAACCTCTTCAAGCCGCACTTCAGCGAGGAAATTGTCGTGGGCGACGGCTGGCTGGCGGAGTTTCTCGACAACATTTGCAAGGACACGGAGGGCTACAATTTTGGTTACGTGGCCGTGGAAATCCTCGGCACGATTTACGAACGCTTTCTCGGCAAGGTCGTCCGTCCGCACGGGCGCGGGGCGGTCATCGAGGAAAAGCCGGAGGTGCGCAAGGCCGGCGGCGTCTATTACACGCCGCGCTATATCGTCGAATACATTGTCGAGCAGACCGTGGGCAAAGTGTTGGAAGGAAAGAAGCCCGAGGAATCCCTCAAGCTCCGCTTCCTCGATCCCGCGTGCGGCTCCGGCAGCTTCCTGCTCCGCGTGTTCGAGCGCGTCTGCGAACATTGGGAGCAATGGCTCACCGACCACCCGGACCAACGGAAGAAGGATTGGTGCTGGCTGGAAAAGGAAACCAACACCGTCCACCTCACCGCGCGGCTCAAGCGCCGGATTCTGCGCGAGACAGTCTATGGCGTGGATCTCGACCCGCAGGCCGTGGAGGTAACGCAACTTTCGCTCTATCTAAAAATGCTGGAAGGCGAGACCACCGCCACGCTGGAGCGCGAACAGGATTTGTTCGGCGGCGACGAGGCGATTCTCCCGCCCTTGCAGGACAACATCAAATGCGGCAACTCGCTCATCGCCTCTGATTTCTCGATGATGCCCGAAGACCTCGTGCGCGTCCGCGCCTTCGACTGGCGGGTGCAGTTCGCGGCGATCATGAAGGCGGGCGGGTTTGATGCGGTGGTGGGGAATCCGCCTTACCGGATGCTTCAACCGCACAATACAGAACCGGAAGAACTCACCTACTTGAAGGAGCATTACGTTGCCGCTGAGTTCAAAATCGAATTGTTCCACCTGTTCCTGCAACGGGGCGTCACCCTCCTGAAGTCCGGTGGCTACCACGGCCATATCGTGCCGACCACGCTGCTGAACAACGTCTATGCCGAAAGCCTGCGACGCTGGCTGATGGAACGGTGCGCGTTGCAAAATATTTCCGTGGCTCAAGGCCGGGTGTTTGAAGATGCGGACGTGCATACCTCGGTCGTCATCTTCCGTTCTGAAACCGACGCCAAGGCTCGCGCCGAGAACGGAGTGCGGACGACTTCAGAATTGAGCGCGGCTTTTGCGGCGGCTCCAGCAAGATTCGGTCGCACCAAGCAAAGGCGATTCCAGAATCTGCCGGGCGCCACCTGGAACATTCTGCTGAATGAAACCAACGCGCCGCTCATCGAGCGACTGACCAGCAAATGCGCCACGTTGAAAACAATCGGCACCATCAATCGCGGCCTCGTCACCGGCGATCGGGCCAAGTATTTCTCACCACGGAAGACGTTGGCTTCCCATGTTCCGATTCTCACGGGCACGGACGTGAACCGCTATGCTGTGCAAGCGCCTGCGGAGTTCGTTCGATTTGAGCGGCCTGACAAGGCCGGAGGCTGCTGGGACCGGGAGGTTCACCTGGCCGCGCACAAGATCGTGATCCGACAGATTGGAACTGAACCGACGGCCACGCTCCTTGCCGAACCATTCGCAGTAACGGCGAACATCTTCACTGTTCGGGCGGCGTCACTGACCGACGAGAAGTATTTACTGGCCATCATCAACTCCAAGCTAACGGCCTACTTCTGGCGGACGATGTTCGCCGACTTCAAAGCGTCGTTTCCTCAAGTCACCATCTTCAGCCTTGCTCAAGTTCCCGTTCGGAAAATTGATTTCACCAAGCCCGCCGACAAAACCCGCCACGACAAGCTGGTCCTGCTGGTGGAGAAGCAACTGGCCTTGATGCCCAGGCTCCGCGCCGCCACGGGCACCGGGGAAAAAGCCACGCTGCAAAATGCCGTCACCGCCACCGACCAGCAGATTGACGCACTGGTCTATGACCTCTACGGACTCACGCCGGAGGAAATCGCGCTGGTCGAGGGCGGTCAAAAATAGTCCGCACCTCCCCCCGTATTTGTCCCACCCCCGCGTGCAGGCTGGGCGAAAAATTATGGGACTCACCATCAAATACTCGTTCCAGGCCCGTTGGACTTTGCGCGATGAATCGGTGCACCGCCTGGTGCAACGCACGGCCCGGCTCGCGCAAGAAATCGGCTGCGCCCACGTCGGCCAGGTGCTGAGGTCGTGCGATGGCGACCGGGATGCGCCGGAGTTTTTCCAAACGCGCTGGGGAGTGCATCGCCGCGGCGTGGGCGGAAGCGGCACCACCGGCTGGCTGGTGGAAGTCTGGCCCGGCGAAGGCTGCGCGACGGCGGTGTTTGGTCTCATGCGCCATCGGCCTCGCAATCCCGGCGCGTGGCCTCGCATCAGCCGCCCGCGCCGCAACAGCCGCTGGGAGTTGCACGATTTTTGCAAAACCATGTACGCCGCCGAACATGGGCTGGACCATTTTGTCCGCTGCCACGAGCGGATCATCCTGTTGCTGGATTTGTGGCGCCGATCCAGCGTCCAGGTGCGCGTCCACGACGAAGGCGGGTTCTGGAAGACGCGCTCGCGCGAAGCGCTCGCCGCACAGATTGGCGATCTCGAATTGTTTCGCAAGGTGGCGGCCTGCTACATCTGCTCGTGAGACCGAGGCCGGCCCAGGTTTCGGAAAAATAACTTGCGGGAAATTCTGCCGCCCTCGACAGACTGGCCGCGTGACAACGACGAATCGAGCGGAGGCGGGCGTGATTTTAGAGGCGCGAAATCTCACGCGCACCTACGCCAGCGGCGGGCGCAGTCTCACGGTGCTGGACAACGTGAGCTTTCAACTGGCCCGGCGCGCGACTTGCGCCATCGTCGGCCCCTCGGGCAGCGGCAAGACGACATTGCTCGGCCTCTGCGCCG
Source organism: Verrucomicrobiota bacterium (assembly GCA_038208765.1). Lineage (GTDB taxonomy): Bacteria > Verrucomicrobiota > Verrucomicrobiia > Limisphaerales > SIBH01 > JANNGC01. The sequence continues at coordinate 4,320 of JBBQYK010000400.1, forward strand.
GACTGGATTCGCCCACGGGCGGCTCGGTCTGG
>JBBQYK010000401.1:0-4314 GCA_038208765.1 Verrucomicrobiota bacterium
TACGTCCGCAAGCCCTTCAGCGAAGTGCCCAAGCAGGGCGACATCGTCACCATCCGCCGCCTCTCCACCAAACGGGAGCAGGCGCAGGGCGTCGTCCTTGAAGTCAGCGGACAGCTCGAAATGATCACGCCCACGCTCATCCCGGCGCAGCTCGGAGTGCCAGTCGAACTCGGTCTGCCCTTCTCCGTGTCTGTTCCGGCGGACATGGGCCTCATCCCCGGCGAGCCGGTGGATTTGATTGTCTCGAAGCAGATTGTCGCCAAGCAGTAACTTTTTTCCTCTTTCCCAGGCGTCCGGTTTTCCGGACGCCTTTTTCTTTGCCTCGCTCCGAATGGTGGCGGCGCGCATCCTGCCCGCCCGTGAGCCGTGGCTTCCAGCCCGGCGGAAAGACGCCACGCCACACACGGAACCAACTCATCAGTTGCCTCCGCCCAGCTTTTTCCTTTGCCGCGCCGCGCCCGCGCGCCATGTTCCCAACGAACATCCGGCGAACATGATTGCGTCCAAACTTTCGCAACTGATTTACGGCGGCGACTTCCAGCCCGAGGCCTGGCCGGAAGCGTTGTGGGTGGAAGACCTCGCCCTCATGCGCCGCGCCAGCGTGAACTGTGTGACGCTCGGCACGCTCAGTTGGTCAAAGCTCCAGCCCGCGCCCGACCGGTTCGATCTCGACTGGCTCGAACGCGCGCTGAACCTGCTCCACGAGTTTGAGATGGTCGCCGGGATTTCCACCGCGACCGACCTCCCGCCGCCGTGGTTTCGTGAACTGTTTCCCGCCGCTTTTTCCGAGCGCGAAAATGGATCGTCTTCGCTCTGCCCGAACAGCCCCGTCCAACGCGAACACGCCGCCCGCCTCGTGCGCGAGATCGCCGGACGCATCGGCGCGCATCCGGCGCTGGCTTTCTGGCAGGTCAACCTGGACGTCGAATCTTCGGCCCCGTGCCGGTGTGAATATTGCGCCGCGCATTTCCGCGCCTGGCTACAGTCGCGCTACCAGACGCTCGACGCGGTGAACGAGCACTGGAGCACCGCACACCACGGCGGCGTCTTTCACCGTTGGGAAGAAATCTTGCTCCCGCGCGCGCCACACCACGGTTCTGCTCCGGCGCAGGAACTCGACGGCCGCCGCTGCACGAGCGACGCCTGGCTCGGCGTTTTTTTGCACGAGAAGAAAGTGCTGCGCGAACTCACGCCGGAAATTCCCGTTACCGCCTGCATCACCGGCTCGCACGGACTCGTGACCGCGCTTGATGGCTTCGCGCTGGCGCAACACACGGATTTCGTTTCCTTCAGTGCCAGTCCCGATCCGCTTGATGCGGACCCAGCGGACCTCGCCTTCGCCTGCGACGTGCAGCGCGGGTTGGGCGGTGGCAAACCCTGGATCTTCCGTCCCGCGTCCGTCCGCGATCCGGCGCGCGCGCATCAAGCGGTGCCGCGTCCCGGCCAGATGCGCCTGTGGATCACGCAGGCGCTCGCGCACGGCACGGAGGGCGTGATGTTCCCCCGCTGGCGCGCGCCCGCCGGTGGCGCGGACAAATTTGCCAGCGCGATGCTGCCGCACGGCTTCACCGAGACGCGCGCCTTCGCCGAGGCCAGTCAGATCGGCGCGGACTTGCTAAAGCTCGCCATCGTCCGGGGCGCGACCACGCGGGCGGAAGTCGCGCTCATGCTCGACTGGGAAAATCTCTGGGCCGTGGAACTGGACTCGCAGCCCGCGCGCCTGAACTACTTGGAAATCGTCCGCAGCTACTACCGCGCGCTGTTCGAGCCGGACGTGCCCATCGACATCGTCCGGCCCGAGGCTGACCTCACGAACTACAAACTCGTTGTCGCGCCCGCGTTGCATCTGGTGCGCCCCGGCGTCGCGGAAAATCTCCAGGCATTCGTCGATAATGGCGGCACGTTTCTCACCACCTACTTCAGCGGTCTGGTGGACGCGAGTGATCGCGTCTTGCCCGGTGGCTACCCGGCGGCGTTCCGCCAGTTGCTCGGCCTGCGCGTCGAAGAATTCGATGTGTTTGGCAGCCAGGTGCGCCACATCAAAACGTCGCTGCGCGGCGCGCGCTGTTCGCTGTGGGCGGATTTGATTTTCCTCGAAGGCGCGGAAGCAATGGCTTCGTTCACCGAAGATTTTTACGCGCACCGTCCGGCCATCACGCGTAACGCGGTGGGGCGCGGACTCGCTTATTATGTGGGCACACAGCCGGAGCCGGCGTTCCTGCGTTCGTTCCTCGCGGAGATTTGCGTGGACTGCGGCGTGCGTCCGCCGATGCGCGTGCCCGCCGGCGTGGAAGCCACGACACGCGCGAACGAGAACGGCGAGTTCCTCTTTCTGTTGAACCACAACCTCACGCTGCAATTCGCCGACCTCGGCCCGCGCGCGCGCCGTGATTTGCTCACCGGAGAACTCGTCCAGGGCCAGTGCCAGATCCCGCCGCGCGGCGTGCGCGTGCTGCAACGGGTGTGAAGGGGAAAGGTGGTAAGCCTCGCGCTGCGAGGCGATGTCATGGAACTCAACGCCTCACAGCGCGAGGCGTTCCACCAACCGTCAGGCGTAGGCGAGTGCCGGGGCCGACTTGTCGCGCGCGCCGGTTACGATCTGCTCGTGAATCCACGCGTAAGTTTTTTCCAGCCCGTCGCGCAGGCGCGTGGACGGCTCCCAGCCGAGCAGTTGCTTGATGCGCGTGTTGTCGCTGTTTCGGCCGTTCACACCCTTGGGTGCGCTGAGGTTGTAGTTGCGCTTCAGCTTCACGCCCGCGATGCCCTCGACGATGTCCACGAGCTGGTTGATGGAAACCAGTTCGCTGCTCCCGAGATTGATCGGTTCCAGAATGTCGCTCTTCAGGATGCGCTGCGTGCCGAGCAGGCAGTCATCGATATACATGAAGCTGCGCGTCTGCTGGCCGTCGCCCCAGATTTCGATTTCGTGTTTCCCGGAGAGCTTGGCCTGAATGACCTTGCGGCAAATCGCCGCCGGCGCTTTTTCACGTCCGCCCGTCCAGGTGCCATGCGGGCCATAGACGTTGTGGTAGCGTGCGGCGCGCGTGGCGATGCCGAAGTCCTCGCGGAAATGCCGGCACATGCGCTCGCTGAAAAGTTTCTCCCATCCGTATCCGTCCTCGGGAAGCGCGGGATACGCGTCCTCTTCCTTGAGAGCCGTGTGGTTCGGATCCTTCTGTTTGTCACCGTTATAGACGCACGCGCTGGAGGCATAAAAGAAACGCTTCACACCAAACTTTTTTGCCGCGAGCAGCAGGTGCGTATTGATGAGCACGGTGATCATGCAAAGCGCCTTGTTCAGCTCGATGAAACCCATCCCGCCCATGTCCGCCGCGAGGTTATAGACGATATCCGCGCCTTTCACGACCTTCTCGCAGTCTTCGAGGCGCTCCATGTTCAGGTGGAAATTTTCCACATCATCGAACCGCTGATACCACTCGGCGAGCGGCTTCCGATCGACCGCGCGGAGGTTCGTGTGGCCCTGACGGCGGAGGTCGGCAATGAGGTGACCGCCAATGAATCCACCGGCGCCGCAAACGAGAGTTTTGTTCATTTTAGAGACTGTGTTCGGGGTTGAGAGAGCGCCCAATGTCCGCAGGTCATGTGCTCATTCAAGCGGATATTTCCGCAGGCCGGAGAGCTGTCCGGCGATGCGCCAGAGGAAGAGCGGGTTGTTCACGAGATAGCGTCGGGCCAGCCTCTGCGGCTCGCAGCAAAGGCGGAAAAACCACTCCATTCCAGCGCGCTGCATCCAGCGCGGAGCCTGCCGCACGCGGCCCGAGTGGAAGTCGAACGCCGCGCCGACTCCGGCCATCAGCGTCACATCGAGCTGCGGCAGATATTCCGCCATGAAACGCTCCTGCTTCGGCGTGCTCAACCCGACCCAGATGACGTCCGGCTTTTTCTCCGCGACCAGCGTGACGAGTTCCGCCTGCTCCGCGACGTTGAGCGGACGGAACGGCGGGCAGTAGGTCCCCACGACCTGCACGCCCGGGAACGCTGATTCCATGCGGCTTCGCAGCGCATCGGCGACGCCGGGAGCGCCGCCATAAAAGAAGTGGCGAAACGGCGTGGCCTGCGTGGCCCGGAAAACTTCGAGCATCAAATCCGGGCCGTAAACGCGCTCGACTTCGCGCCCGACGTAATGCTTTCCGAGCCAGACGAGCGGCATGCCGTCGGGCGTGACCAGAAATGCGTCGTTGAGAATGCGCCGAAACGCCGGGTCGTCCTGCGCCTCCATGATCCCGTGCACGCCGGTGACGCAGACGTAACCCTTCCGACGCGTCTCTAAAGCGCCGAGCACCGCAGAGGTCG
>JBBQYK010000402.1:0-4309 GCA_038208765.1 Verrucomicrobiota bacterium
ACAACACATCCATCGCTCCGTCGCGATTCACATCCGCCACACATGCGCCTTCGGCCCAAAACTCTGCGGTCAGGTGCAGCTTTTGCCATCGACCTTCGGAGGCGAGCGGTGGTGTGGACTGTGCCAGGACAGGGCAAGATGAACTGACAAGCGCTGCGGCGAAAACCGGGACAAATCGTCTTAAGTGGCTTTTGACCGTTCGCGCCATGGCACCGCATTGCGTTTCGCGGATGTTCATTGCGGAAAATCTTAGACAGAGGCGTTTGGGGAAGAAAGCAGGTTCGTCAGCGGAGGCCTGATGACGTGGACGACGACGTGGGGATGCACAACACCAGCGAAGTCCTCTTCCGCCTCTGCGCCAACACTGATCCGCAACGCGACAGCCTCTTCACCCCGCAGTCGCGGGACCCGTCCGACGTGCTCGACCACGCCACCAGCGAAATCGCCAGCGGCAGCAAACTCGGCTTCGACGCGACGAAGAAACTCGCTGGCGAAGGCTTCAAACGCCCCTGGTCGCCATTCATCAAGATGGATGAGCGGTAAAAGAGCGCATGAGCAATTTGTTTGGCGGCGTTTAAGGTTCGCGGTTTCGGGCGATGGCCCGGCGCCTAAAATTTTGCCGCACGAATGACGCGCACGTCCGACTCGAAGGCAATCATCCCGTAGCGTGGGAAAAATTCTGTGCCGAGCCGTTCGAGCAAATGTTCTGCGACTTCAGGTTTCACAATGACTTCGATTTGGACGTTGGCGAACTCGGGGATGTCGGCGGGGCGCTTGCCTTGCGAGCCGTCGCCTTCGACGGCGAAGAGGGTCCAGCCGTGGGCCCCGGCGTCGCGCAGGAGTTTCGTCACGGCGTCGCGGGCGTGGGCCTCGCAGACGATTGTGACCAGCTTCATCGGGTGCGTGTTCATGTTCAGGAGTAAAGCCGACGGGCCACGGCGAAGTAAATCGGGATGCCGAGCGCGATGTTGAACGGAAACGTGATGGCGAGCGACGCGGTGAGGTAATAGGTCGGGTTCGCGTCGGGCAACGACATGCGGATGGCGGCGGGCGCGGCGATGTAGCTGGCGCTCGCGGCGAGCACGCCGAGCAGGGTCGCGCCGCCGAGCGAGAGTCCGGTGAGCTGACCGAACCACACACCAAGGCAGCCGTGAAGCAGCGGCATCACGACGCCAAAGGCGAGCAGGAACGGGCCAACCTTTTTCAAGTCTTCAAGTCGCCGGCCCGCGACCAATCCCATTTCGAGCAGGAAGAGCGCGAGCACGCCCTGGAACGGCGTGACGAAGAACGGCTCCACCTTGTCCATGCCGGGCTGGCCGCAGAGGAAGCCGACGATGAGCGCGCCCACGAGAAGGAAGATGCTGCGACCAAAGAGCGCCTCGTGCACCGCGGCCTTGAGCGAGATCATGTCGGGCGCGCCACTTTTGCTGGTGGCGAGTTTGCCGAGCACCACGCCGACGAGGATGGCGGGGGATTCCATCACGGCGAGAAAGGCGGTGGCGTAATTCTCGTAAGGCTGGTTGACGGCTTTCAGATAATTCGTCGCGGCGATGAAGGTCACGGCGCTGACCGAGCCGTAGTGCGCGGCGATGGCGGCGGCGTCCACGGCTGGAAATTTTCCGCCGAAGCGCAGCAATGGATAAGTCCAAAGCGGGATGAGCGCGCCGAGCGTCATGGCGGCGAGCGCGGGGAGCCAGACTTTGGCGAGACCGGCGTCGTTGATGGCCACGCCGCCTTTGAAGCCGATGGCGACGAGCAGGTAAATCGTGAGCGCGGTGTAGAGAGACTCGGGGAATTTCAGATCGCTCTTCGTGAGCGCGGCGATGAGGCCGAGCGCGAAGAAGAGGACGGCTGGGGAGAGCAAGTTGGCGCGAACCGCGTCGAAAATTTCCATGTTTAGATTGTCGCCGTGCCGGCCCTTTATTCAGTCCGTAGCCTACGTCGGCGCAGCCACGCGGCAAGACCGGACTGGCGGCGGACTTTCGCCGCCGCGCCTTTGCAGCGTCGCAGGGCGCGGCGCGCCCAGATGAATTCAGTCGCGAGAATCGCGAGGCCCGCCGGGATGACGACCACCGCCGGCCCGGGCAGCACGATCATGGCGATGCCGATCAGGACGACCGTGCTGCCGATGAGGCCGATGACGCAGCGGCGCAAAGGGCACGTTGCGCGCTTAGCACTTGGCGGATCCACGGAGCGCTGGGCATCGCCCGGCCCGGCCGACGTGGACGCGCTCTGGCCGAGCAATGCCCGGCGCTGCTTCTCGCCGCAGAGTTTCGCGAGCCTTTCCGTAATGTGCCGGAGAAGTTTTGTCATACGACGGCCAGGAGGGCGGGGCGTTTCTCGGGCAGGGCGAAGATTTGTCCGTCTTCTGAATTGGCTCGGGGCTTTTCGCGGAAGTCGCCGACGTGGCTCACGGCAAACTCCGGCAGACCGGCCAGACCCTCGCAGTATTTCGCCGCGCCGCATTGCATCAACCCGAAAATCTCGACCATCTCCCGCAGCCAGTTGGGAAAGCGATCCGTGAACTTGAGTTCCAGAATGACGCGCTCGCCGAAGGGGCGGCTCGGGTTCCGCATGGCGGTGCCGAAGGTCGGCGTATCGCGCGACTCGGTGAACACGTCGCGGTCAAAGGTCACGCGCACGGCTTCGGTCACCGGGTCCACGTAGGCTTCGCGCTGGTAGCAGACGTGGGCCTGCGGCACGGCGTGGATTTTCTCCCGCAGTTCAAGGAAGCGCTGGATGGCCACGAAGTTTTTGGGATCGCCGCGCAACAGGTCGCTCGGGGCGGGCATCTGGCCGGCCAGCAGCCACGGCACCGCCGGCTTCTTCACGCCACCGCGCTGCTTGAGGATGCAGTTGTCCATGCGGCGCTTGATCTCGAAGAACACCGGCGAGTCGGGCCGGTCGTTGTAGAAACGCAGGCGCAGCTTGTAGCGGTTTTGGTCGCCGTTGATCGTGGACCAGAAGGTCGTCAGGTGCGGCGAGTCGAGGTAGAGGCTGTGGACGGGATAGCTGAAGCGCGGCTGGCCCACGCCGTTTTCGTCCAGCTCCAGGTGCGTCGAGACGAAGGCGCGGATGGCCTGGGCCTTGTCTTCGTCGAGCATGTATTTCTGCTCGAAGCGTTGGCGCTGCATGCGGTCGTGGCTCATGGGGTTCAGGCCTCGGGCTTCAAAGCGGTTGACCCGCGCCGAAAGATTGGCCCCGCAGGAGCGGCAGTAACTGGCTGATGCTCACCTGACCGGCTTTCGCCTGAATTTCACTGGCGTAGCGTCCGTGCATCGAGCGCGCCTCGCTCGTGAGCGACGAAAACATGTCCTTGAGTTGTGCCATGGAGAGCGTGCGCCCACCGGAGTAGTAGCGCTTCGCCAGTTGTCCCAGCGCGTAGGTGCTGGCGAAGGACATCGCTGAACTGGTCACCTGATTGGTGACGGCGCGCACGGCTTTCCCGCCGCCGAACCGGCCGAGCAATCCACCCATGAGCTTACGCGCGTAGCCCTCGACGATCTGAGAAGTCAGGCCGACCCCAGCCGCCGCCAGCAGTTCCTTGATGTGACCACGGTCGAGGTCATGGCCGTGAGTTTTGCCGATGCGATAGACCATCTTCATTTGCAGCGGGACGATGCCGATGGTCGCCATCGTTTCCGGGAGCAGCTCGAGCGCGCCGTTTAGAATCGCGTAGTTCAGGATCATTTTGTCTGTCTCCGCGTCCTTCACGCCCGCCACCGCTGGAACGGCGGCGGGCGGCTGGGCGATCGTCGAATCCGCCAGTGGCGACATGCTCACAGCATCCGCTTGACAGATCAGCCCGGCGAACGTGCTGGCCGGTAGACCAAGAGCGTTGATCAGCCGTGAAAGGAATTCATGCTCGCGAATCGTAATGCGTCCGTCCGCCTCGCAGATGCAAAGCGCCATCTCAAACGCACGGGAACGGGCTTCGGTCGAAGTGAGAAACGGCACCACTTCCTTCAAGTCTATCTTTTTGAACATGACATTGTTCAAGGCTTTAGCCGCGTGCAGTTCGCCGTCGGGCAGGCTTTGCACCAGGCGCTGCAACTCGGCCCGCTCACGTTCGTCCTTGGCCCCATCCGCAAACGCGGCGAGCAGGCAGACGGTGAACAGCGCCTCGGGCTGGGTAACAGTGAAGGTCGATGGTTCAAGGGTTGTGGTCATAAGTAGAAGGCTTGGGTTGATGGTTTCAGGTCAGCCGGAGGGAGTGTGCAGTGGCCTTGCGCCGGGCTTGTTTCGATGCGCGCTTCCACTTCAACTGAAACTCCAGCTCCTCCGAGGAACCTTCACGTTCGTGCTCGAT
>JBBQYK010000403.1:0-4280 GCA_038208765.1 Verrucomicrobiota bacterium
TGCGCCGCGCAGGTTGCCCGGCGCGACAGGCCAGTGGCCTGTGCTACCCGAGGGGAGCACACGCGCCTCGCGTGTTCCGACCCGCGCCCTCGCGGGGCGGGGTGAGGCGTTCGAGACTTCAAGCGCGTGGATAATGTGTGCGTCCTCCGGTGTTCCGCGAGGGCGCGGAACACAACACGCGAGGGCCCGTGTGCTCCCAGCGCTGAAGGCGCGCGATTCGATAGCCCAGGGCAAAGCCCGGGGTGGGAGCGTGGAAAAATTCTCCAGCCCTGAAGGGGCGGGACGAAAGAGTTCCGCCCTTTCAGGGCTGAAGAAAATTTCGGACGTGTGACCCAGGGCTTTGCCCTGGGCTGTCGAATGACGCCCCGTTGTGGCTGGGCGATGCGTGCGCGAAAGCGCGGGTAGCTCAGGCGACTCGCCGGTGCCGTTCGGCGACCCGCCGAACGGAAGGGTGATGGCGCGCGGAGTTTTCCAGCCGGAGTGGTGAGTTCGGGAGCGCGCCGCCGTTGCGCCGGGCAGGTTGCCCGGCGCGACAGGCCAGTGGCCTGTGCTACCCGAGGGGAGCACACGCGCCTCGCGTGTTCCGGCCCGCGCCCTCGCGGGTCGGGGTGAGGCGTTCGAGAATTTAAGCGCGTGGAAAATGTGTGCGTCCTCCGGTGTTCCGCGAGGGCGCGGAACACAACACGCGAGGGCCCGTGTGCTCCCAGCGCTGAAGGCGCGCGATTCGATAGCCCAGGGCAAAGCCCTGGGTCGGAGCGTGGAAAAATTCTCCAGCCCTGAAGGGGCGGGACGAAGCCCACGCTCCAGGGCGCGGCGGGAACTCAACTTCGATGTGACTAATTCGTTCATTAAACGTCATCTCGATTGCCACGCCGAAGATTGCAGGGCGCGCACAGAGGCCGCAGATTTTCAATTCGCGTGTCCCCACCACGGGAGAAAGGAATGATGTGATCCATGTGCGCGGTCCTTGCACTCAACGGAACTTTGCAAAGCACGCACTCGTGGTCGTACTTCGCGAGGATGATCGGACGCCAACTTGCCGGAATGGAACGCGTGTATTCGCGAATTTTCTCGCGGCTGGGATACGAGGCGGGACCGTGATACAGCCGCTTTCGACCCAAGATTGCTTCTCCACGCTCCTCCTTCGAGAGTGGTTGCGTGAAGGCGTCGATGATGGGCAGGAGTACAGGATGCAATACCCCGATGAGCTTTACGTATTGAGGTGCAAGAAAGTCAGACAATTGGGAAAGAGGCTTCTCAAATTCAAAACTCATCTTGGCTTCCACAAAGCGCTCAGTCGCCTTGAACGTAAAACCTTTCGGGCAAGCCTTCTTCACGTCGTTCTCAAGAATTTCGCGAATTTCAGCTTGGCTGCGATACAAACGAATCGTGTTGATCCAAAGGTGAAGGAACCAAGTCCGACCTTCATTCTTCCTTTGCTTGAGAGTTTCAGATTGGTGGTATCCGAAGCAGTAGCAGAAGTGATCACGCTGCAAGACGTCGGCTTGATGCACATCCCAGACATTGAAGAGGAAAAACGTCTTGTAGCTGCCGTGATTGCGAACGTGATCACTCGACGTTAGACGACTACCAATGTCCTCCGGCAATTCCGCTTTAGCCCGCCGGAAAGTCTCCAGCAGGACTGGCGTGAGTTCCTCTTTGCTGTATATGCGGCTCACTTGGTTTTACTTTCCCGCCTTCGCCACTCCACTCATGTTCTCCTGGAACGCCTTCAGCAACGCTTCCTCGCCCTTCAACCCACTCTTCTCGGCGCGGTCGATGCACTCCAACATGCGCTTGTAATCCTTCGGCATCACCTTCACGAACTTCGGCAGCATGTCGTCCCAAAGCTTGAGGATGTGCTGTGCGCGCGTGCTGTTGGTGTAGCGGGCGTGGCGGTCGATCATGCCGCGCACTTCGGCGATCTCCAGCGCCTCGGTGAGTTGGCCGAGTTCGACGAGTTCCTTGTTGCAACGGCTCGGGAAATCTCCCGTGACGTCGAGCACGTAGGCCACGCCGCCGCTCATGCCGGCGGCGAAGTTGCGGCCCGTCGCCCCGAGCACGACCACGCGACCGCCGGTCATGTATTCGCAACCGTGATCGCCCACGGCCTCGACGACCGCATGCACGCCGGAGTTGCGCACGCAGAAGCGTTCGCCCGCCATGCCGCGGATGTAAACCTCGCCGCTCGTCGCGCCGTAGAGTCCGACGTTGCCGACGATCATGTTGTCCTCGGCCACGAAGGTCGAAGCCTTGGGCGGATAGACCATGATCTTGCCGCCGCTCAGTCCCTTGCCGATGTAATCGTTCGCGTCGCCTTCGAGTTCGATGGTGATACCGCGCGGCACGAACGCACCGAGACTCTGCCCCGCCGAGCCGTTGAACTTGAGGTGAATGGTGTCCTCGGGCAGTCCATCGCCGCCGTATTTCTTGGTCAGCTTGCTGCCGACCTGGGTGCAGACGACACGGTTGACGTTGCAGATGGGCAGCGTGGCCTGGACCTTCTCGCCGCGTTCGAGCGCGGGCGCGCAGATGTCGAACAGATGCGTACGATCGAGCGACGCTTCGAGTCCGTGATCCTGATCCTGCATGCGGTAGCGCCCGACTTCGGGGCCAACCTGCGGCTGGTGGAACATCTTGCTGAAGTCCAGGCCCTTGGCCTTGTAGTGGGCAATGACCTGGTTCGTGCCGAGCAGGTCGGTACGGCCGACCATCTCGTTAATGGTGCGGAAGCCGAGCTTGGCCATCTCCTCGCGCAGGTTTTGGGCGACCATCTTGAAGAAGTTCACGACATGATCCGCGTTGCCGGCGAACTTCTTGCGCAACTCCGGGTTCTGCGTCGCCACGCCCACCGGGCAGGTGTCGCTGTGGCAGACGCGCATCATAATGCAGCCCATGACGACGAGCGGCGCGGTCGCGAAGCCAAACTGCTCCGCGCCGAGCAGCGCGGCAATCGCCACGTCGCGACCGGTCTTCAACTGGCCGTCCGTCTCGACAAACACGCGGCTGCGCAGATTGTTCAACACCAGCGTCTGGTGCGCCTCGGCGAGGCCGAGTTCCCACGGCGTGCCCGCGTGCTTGATGGAACTGAGCGGCGACGCGCCGGTGCCGCCATCGAAGCCGCTGATGAGAATGACGTCCGCATGACCCTTCGCGACGCCGGACGCGATGGTGCCGACGCCGATTTCCGAAACGAGCTTCACGCTGATGCGCGCGTCGGAGTTGGCGTTCTTCAAGTCATGGATGAGCTCCGCCAAATCTTCGATGGAGTAGATGTCATGGTGCGGCGGCGGTGAAATGAGTTCCACGCCGGGCGTCGAGTAACGGACCTTGGCGATCCACGGATACACTTTCTTGCCAGGGAGCTGGCCGCCTTCGCCGGGCTTCGCGCCCTGCGCCATCTTGATCTGAATTTCCTTCGCGTTGACGAGGTAGTTGCTCGTCACGCCAAAGCGCCCGCTCGCGACCTGTTTGATCGCGCTGTTCTTCGAGTCGCCCTGCTCGTTGGTCCAGGTAAAGCGCGCGGGGTCTTCGCCGCCTTCGCCCGTGTTGCTGCGTCCGCCGATGCGGTTCATGGCGATGGCGAGCGTCTCGTGCGCCTCGCTGGAGATGGAGCCATAGCTCATCGCGCCGGACTTGAAGCGCGTCATCAGCGCCTCGACGGACTCGACTTCCTCAATCGGAATCGGCGTCGGCAGATACTTCAGATCGAACATGCCGCGCAAGGTGCAGAGATGCTTGAGCTGGTCGTTGATCTCCGTCGCGTATTCCTGGAACACCTTGTAGTTGTTCGTGCGCGACGAGAGCTGGAGCTTGTGAATGCTCTCGGGATTGAACAGGTGATACTCGCCACCCGCGCGATATTGATACTGGCCGCCCACGTCGAGCGTCGGCACATGCTCGCCGCGCTCGGGGAAACCGGCGCGATGGCGCAGCTTGGATTCCTTCGCGAGCACGTCGATGCCCGCGCCTTCCACCTGCGACGAGGTGCCGGTGAAATACTTCGAGATGACATCCTTGTTCAGGCCGATGGCCTCGAAGATTTGCGCGCCGCGATAGCTCGCCACGGTCGAGATGCCCATCTTGGACATCGTTTTGATGACGCTCTTGGTGCAGGCCTTGATGAAGTTTTTGACGCCCTTCTTGTGGTCAATGCCTTCGAGCAGCCCCTCGCGAATCATGTCGTCGATGGCCTCGAACGCGAGATACGGATTGATGGCGCCGCAGCCGTAGCCAATGAGCACCGCCATGTGATGCACTTCGCGCGGCTCGCCGGATTC
>JBBQYK010000404.1:0-4274 GCA_038208765.1 Verrucomicrobiota bacterium
GTCTGCCAGAAGACCACGGTGTTGCCGAACGCGTTCGACGTGCCGACGCTGCTGATGACTGGCGGCAGCAAATCGCCGTGCGCCGTGGCCGTCCGCAACGTCGCTTGCGAGGCGTCGAAATAATCCGACGTGATCGTGTCGCCGTGCGCGATGCGGAGACGGCCCGCGATGGTCGTCGTGGCCGTGAGCACGCTGCCGGTGAAGGTGCCGGGAAGGCCCGAGGGCAACAGCGCGAGATTCACGCCCGCCGGTTGCGTGGTGCTGCGGACGTTCAGGTTCACCGATGGCTGGCCTTGCAAATCCAGATCAATCACGCGCACCAGCACCGTTCCAGGCACCGTGTAGAAACGGCGGTCGAAGAACACGAAGCCCGTGCCCGGCGCGGGCAGGTTGCCCGACACGACCAGCGCGAAATCCTGATCCACCGCGCCCGTGTCCACGCGCGCGTCCTGTGGCACGTTGCGCGCGCGCACACGCACCGTGTACGGCCCGGCCAGCGGCTCGCCAATGAACACGCACTCGACATTGTTCAACGAGTCCGCCGCCGCTGAGTCCGCGATGGATTCGCCGTCAATGAACTGGTTGCCGCGATACACGCGCCCATCCGGCGCCACGACTTCGAGATCGAGATCGTTGACCAGCGCCGGCACCGCGCCGGGGAAGCCCGGCACGTCCGTGTAGCCAAGCGTGATGAACAGCGGCATTGAGCCGTCTGCCACCACGATTTGCTTCTCGTAGATTTGTCCCGTGGAGAGGCGGATGGTTTGGTCCGTGAAATCTTGGCCGCGTTCCGAGCCGATGATTTGCGTGAGGTCCACCCGGCCCCAGCCTTCGTCGTTGTTCGGCACGGGGCCGGTCTCGGTCTCATCCGACATGTCGGTGGCGGAATTGATCAGCGCGGCTTTCACCAGCGCGGGCGAAGGCGTGGAGCCGTACTGGTCGCGATACCACTGCACGAAGACCGCCGCCGCGCCGGACACTTGCGGGCCGGCCTGGCTGGTGCCGCCTTGGAAAAGATAATTGAACGAGATGTCCGCCCACGCGTTCTCGTCGTTGCCGATGGGCGAGCGCAGCGAGGCAATCCACGTTCCCGGCGCGACCACGTCGGGCTTGATGCGTCCGTCCTCGGCGGGACCGCGACTGGAGAAATCCGCCATCGCCTCCTGCCCGAAATCGTAGATGAAATAATCGAAGCGATTGTTCTGCGACGCGCCGGTGGCGATGACGTTCTTCGCCACCGCCGGACTGCCAATCGTCTGCGCGCCCGGCCCGGCGTTGCCGGCGGAGAATTCCAAAATGTACGGCTGGTCGCCCGCGAGTTGCGCGTTCGCGTCCCGCACCAGCGCGTCGAATTCCATCGCACTCAGGTCATACCGACCTTGCGTATCATCGCCCCAACTGTTCGAGCCGATGTCCGCGCCCGCCGTCGTGGCGTCGCGCGTCAATTGCTCGAAGGTGAACGCTCCGTCCGGCGTGTAACCGCCTTCCGCATCGAAGAGCCGTTGCACCACGAGATGCGCGCCGGACGCCACGCCCAGTCCCCACAGCGCGCCGTAGTCGTCGAGTTCACCGGTCGCGCCGTTGCCCGCGACAATGCCCGCGACGTGCGTGCCGTGACTGTGCTCGTCCGAGGCATCGAACAAAGTACTGCCGTAAAACAGAAACGCGTCCACGCGCCCGAACAAGTCCGTGTGCATGTCCTGCGCCGTGCCGAGATGCAGCCCGCTGTCTGCCACCGACACCACCACGCCGCTGCCGTCGTAGCCGAGCGATTGCGTGACCGTGGCGTGACCGCCGGAATCGCCGCCCACGATCTTCGCCGCCGTCTCGTCGTTCAGTTTCATCTTCGGCGCGCGCTCGATCCACAGCACCGCGTCCGAGGCGGCGAGCGTGTTTAATTTCGTGCGACTGATCTCCCCGCGCCAAACGCGGCCAAAGCGCGTCACCGACTCCGAGGAAAGTTTCTTCATCAGCCCGCGCGCCGTGGTGAGATCAGGATCCCCTGCGTCCGTGGCCAGCAACACCGACACCGCCACCTCCGCGCCCGCGTTGAAGAACTTGGGATTCTCCAAGCCGCCCAACACCTTGTGCGCGGCGCGATACGGACCCGTCCAGCGCACGAAGGGCAGCGCCTCCAGTTCGCGCAAGACCGCGCCGTTCGCGCGCGCCACGAAGGCGTTCTCCGGCACGTATTGCACCAGCGCCACCCCGCGCGCCTTCAGCGCCTCCACCCACGCCGGCTCGACTGCACCATCGAATTGAATCACGAACAGCCCCGTGTGCGCCGTCGCCGTCAATTGATTCTTCTCCGCCAGACGCTGGGCCTTGGGGGGCGTGTTGATGAATTCATTCCGCAGGCGGATCACTCCGGCATCAGCAGCTTGAAGTGAAAAAATGCAAAGAAAAAGGGAGACGACCGCGATGATGAGAACGGGGCGGGCGGTTGTTTTGGGCGTCACGCCCGGAACGTAGCGCGGGCCAGTGAATTGAACAAGCGGGCGAAGGACACTACGTGATGAAAAACTTTTTTTACCCCCGTTCAACTTCGCGCCCGATTCCGCCGACAAATAGGGACGATGAAACCATTGATTTTGATTATTGAAGACGACACCACCTTGAGCGAGGCGATGGCCGAGACGCTGGGTGATCTGGGTTGCCGCGTGCTGCGCACGGAATGTTCCGAGGAAGGCCTGCGCCTGGCCGTCGAGAAGAAGCCGAGCCTCGTGCTCTGCGACGTGGTGCTGCCGGACGGCGCGGGCTTCGACACCGTGTCCGCGCTGCGCGCGAATCCCGTGACCGCGCAGACGCCGGTGATTTTGATGACCGGCCATCAGGAGGAAAGCAACTACGAGGGCGCAGGCAAAAGCATGCTGCTGCTCAAGCCGTTCTCCCTGGACATGCTCGTAGAAGTCGTGAAAGGCACGTTGGCCGCGCGCGGCATCGTGCTGAAGGCCGCCGCGTTGGCGGCGTGAATGGAGAGCCGTTCAATCAATTCGTAACCGCGCGGAGCCTTACGTCGGTACTCCCGACAAAAAAGCCGGTCACTTGCGTGACCGGCTGGTGACAGTGGGCGGCGCTTACTTGGCCGGCGCGTCTTTGGCCTTCTTCATGTCCGCGCGGTAAGCCTGCATCTCTTCCTTGCTGAGCTTGCCGTTGCCGTCTTTGTCATACTTCTTGATGACATCGGCCGAGAGTTCCTTCTTCGCCTTCTTCGGGGCGACGTCGTCTGCGGCGCAGAGCGAGAGCGTGGTGAAGGAGGCGATGGCCACCGTGAGCAACATTAACTTCTTCATACTGTGTTCGTGTTTGACGGACCGGTTCCAGCGGCCTGCCACTGACTCAGCGCCCGGTTCTGGAACACCTTCCGCTCCGTTGGCTTCTGGACACCCAGGCCGACGCCGGAAGCGGCGCTGAAATTCTGACAACTCTCCGGCGCAGGCGTTCAGACCTTTCGGCCTCCAGCCAGCACGGGGTTGTTGCAAGTTGAGGACGTGACGGAGGGGCAAAGAGTTACACGAGAGGTAGGGCGCGCTGTCCTCGGCGCGAGGCGTATCGGCGCGTGGGATTGGAACGGGAGGCTCGAAAGCCTCCCTTTCACCAACGCGCCGGGTCGGAGACCAGCGCTCCAAGTCTCACCGCACCGGCCCGCGCCAGGCGGCGAGCGCGGCTTCCACCACTTGCGATGCGGAGATGCTCTTCAGGCAGCGAAAATCCACCGGGCATTCGCGCAGGAAACACGGCGCGCAGGCCGCCTCGCCTCGCAACAGCGCGTGCGGTGAACCGGGCGCGGACATCGGCCCGGTCAGCTCCGGCGACGTGGAGCCGAACGGCACGACGACCGGCACGCCCAGCGCGGCGGCGACGTGCATCGGGCCGGTGTCGTTGGTGAGGACGAGCGCGGAGGCTTTCAGCACGGCGCACAATTCGCGCAACGAAGTCTGGGCCGCGACGCTGGTGACGGCGGTCGCACGGGTGCGCGCGGCAATTTGTTTTGCGATGTCGCCCGACAATTCCACATCAGCGCGTCCGCCGAGCACCACCCAGCGGCAGCCGGCGCGTTCGTGCAACTGGACGGCGGCTTCGACGAACCGCTCGGCGGGCCAACGTTTGGCCGCGCCGTATTCAGCGCCGGGATTCAGCGCGAACAGCGGGCCGGGGCCGTCAAGTTTGAAACGGGCGCGGGCTGCGGTGACTTCATCTTCGGTGACATGCAGAAGCGGCGGCAGCGGATCGGGATTCGCGCCGAGCGCGGCAACGAGTTGCAGGTAGTCGTG
>JBBQYK010000405.1:0-4261 GCA_038208765.1 Verrucomicrobiota bacterium
GGGTACGGATACGGCCGCTGGCCAACAGCCGGAGGAATTCACCCGGCTCATTCGCAAACAGATCGGTAGGATGGGCCTCTCCGGAACGGATGCGTATGGACGCGCCCGTCACGCCCTCGGGAGCAACGAACCAGCCCTCGGTGGCGACGGGCCTCTCCGGCCCATACGGGTCCGTAGTGGATACGTATCCGTATGGACGCGCCCATCACGCCCCGCCGGCAGCAGGGCGGCCTCCGCGCCCGTCAAACCAGCTTCCGCGTGCCACCCTCCCTCTCCCAGCGGGTGAGGGCCGGGGTGAGGGAGACGGCGTCTCCTCCCTGAAATGTTCCATTGAGTTCCGGCAGTCGCATTTCCGTCCGGTGCGCGACCTCGCGCACATTACGATCATGAACATCGGCCTGGTGCTGCAATCGTGGTTCGTGCCGCGCCCGTTGCGTGTGGCGTGGTCTCAAGGTCAGCGCTGGTCGCTGCGCAAAACCGTCCGTGAATTTTTCATTGAGCACGCGCAGAGGCCGGGTGAGTTGTCGCTGGCCGTGGGGCTGGGATTGTTCTTCGGCATCGTGCCGATCTGGGGATTTCAAATGATCGCCGCCGCGGCCGTGGCGCATCGCTGCCGCTTGAACAAGGCCATCACGCTGCTCGCCAGCAACATCTCCGCGCCGCCGCTCGCGCCCTTCGTCGTCTATGGCGGACTGGTGCTGGGCCACTGGCTGTTCACCGGTGAAGTGATGCATCTCGCGCCGGACCAGGTCAGCATGGCGAACGTGCGCGAATACTTCGGACAATGGTTCGTGGGCAGTGTCGCGCTGGCGGTGCTGGCGGCGGTGGCGGGAATGCTCATCACTTACGCGGGCGCGCGGCTCGCGGGGAAGAAATGAAAAACGGCCTCTACGCCCGCCTCTACCTCTGGCTCATCGCGCACCGGCCCGCCGTGCTCGCGGGCACGTTGCTGCTCGCGGCGGTCGGCGTTTTCTTTTCCCTGCGCATTGAGCTTGAGGAAGATTTGCTCGCCACGCTGCCGCAGAAAGATCCGCTCGTGGACGAGTATCGCTACGCCGTCCGCAAGTTCCGCCAGATTGACCGCGTGTATCTCGACGTGGGCCTCAACGCGGATGACGCGGACAAACTCGCCGCCGCCGCCGACTACGTTTATGCCGCGTTGGAAACAAACTCGGCTTACGGACGCATCACCTACCGCGTGGAATCGGGCGGACAGCAGAAGGTCATCAATTACCTCACCGGCGCGCTGCCCAATCTTTTCACCGACGCCGATGCCGCCGCGCTCGCGCCCAAACTCGATCCCGCCGCCGTCCGCGAATACCTGACCACGATGCGCCGCAAGCTGGCCGGCCCCGAAGGCATGGTGCTCAAGGATGTCGTGGCCGCCGATCCGCTGGGCATGACTGAACTGGTGGTGCAGAAGGCGCTGCCGTTGCAAACCGGTTTCGGCGAAGCGCAAATCACCGACGGTCGCATCACCAGCGCGGACGGGCGGCACGTTTTGATGATGGCGGAGCCAAAGTTCAACTCCGCCAACTCCCGCGACAGCACCGCACTCGTCCGCGATCTGGAAAGGCTCACGCGCGACGTGACGCAGAAATTTCCCAGCGCGCATCTCGCCATCACCGGCGGGCATCGCATGTCGGTGGACAACGCCACCATCATTAAGGCCGACGCCTCGCGCTGCATCGTCATCGGCATGTCGGGCATGTTGGTGCTGTGCTGGGTCGCGTATCGCCGCCGCTGGCTCGCGCTGGTCACGTTCCTGCCCTCGCTGTTCGGCACGCTGATGACCGGACTCGTGATGTCCATCTGGCAGGATCATCTTTCCGCCATCGCCATCGGCTTCGCGAGCATCGCGGTCGGCGTCACGGTGGATTACGCGATCCACGTCATCTACCACCTTGATGACGCGGCGGGCACCGACCATCCGGCCATCGGGCGGCATCTCGGGAGGTTGGTCTTTCCGATTTGCCTGGGCGGAGTCACCACCATCGCGGCGTTCCTGGTCATGCTCACGTCGCCGATGGGCGGCTACCAGCAGCTCGGACTGTTCGGCGTGGTGGGCGTGATTTTTTCCGTGGCCTTCGCGCTGCTCATTCTGCCGCTGCTCGTGCCGCTGGCCAAGAAATCCGGCCAGCCGTCCCTCTGGCTCACGCGCTGGCTGAAAGTTTATTTCCAATGGCAGGCGCGCAACCGCATCGGGCTGCTGCTCTTCGTCATCGTGATGAGCATTGTCACCGCGTTCGGCGTGCGGAAACTCCGCTTTGAAGGCGACATTGCCAAGCTCAACGGCATCACCGAATCCACACGCCGCGACGATGAATTGATCAACCAGACCTGGGGCAGCGCGCTCGGCATGACGCTCGTGGTCGCGCGTGGTGCGACACCCGAGGCCGCGCTCCAGCAAAACGATCACGCCGCCGCCGTCCTCGCACGCGACACCAATGTCAGCGCCGTCTATTCACTCGCCGCCGTGGCCCCGTCCGCCGCCACGCAGACGACGAACATTCAACGCTGGCGCGAATTCTGGACGCCCGCCCGCCGCGCGGCGTTGCGCGACACGCTGCAACAGATCGGCGGCGAACTCGGCTTCCGTCCCGACGCCTTCGCGAAGTTCTGGTCGAACGTGGAGAACGATCCCGCGCTGCTCACGCTCGACGCCTTTCGCGGCACGCCGCTGGAGCAGGCGTTGAACGAACGCGTCGCGCTCGGCACGAACGACCACGCCATCAGCACGCTGGTGAAGTTGAAAGATCGCTCGAACGTGTCCGCATTGCGCGACGTGCTGCCCGGACAAATCGTTCTCGATCACAAGGCCTTCGCGGACCACATCGCGGGCATCGCGAAGACCGGGCTGGTGCGTTTCGCATTATGGACGGCCATCGTCGTCGGCCTGTTGCTCTACCTCTCGCTGGCGTCCATCGAGCTGGTCCTCGCGACGTTGTTCCCGATTGCCGTGGGCGTGTTCTGGACCTTCGGATTGATGGCGTGGTTCGGCATCCCGATTGACCTGATGAACAGTGTGTTCGTGGTTTTCATCATTGGCGTGAGCGAGGACTACAGCGTGTTTCTCGTGACGAGCCAGCTCGATGAATGGCGCGGACAAGCGCAGAACATGGCCTCGACCACGGCATCCGTTTTGATCTCCGCGCTCACGACGATCTTCGGCTTCGGCGTCATGGTCATCGCGCAGCATCCGGTGCTCTTCTCCGTGGGCAGCACGGTGCTGCTCGGCATGGGCTGCGCGTTTGTTTCCACCCTCGTGCTCACCCCGCTCTGCATGGACCTGCTGCTCTTCAAAAATCCGCCGCGCGGCGCTCCGCGTTGGTGGCATCCACTCGGCACGGTCTGGGTGCTCATCCACCTCGGCGGCAGCCAGGCGTTTCTCTACTACGTGCTGCGGCCGATTCTGAAAGTCTTCGCGCCGCGCACCGCCGATGATCAATTGCGCCGGGCCACACGCTGGCTCGCGCGCGGCGTGGTGCATGGACTGCCCTTTGGCAAACTGGAATTCCAAAACATCACGCCCGAAACATTTTCACCGCCCTGCATCGTCATCAGCAATCACCAGTCCGCCGTGGACGTGATGCTCATGGTGAGCCTGCCGGCCGACGTGCGGCAGACGGCGAAAAAGCGCGTGTTCGAAGCGCCCATGCTCGGCATCGGCTGCCAGTTGCTCGGGCATGTGATGGTGGAGCCGAACGATCCCGCGAAGACGCTGGAGCGTTGCCGCGCGCGGCTGGCCGAGGGCGCGAGCGTGCATTTTTATCCCGAAGGGACGCGCTCCAAGGACGGCTTCATTGATCGTTTCCATCGCGGCGCGTTTGAACTAGCCATCGAGTTGCAGCAAGAGATTTTGCCCGTGGTCATTTGCGACTCGAACACCGCCATGCCGCGCGACGCCTACTGGTTCGAGCCGTTCCACACCACGGTGCGCGCGTGGCCGCGCATCACGCCGCAGAATTTTGATTACACGCAAGGCGTCGTGCCGCTGATGAAGCACTGCGAGACCATGGTGCGCGAGGCGCTGCAAAAGCAGCTCGATGAAATCAACACGCCGCGCGTGGTGCGCCGCAAGGTCGGACGCCTCTACCGCTACCAGGGAAAACTCGTCGAGCAGTTCGTGTTCTGGAAGATGAAGACCGACCCGGTGTTCGCCGCGCTCGACGCCGTGGTGCCGCGCCGGGGCTTCGTGCTCGATCTCGGCTGCGGCTACGGGATGGCCACGCACTGGCTCTCGTGCTTCACCGACACGCGC
>JBBQYK010000406.1:0-4225 GCA_038208765.1 Verrucomicrobiota bacterium
CAAACGACGAGCTGTTGATCAGCGCCCAGGTCAAATCCTGCGCCAGTTCGGGGCGCGATTTGGCGTGCTCGAAATCGATGGCGGCGATTTCCTTCTCGGTCGGGAATCGGTTCAGGCACGCCAGATAAATTTCCTCGATGAGCTTTTTGTCGTCCTTCTCGGTCTCGACCAGCTTGGCGATGCGGCTCGTGGGCGAACTGACGGCTTCGCCGAGCATCTGGCCGTTGATAAGATTGAGCGCGTGCGAGAGCGTGAGGTTGCTGCTGCGCTCGCATTCGCAGGCGGACTGGCGCTTGGGCCGGCCGAAGAGCGCGAGGAAGTCGTTGCCCGCCACGGTGCCGTCGGGGATTTCCACCGGGCGCATTCCGGTCGGCATGCCGGCGAACTGCGGGCGCACGCCGGTCGCCACGGCCACGGCGTCGAGCATCTGCTCCGCGCTCAGGCGGCGCGGACTGGCGTGGGAGAAATTCATCGTGTCATCGGCGTTCCATTTGTTCGGGATGATGGAGAGTTGATAGGTGCGTGACTGGCAGATGGTGCGCATGAGCGCGCGGGTGTCGAAACCGCTCTTGATGAACTCCGCCGTGAGCGCGTCGAGCAGCGCAGGGTTGCTGGGCGGATTGCCGCCGCGGATGTCGTCCACTGGATCGATGATGCCCTTGCCGAAGAAGTAGCTCCAAGTGCGGTTGGCCATGGACTTGGCGAAAAGCGGATTGTCCTTCGATGTGAGCCAATCGACGAACGGGTCGCGGCGATCTTCATCCGCTTTAATCTCGCGCTCGCTGCCGAACGGCACCTTGGGCGCGACGACCATCTCGGTCTTGAGATGCTTCACCTCGCCGCCGTTGTAGCTGCGATAAACAATCTCGTCGCCGGGCATCGCGCCCTTCTTAAAGGCCACGCGGGCGAAGTGCGCGCCAAACTCGTAATACTGGTTCTGCGTCCACTTCTCGAAGGGATGGTCGTGGCACTTGTTGCAGTTGAAGCGCACGCCGAGAAACGTCTGGCTCACGTCCTCGGTGATCTTGCCCGGCTCTTTGAGCACGCGCAGATAATTCACGGCGGGATTCTGGTAGGCGCTGCCTTCGGCGAGCAGCACGGAGCGCACGAACTGATCGTAAGGCATGTTCTCCGCGATGCGTTTGGCGATCCACTCGCGATAGACCCATACGCCCTTCTGGCCGAGTTGCTCGCTGTTGCACTGGAGCAGATCGGCCCACTTGTTCGCCCAGGCTTTCACGTAGTCCGGGCTGCCGATCAATTCATCGATCAGCTTGTCGCGCTTCGCCCTCGTCGGCGTGGTATCGGAGAGGAACGCGCGCACGCGCTCCGCTTTCGGCGGCAGGCCGGTGAGATCGAGCGACACGCGGCGGATGAATTCAGCGTCCGTGCAAAGCTCGCTGGGCAGCGCCTTCATGCGGCGCAGCTTCGCGTTGACCAGTGGATCAATGAAATTGTTCTCGGCGACATCCTTCCATTGGTAGCCGCTGCGGTCGCCCATGATGGTCATCAGGCGCGTGCCGTAAATACCTTCGTAGCGAACGAGCACCGCTGCCTCGCCGCGACGCAAGCCCTTCACCAAGCCGCTGCCGTCCGCCTTCGCGACCTCGGTGTTGCTCACGCTGAAGTGCGCGTCGCGCGTCACGTCGCGCGTGGTGCCGTCGGGATATTTCGCGATGACGAGCAACTGCTGCTCGCGACCCGGCAAATCCATCTCCACGTCGCCGGGCAGAATCTCGATGCTGATCGCGCGCGCCGCCTTGGCTTCCTCGCCCTTCGTACCTTGGGAAATCCAATCGCGCAGCAACTGATGTTCGCGCGAGCCGGGCTTGAGCGCCTGGCGTCCCTCGTGAGGCACTTCGGCGAGCGGCTTTTGCAGCATCAGGCTCTCGTCCACCTTCACGCGATTGAAGCGCCGCCCGGAGATGTCGTTGATCAGCGCGTGGTAATCGAACTCCGGATCGTAGCCGCGCAAGGAAAGTTTGAATCCGTTTTTGCCCTGCGCCGAGCCATGGCACGTCCCGGCGTTGCAACCGAGCTTGGCCAGCACCGGCTGGATGTCGCGCACGAAGCGCACGTCAGCCGAGTCCGCGCCCGTCACGGTCACGGGGAGTTTCATCTTCTGCCCCGCCGCGCTGACGACCACCTCGGCGGAGCCTTTGGCCTTGGCGCGCACAAGGCCCTGGGAAATTTCCACCGAGGCAGAATCCGTTTTGAAGGACGCGAGGGAGGTCAGATCAATCAAGCTGCCGTCAGCAGTCTTGCCCAGCACCAGCACGCGGCGTTCATCACGCGCGTCGGTCAGCGTGAGTTCCGCCGGGCGCAATTCCAGCGCGCGGATGGCGGGCAAAGGCGGCGCGGGGACGGCCGGTTGAGAATCCTTCGGGTTCGCGCCGAGCACCGCGAGCGGGGCCAGCAGCCACAGCCAAAATTTTCCGTGTCGCATCATGAAAAGAATTGTTCGCGAGCAGCCGGGATCGGAACGGCATTTCTTTGCTGGCGATGAGCAGACGCTATCGGTGCGTGCTCGCCGTCGCAAGGCGTATTCCCGGTTGTCACGTAAGCCGACGAGGCGCGTGGAGACGCACTTCAAAGTGATTTATCCTGCGCACCAGAGTTAAAACCACGGAAGGCACGGAAAACACGGAAACGGAAAGGCCGCAAGAATTCCGCCGGTTACTTGACCTCTAATCCGGAACCATGCAGTTGAAGCCTCACGCAAAGGACGCGAAGGACGCGAAGTAAAAGATGCACTTGGATGGCCTGGCCCGTGGGGGAAGAACACTTTTTTCAGTGCAAGGTCTCCGCACCACCTGAAGGCCAATTCCTTTGCGCCCTTCGCGGCCTTGGCGTGAGGCATGGGGGTTATCAACTGCATGGTTCCGGCTAATCGTCAGCCCTCCCCTGCGACGGTGCGCAGCAGGGCGCAGGTCAATCGTGATCAGGAGACGGGAAAGTCTCGGCCCCGCCACGTTCACCCACGCGCCCGCTCCACCAAACAGAGCTTCCCGATCCGCCCGTCGTTTTGCCATACAGGGCGCGCGATGTGGCCGGTCATTCTCCGCGAGCTGCGCGCCGGGTCCCGGCGTTGGACGACTTACTGGCTGCGGCTGCTGGCGGCGGGCGCGGTGCTGGCGGCCATCGCCTACTGGCTCACGCAACCACGCTTTGCCTTCATCAGTCCGGCGCGGGCCGGGCATCAAATTTTTCTCCTGCTGCACTGGGTCGTGCTGGCCGCGATCTGGATCATCGTGCCGATGCTCACCGCCGACACGCTGAGCCGTGAGAAGCGCGAAGGCACGCTCGGGCTGCTGTTCCTCACCAATCTCAGCGCGCGGGCCATCGTCTTCGCGAAGGGCGCGGCGGCGGGGTTGCTGGCGCTCACGCTCTGGCTGTCCGTGGTGCCAATCATGACCGTGCCGGTGCTGATGGGCGGCGTGCCGTCGCAGGAAATTTTTTTCTCGTGCAGCGTGGCGCTCGGATCGATCTGTTGCGCGCTGGCGGCAGGATTGATGGCGTCGGCGGTTTCGCGTCAGGCGGCAGAAGCGGTGGGAATGGCCTTGTCGTTCGCATTGGTCGCGCACTTGGGATTCGGCCTCATTGTTGCCACTGCTTCCGAAGCGATTTTGAAAGCGGGCTTCCTCGGATCAGGCAACGATTTTAATTTTCTCTCCCTCGGAATTATCATGACATGGAATTTTTTCGCGCCGGTAGTTGGGATGGCCAACACTCAGACCCTCTCCGCAAATTTCATCACTGCGGTGCTACTTATCCCTTTTCTCTCCTTCCTTCTGGCAGCCGTCATAACTTGGCTCGCCGCGTTCGCCCTGCGCCGCAACTGGCAGGACAAGCCCAAGTCCAAACGCCAGACCGAGACGGAAAAGCTTTTCCTCTCGCCGGTTTTTCTCACGGGAATTTTCCGCGCGTGGATGCGCCGGTCGCTGGAGCGCAATCCCATCGGCTGGCTCGAGAAACGCCGCGTGACCGGGCGCATCATGTCGTGGATCTGGCTGGCGATCATGATTTCCTTCACCACCACGCTGGCCTACGGCGGCTCCGGGATGCGTCCGCGCGAGTTCAATCCGCTGATGTGGATGCTGCTCATCAGCATTGCCTACGTGGCGGCGGGAAGTTTCCGGCGCGAGCGCGAGACGGGCGCGCTGGAACTCATCCTCGTCACGCCGTTGTCCGAACGGCAAATCATCCACGGACGGCTGCGCGGCTT
>JBBQYK010000407.1:0-4212 GCA_038208765.1 Verrucomicrobiota bacterium
CAACCATGGGTTCTTCTCTGCCGGGGAACATTTTTGTTCCCTTTTGCCCCTTCGCTCCTAACATCCGCGCGCCTGATTCGCACTACCTGCGGGTCGGCCCCAAAACTTATGCCGCTGACACATACAACTGATCTGTTCGCCAAGGCGCTCAAGGGCAAATACGCCCTCGGCGCCTTCAACGTGAACAACATGGAACTGCTCCAAGCCATCATTGAAGCCTGCGAAGAAGAGAAGGCCCCGGTGATGCTGCAAATCTCCAAGGGCGCGCGCCAATACGCCAACCCCGTCTATCTCAAGAAGCTCATCGAAGCCGCCGTCAGCCTCTCGAACATCCCCATCGCCGTTCACCTCGACCACGGCGATTCCTTCGAACTGTGCAAGGAGTGCATTGATGAAGGCTTCACCTCCGTGATGATCGACGCCTCGCACGATCCGTTCGAGAAGAACGTGGAAATCTGCCGAAAGGTCGTGGATTACGCGCACAAGCATAACTGCGTCGTCGAAGGCGAACTCGGCATGTTGGTCGGCGCGCAGCACGACGACGGCGAAGAAGGCGGTCACTATTCCAAGGGCGGCGCTTACACGCATCCTGAAGAAGCGGTGCAGTTCGTGAAGCAGTCCGGCGTGGATTCGCTCGCCGTCGCGATTGGCAATTCTCACGGCGCTTACAAATTCAAAGGCGAGCAGCACCTCGATCTCGAACGCCTCAAGGCCATCAAGAAGGCGCTCATGGACGCGGGACTAGGCGATTACCCGCTCGTGCTCCACGGTGCCTCCAGCGTGCCGAAGGAAATCGCGCAGGAGATCAACAAGTATGGCGGCGCGATGGGCGAAGAAACCGCCGGCGTGCCCGAGGCCGACATCGAAATCGCGCGCCGCATTGGTTGCACGAAGGTCAACATCGACACCGACCTGCGCATGGCGATGACGGCGGCCATCCGCAAGGTGTTCGCGACCAACCCGAAGGAATTCGATCCGCGCAAGTATCTCGGGCCAGCCCGCACCGCGGTGAAGGAACTCGTGCGCCACAAAGTGCGCGACGTGCTCTGCTGCGCGGGGCACGCGTTTGACTAAATCCAGCTTGTGTTCACGAAGGCCGCTCCGTGAGGAGCGGCCTTTTTGGTGCAATGCGCCCGTCGTCAAAGCCCGGTGCCTGTCAGGTTGATGACGAACCACCCCTCCTCCTCATAGCCGCAGGCCTCATAGTCATCGGGGATAATCTCCAGTTGGTCGGCGCGGCTGCCGGCGGCGGTCGGGGTGAAGGTGACTGTGAAGGTGGTGCTGCCGCCGACGGGCAGGCTCGTGAGCATGCCAGTCAAATCCACGGTGAATTCTTCCCGCCAGTAGGTGTCGTTCCATGAGATGTTGAGAACACTGCTGCCGTTGTTGGTGATGGTGAAAGTTTTGCTCACGCTGCCGCCCACGGCGACCACACCAAAGGCAACGGTCGAGACCGCGTTGGTCAGAACATGGCCCGCAGGCTGTTGCAAGCCCACTTCAGGACAGGCGACTCCAATGGCGGACGCGCGGTAAAAGGCGGTGCCGGGCAAAGCATTGGTGTCAGTGAAACTGAAGGAGCCGTCCGCCGCCGGGTAAAGCGGAGCGGTGGTGAGCGTGGTCCAGGCGACCGGCGGGACGAGGTTCGTGGCGCGCTGCACATCGTAGGGATGGCCGGTCACGCCCGCGAACCGAACGGAAGCCGCCGCGTGGGCCGCCGTCACCGACCGGGCCGTGCTGCCGATGCGCGCCCGTGCCAAGTAGGGGGAAATTTTGCCGCCCGCCGTCGTGAAGCCGCCCGCCGCGAAGAGTTCGGTATCCGTGGCTGCGAGCACCTGCACGAGGCCGTTCACCCCCGAACCCAGTGCCGACCAACGGCGTCCGTTCCATTTCGCAATGTAGTAGGCGTCGTCCGCCCGGAACCAGCCGCCGACGTACAGGTCATTGCCGACTCCGGCCAGCGCATACACGTCGGGACCGTCGGCGCTGTATCGTTCCGGCCCTTCAGGGAGGGCCGACCAACTGGTGCCGTTCCATCTGGCCATCTGGTGGGCCGTGACCTCGCCCGCCGTGTTGAAATAGCCGCCCGCATACAAGTGGCCGCCCGCCACAGCCAGGGCATACACCGTGGAGTAGGACGCCGGAGTCATGCGGATGCCCGTCCCGAGCGCCGACCAGTTCGTGCCGTTCCATTTGGCAATGTTGTTGGCCGGGATGCCGCCAGCCACGGTGAAATCTCCCCCGACATACAAATCATTTCCTGACACCGTCATCGCCCTCGGGTGGCCGTTCAGACCTGCACCGAGCGAGGACCAACTGCTGCCGTTCCACTGGGCAATGTTGCTAGCCGGGAGGCCACCGGCGGTCGAGAACGATCCCGCCGCATAAAGTTTCTGGCCCGCCGCCGCCAGCGCGGACACGTAGCCGTCCACGCCCGAGCCGAGCGCCGACCAGTTGGTTCCGTTCCATCGGGCCAGGTTGGCCGTGAGGCCCACGTTCGTAAAAATGCCGAACGCATACAACTCACTCCCCGACACGGCCAGTTCTGACGCATAAACCATCCCCGTCCCGAGAGGCGACCAACCGCTACCGTTCCATTTCGCGACGTAGTTGGACTCGGCTCCGTTCGCGGCGAAAGTGCCCGCGCCATACACGTCACGGCCGGACGCCGCCAGCGCGGTCAGGGATCGAAAGGGCGGAGCCAGGGCCGACCAAGCGCTGCCGTTCCATTGGGCAATGCAGTGGGCTGTGGCCTCGCCAGCGCGCCGGTAAGCGCCACCCGCATAGACATTGGTGCCTGACACCGCCAGTGTCCGAACATCCTCGTCCCAGCTTTCTCCCCATTCCTCGTAGATTCCCGAGCCGAGTCCCACCCAACTGCTCCCGGTCCATTTCGCGACATAGGCGTTAAACCAGAATGAATTGGAGGTGATGTACGTTATCAAATATCCGCCCGAGTACAGTTCCCCACCCGAAACCGTCAAAGCCCAAGGGCGCATGTTCCCAGAACCGACCGTGGAACTCAGGGCCGACCAACTGCTGCCGTTCCATTTGAAGACGTTGGAATTACCCGCCGTGTACACATCGCTGCCCGACACGGCCAAAGCCCGCACATGTTCGTTCATGCCTGAACCGAGCACCGACCAGTTGTTGCCGTCCCATTTGGCCACGCCGCTGTCCCTGCTCACATACAAATCACTGCCGGACACCGCCAGCGCAGTAAGCACTTGGGAGATGCCACCGGGCGGACCTGCGCCTAACGCCGACCAACTGCTGCCGTTCCATCTGGCAATCCGGTTCGCCGCGACACCCCCTGCGGTCGTGAAATCGCCCGCCGCGTACACGTCACTGCCTGAAACCGCGAGCGCGTACACATAGGAAATAGAAGCATTGCTACCGCCAATCCCCGAACCCAACGCCGTCCAGTTGGTGCCGTTCCATTTCGCAATGTTGTTCGCCGGGCCGCCGCCAGCCGTGGTGAACCGGCCCGCCGCGTAGAGATCATTGCCCGCCCGCGCCAGCGCATAGATTCGCACCGAGCCATTGCCTTGCAATCCAGCGCCGAGGGCAAACCAACTGGTCCCGTTCCATTTCGCAATGCCCTTGGCGGGTACATCGCCGACAACAGTGAACGAGCCGCCGATGTAGAGATTGCCCGAACCATCCACCACAGTCGCATTGACGGGGCCGTTCGCTCCGGGATGCCCGCTCATGCTGCTCCAGTTATCGTCGCTGAAGGTCGCGGCGTGGAGGCTGGAGCGGGATGCGCCCGGCAGCAGCATGGCGAAAGGAACTAAAAAGCCGAGCAGCGAGGCGATTTGGCAGAAACATTTCTTCATGGCTGGTGCGGATTCAACCACGGCCCCCGGCAGCAACGAAGCCCAATGTCCGGGTGGAAACTACGTAAGAAACGAAGCGCGCGGTTGAGTTGCATTGTTGAGAGGAGGTGAGGCGGGAGCGCGGAGATTTTTCTCCGCGCTCCTTAGCGCTTACGTCGCGGGCACGAAGCGTTGCAGAACCAGCGCGAGCACAAAGCAGCCGGCGAACACGATTCCGATCTCACGCGGCTGATCGACCACGGCCAGCAAGTCCACCCAGCAAATCCCCGCGAGCAGCCCGCCCACCGCGCGCGGCACGTTGCGCGGCTCCATCCATACGCCGCGCAGCGTCCGCACCGTCCAGAGCACGAACACCGCGCCGATAAGCAGCGCCGGC
>JBBQYK010000408.1:0-4188 GCA_038208765.1 Verrucomicrobiota bacterium
CCGCGAGGGCATCCCGCTCCTCTACTCGGACGGCTACAACCAGGAGAGCAGCAGCGGTGATCCATTTCCGCGCATCGCCTACGCGCCGTATCTCGGGCAGTTCAGCGACAACAAAATGCCCGACCTCGCGTGGCTGCATAACCAACTCGCCCGCGGCGGCACGCGCTCACGCTGGGGTGACACGGATGTCATCGCCTTCGAGCGCAACGACTATCGCGAGGGCGGTAGCGCGGCGGACCAGACCGTGGTGTGGTTCGCGATGAACGACAATTTCGGCAATCCCGGCGACGTGAGCTTCGACGACGGCGTGAACAACATGACCGGCGGCACGTTCTACGAATGCTTCCCCGCGCAGAACTCGCGTGGGCAAGGGTTGGTCGTCGGCTTTCCGCCCGGCTCGGTGCTGGCTCAACAGGCCGACTCGCCCGGCAAAGATCGTGCGTGTTCAAAACTCCTCGTGCGCCTCGCGACGAACGTGAAGGCCGACGCCGAAAGCTCGAAGAACGATTCGAACCCCGTGAACCGCAAAGTCTATGTCGGCTCGCAGGCGCTCGCATCGGGCGGCGGCGCGATTGAAGTGAAAATCCCCGGCGGCGGATACGTCGCCTACGCGTATCAGGGACCGGAGGCGAGCCGGGCCAGCCAGCGCGACGTGATTACCTTTCGTCACAACAACATCGAAGTGCCGCGTCTGTTCGTGAACCGCGTGGATGGCCGCGACGGCGACAGCGGCTGGAATCCGCGTTACCCGTTCAAGATGCGCGGCAGCGTGGACACGGCGGGCAATTTGATTCGCGGCACGAATGTCGGCACGCGCACCTACGCCATTGATATTCCCATCGTGACCAACGCGCAGTTCGACATTCTCGTGCGGCCCGATGCCAGCGTGAACAACATCCTCGTGAAGCTCGATGGCGGCATGGACTTGAACAGCCACATGGGCCTCGGCTCGACGAACGCGGACAAGCGCGACAATCGCCCCGGCGCGGTCACGGATGTTTTCCTCGGCTACGAGCAGGCGCTCTTTCGTTTGCGGCGCGGGCCGGAGAAATTCGCCGCCACCAACACGGCGAACAACCGCGTCGTGTCCGTGGGCGCAGAGACGTATCACTACACCGTCGGCACGGCGAACTCGCTCATCGTCGTGGGCGCGGGCGGCGGCGCGGGCGTGAACACCGAGACGGCGGAGTGGGTTTTCCACTGGCCCATTCGTCCTGTCACTGGCGGTGCGAGTCCGCCTGCGACGCAGCGTGTGCCGTTGCAACCGACGGCCGCGCAGAGCTGCGACGTGTGGGTGAAGGTCGGCTACCAGTTCGACACGGACAACGGTGCCATCTACTACACGACCGACGGCTCGAATCCCGAAGGCTCCTTCAAGAGCGGGCGCGGCACCACGCAGGTCATCAACCTCGCGTTCGATCACACCGAGACGGAAGCGGGCGGCGTGGTGGATTGGTGGCGCGGCACCATTCCCGCGCAGGCGAACAACACGACGGTGCGCTACAAAATCGCCTTCTACGACGACGGCATCAATCCCATCTCCGACGCGGACGACGCGAAGAGTTACGGCATCACGCAGTTCGCCATCACGAACTTCAATCCGCAGACCGCGCTCGTGTATCTCCATAACAACCGCAACACCAACCACACCCGCCTCGGCCTCGAAGAAGGTTTCCACATCGTTCGCGCGCGGGCCTTCCTGTCGCGCTCGGGCAAGTCGTCGGTGTTCAACACCTTCTCGCAAACCTTCTACTACGATGCCGCGCCGCCGGATGGTGTGATCGCCTTCCCGCAGACCAACGGCACCATCACGAGCCAGCAGTACGGCGTGGTCGTGCGTGCGGACGCGAGTGTGACGCAGGTGGAATACAACATTCTCGACAGCAATCCCGCCAACGACGACGCGCTCACCGGCCTGCCGAATGGCAACGGATCGAACGCGTGGGTCACGGCCACGAAAGTTTCGCCGGGCGGCGCGCTCACCGCGCAGTATCCGAATTTCCCGCAGGAATTCCGCTTCAACTATTACGCCGTGCCTTCCTCCAGCAACGCCGTGATCAACGTGCGGCTCAAGGAGGCGACCTCCGCCGTGCTGACCAATCGCGTGAAGATTCTCTCGCGCACCGTGGCCACGCTCGCCGCGCCGCAGACGCTCGAAGTCGCATTCCCCAACACCGACGGGCAGACGCTGAACTTCAATCCCGGCGACACCTACACACTCGTCTTCCGGTTCAGCGACGTGCTCACGGCGAACGTGACCAACTTCACCATCCGCATTGATGACGCGGTGCAGTCGCGCTTCTCGCCGAGCAACACGCCGCTCTACGTCTTTCAGGATCAGACCGGCGGCGATCAGAAGAACGAACTGCGCTACACTTGGACCGGCATCATTCCCGGCCAGCACACCATTGAAGTGAACTTCAACGGCGACGGACTCGCGCTCGAGGCGGCGCGCTTCGTGAACGCGAACATCTCCGGCGCGAGCGTGAACATCGTGCAGCCGCCGTCTGCCGATTCCGAGGGGCGCTCGCCGTATCAGATCATCCTGCCGTCCGACCATGGCGTGCCGCTGATCAACACCTTCACCATCACCACCGAGACCACGACCACGCCGACGAATGTGCTCATCAGTTTCAGCACCAATCTGTTTGCCGGGGGCGCGGCGACGCGGGACACGAACTTCGTCGGCAATGCGAAGCGGTGGGACTTCGCGTGGAGCAATCTGGTGGAAGGCACGTTCACGATTCGCGCGGATGCGCTGGGCGGCGGCACGAACTCCGCGACGCGCGTGGTGCAGATTCTCTTCGCGCCCGTGGATCAGTTCCGGCTGATTGCGCCGACGAAGACGGGCGACACCTTCCGCTTCTCCATCCAGACGCTGGACGGGCGCACCTACCGGATCGAATACACCGACGACCTCGCGAATCCCTCGTGGCAAGCCCTGCCCAACGTGAACGGCAATGGGCAGGTGCAAGTGGTGGAGAACACCGCCCCCGGCGTGCCGCAACGGTTCTTCAGGTTCAGGACGTTGTGAGTAGGACAGGAGCTCCGCCTGTGCCCACCAATTTAGGGGCGGTACCAAGCAAATTGCGGAAGTCGTCCTGTAGCGCATTCAGAAGCTTCGGTGCTTCTTTGTTCATAAAGTTTGTAATCTCAATCCACTTCTTCCAATCGGGTGGGTGGCCGGGCGCATAAAGTGCGTCGCTTCTTTCTACGCTCAACCTGAAGTCGACTGACTGATTGCGAAGAGTCCACGCGAATTCGTCGAGTTTTGTCGCGGTTTCCTTTGGCAAAAACAAACTCCGTGGACGGTAATATCTGTTAAACTCGACCAAAGTTTCGCTGACAATTTTGCGCCTTTCTTCCTTGGAGGGTGTCCCTTCGAACTCGATTGGGGAAGTGTAACTCACAACGGCATCTTGGAGTGCCAAAAGCTTTTCGTGAGTAGTCGCGATCGTTTCAGCAGTTCGTTCAAACACTTTTGAAAATCTGACATTATTTTCGGAGGCGGCGATCTGGAGTTGAGATTTTAGACGTTCAATTTCCACTTCCGACTGTGACTTCAGTTGAGCTTTGTGCGTTTCAAGTTTTTCATCGTACTCGTGCTTAATTGCATTCTTGAGGCGCTCGGTGATCCAACTCTTCGTCAGCCAAATCAAGCCACCGGACAAAAGACCGCTTGTGACTATCGAAACAATCACCGTGAGAATTTCTTGCATACAACAAAGCGAATCTACGCGAACGCAACCCTACGGCTTCGAGGTTTTCCCCGTCCACACGTCTTTGGTCCAGACGCGCCTCCTCGTCATGCACATGGCTCATTTTCCCTCTCGCAAATTCCCTCCGCCTTTCTAGTTTTGCGCCGTTCACCCGCTTTTATGACTGCACCTCCGCGTTTTTCCCAGTTTTGTCTCGTGCGCCTGCAGGCTTGGGTATGCGGTGTCCTCACCGCGCCGGGGGAGGCGTGGCAAGTTCCAGCGGCGCGTCCGATTCCGGCGCGGCGCGCTGGGGACAGCGTCGCCCTACCGGGCGCGTCGGCCCTTTCCAGAATCCCAACGGGATTCCATCACCAAAGCCCAGGGTTGCGCGGGGACGCGCTACCCTGGGTGGCGTTCCCAAAAATTGTTTTCAACCCTGTAGGGGTTGCCTCGCTTCTCGCGCGCGGGTGAGGCAACCCTTTCAGGGTTG
>JBBQYK010000409.1:0-4188 GCA_038208765.1 Verrucomicrobiota bacterium
CACGCCGCTACAGGACGCTTAACCTTCGAGTGTGTGAAGACGCCGTGCGTCATGTAGAGCCAGCCGTCCGGGCCCCATGCGAAGCCATTGAGCAACTCGTGGCGATCCTCCATGCCGAAGCCGGTGAGCAGGACAGTCTCCTTGTCCATCTTGTCGTCGCCATTTGTGTCTTGGAGGAAATAGAGATTCGGAGCCTGCCCGAGGTACACGCCGCCGTTCCCAAGCGCGATGCCGGTGGCGAGCGAGTAACCATCCGCGAACACCGTGGCCTTGTCGGCCTGCCCGTCGTTGTCCGTGTCTTCGAGAATCTTGATGCGGTCGCGGCCCTTCGCGCCCTTCGGCGCGCCCTTGGGATATTCGTAGAGTTCCACGACCCACAAACGCCCGCGATCGTCCCACGTCATGGCGACGGGATTCACGACCATCGGCTCGGCGGCGAAGAGGCGCACCTCGAAGCCCGCCGGCACCTGGATGAGCTTGCGCGTTTCCTCGGGCGCGAGCGCCGGGCTGCTGGCCGCGCGCCGCACGGGATCATTGGCGAGCATGTTCTTGGGCGGCTGGTTCGTGTAGATGGGAAAATCAAAGCCCGCGCGCGAAGGTTGGTAATCCTCCGCGGCGGCGAACGACACGACGGCGGCAGAAAGCATGAGAGCGGCGGCGCACAGAAATTTCATAAGTTTGAGTGGACGTGTGGTAGCCGAGCGCGCTTCCCGCGGCAAACAAGTTTTGCCAGACATGCAGGAGCGGCGGACAGCCATGTCCGCCGTTGGCCTCCCAGTGTTCAGCGGACAAGGCTGTCCGCTGCTCCGCCCGACTTACGATGGCTGACTGATCTCATTGAACAACCACGCTCGTGCGTAGGCCCACCAGCGTTTGGCGGTCGCTTCCGAGATGCCGAGCACTTCGGCGGCTTCCGGAATTTTCATCCCCACGAAGTAACGCAGCTTCACCAGTTCGGCCTGTTGCGGTTCGAGCACGGCGAAGCGGTCGAGGGCGTCGTTGAGCGCGAGCAATTGATCGTCGGGCGCGGGGCTGGCGATTTCGATTTCACCCACGTCGAGATGCGCGGCACCGGAGCCGCGCCGCTGGGTTTGTTTGCGCCGGGCGCGGGCGATGAGGATGCGGCGCATCGCCTCGGCCGCGGCACCGAAAAAGTGCGCGCGGTTCTGCCACGATTGGTTCGGAGAATCCACGAGTTGCAGCCACGCTTCGTGGACGAGCGCGGTGGGTTGCAGCGTGTGACCCGCCGGTTCGCTCGACATCTTGTGCGCGGCCATGCGGCGCAACTCGTGGTAAACGAGCGGCAGCAATTCATCCGAAGCCTGGGCGTCGCCCTGTTCGATGGCGGTGAGAATGCGCGTGACGTCACTCATGGTTTTTCCCCGCAGGTTGTTTCGTGGTGGTCCAGAATTCTTCGGCCGTGTGCGCGGCGCGGGACGATTCCTTGTGTTGACGGAAAGAAATGCGTTCCAGACCGGGCAACGCGCGCAGGACTTCCACATTCGTCACCTGCTGCGAGAGTATGATGTTCTTGAGCGTGAGAATCGAGGCGAGCGGACGGACATCGGTCACTTCAGTTCGGTCGAAAAAGATGGTTTTCAGGGGCGATCCAACTAATGGGGAAAGCTCGGCGATGCTTGTGGACCCGATGAACAATTCTTCAATCGGCAACCCGGCCAGCGGGGCGAGATTGGTCACGAGCGAGCTGGATACGTTCAATCGTTTGAGCGGGAAGCCACGCACGGGTTCAAGATCTGCGACCGCTGTGTTCGCCAGGCTGAGATACGAAATCGGCGAGTCGGGCGGAAGAATGGAGAGCGTCTCGACCGACTGGCCGTTGAGCCTGAGCAAGTAGGTGCCGTCGGGGAATTTCGAGAGAGTGAATTGTGTGACGCCGGCCTGTCGCAACGGCTCAATCATTCGCTGTTCAATTTCCCAGTCCCGCCAGAACGCGGCGGCGGATTGCGCCATGCTGGCGGTGGTGCCCTCCGTGAATTCCACGGCGATCTGCCGCAAGGTGGGATGGCGGCGCAAGGCCTCGATGCTGGCGTGCTCGGCCTTGGGAAAGGAGCGGAATTCCACGGGGAGCCAGAGCACTTCAAGCGCCTTCAACTCCGAAAGCACGCGCAGGTTTCGCACCTCCGCGCATCCATACAGATAAAGCTGTCGCAAAGGCATCTCGCGGAGAAAGGCCAGGTCCCGCACGCGGGTGCTTTGCAGGAACAGCACTTCAAGGGGCCGTCCCGCGAGCGCAGAGAAGTCGGTCACCGGCGTCCGTGTGACATCAAGAAACACCAACGGCATGTCGCGCAGCGGCGCCAGGTCCAGCACCCGCGTGGATCGAAGGCTGAGTTTGGCCAGCGGCATTCCGCGCAAAGGAGAGAGATCGGTCACGCTGTCGCACTTCGTCAGGTCAAGTTCCACCAAGGCGTTCCCTCGCAGCGGCGAGAGGTCGGCGATGGCCGTGCTTCTCAAGGAGAGGACCGTGAGTGTGGTCATGCCCTGGAGATCGGCGAGGTCGCTGATCGACGTTCCGTGCAGGTCCAGAGTTCGCAACGGCAGGTGACGCAATGGCGAAAGCTCGGTCACTTGATTGCACCCGGTGAGCACCAGTTTTTCCAAGGGCATTTTTTCGAGGTCTCGCAAGCTGGAGATCGTGGTTCCACTCAAGTCGAGGTTCAGCCGGCCGGAATCGGAAACGGAAAGGCGCTGCATGAGGGAGCGTCCCGTGGAAATGGGAAGGTGCACCAGCCGCGCGCGCCAGTAGTCGAGCAACAGATCCGTCTCCTTTCCCAGGAGCCGTGCCGCCGGCATCAGTTCCGCCGCAGTTCGCTGTTCCCGTTGCATGCTTGAATGGAGGCGCGCCAGGCTTTCCCGCGAGAGGCCGCCCTTCGCACCGGCGGGGGCCGCCAGCAGCTCGCGGCAAAGCCGGGCATTCGCCCCAGCACGCGGATGCTTTGGCGCGAGTCCCAGCACGTCTTCATAGAGGGATGCCGCCTCAGCCAGCCGGATCATGGCCTGCAGCAAGTCGGCCTTGGCCAGAAGGTAAGCCGCCTCGTCCGGGCGCAATCTGATGGCGTAATCCAGCTTTTCAATGGCGTCATCGAACTGCTCCCGAGCGATGAACGCACGCGCCTGGGCGGCAAACGCCGGCGCGGTGGCGCGCAAGTCTTGCAAGGCCGTGTTGGCCCGGCGCGCCTCACGACGGGCGCGGGAAAACTGCCAGAGGCTGACCACCAGCCCGGCCAGCACCACCACGGCAATCATCGCACCGGCGGCGAACGCAAGCTGGTTGCGACGGATCATTTTTTGAAGACGATAGGCCGCGCTGGGCGGACGCGCGGTCACCGGTTCATGGCTCAGATGACGCTCCACGTCCTCGGCCAAGCTGGCCGCTGTTTCGTAACGGCGCGTGCGGTCCTTCTCCAGACACTTCATCACGATCCAATCCAGATCGCCGCGCACATCTTTCGCCAATTCAGGCAGACTCGCCTTGCGCTTTCCGCTCAACGCAGTGGCTTCGGCCAGTTCCAGCGAATCCAATCGCGTGGACGGTTTAAGCGGCTGATCATCGCGGATGATACGCCGCATTTCGTCGAGACCGGCGCTTAGAAGTTTTTCCCCATCGAACGGCGTGCGGCCCGTCAGCAATTCGTAGAGCAGCACGCCCAGACTGTAGATGTCGCTGCGCGTGTCAATGTCCACGCTGCTCATCTCCGACTGCTCGGGACTGGTGTAGGCCGGCGTGCCGATGAACGAATGGAACTGCGTGAACAAGGTCTTGTCCGTGAGCCGCTGGCCCGTGGCCTTGGCGATGCCGAAGTCGATGACCTTCGGCACCGGTGCGCCGTCATTGACCGTCACAAGAATGTTCGAGGGCTTGAGGTCGCGATGAATGATGCCCTTCTGGTGCGCGTGTTGAATCGCCTGACACACTTGCGCGAACAACTGAAGCCGCGCTTCCGTCGAGAGCCGCGCCTCGTCGCAGAATTCCGTGATGCGTGTGCCGCGCACCAGTTCCATGACGAAGTAGGGCCGGCCCGTGGGCGTCGCGCCGCCGTCGAACACTTTGGCGATGTTCGGATGGTCCATCAACGCCAGCGCCTGCCGCTCCGCCTCGAAACGGGCGATGACCGACTTGGTGTCCATGCCGAGTTTGATGACCTTGAGCGCGACCCGGCGGCGCAC
>JBBQYK010000410.1:0-4186 GCA_038208765.1 Verrucomicrobiota bacterium
GTAGAACATCGAGATGGTGAGAATGGTCCAGTAACGCCCGAGCCAGCGGTCCGCGAGCCACGCGCCGAAGAGCGGGAGAAAATAAACCGCCGTGGCAAACAGATGGACGACTTCCTTGCCGTGGACATCCCCGAGCTTCAAGTCACGACTCAGGTAGATCGTCAGGATGGACATCATCCCGTAATAGCTGAAGCGTTCGGCGGCCTCGTTGCCGATGATGAAGGGGACGCCGCGCGGGAGTTTGCCGGACGGTGCCGGGGCGTTTGCAGAAAGGGTGTCAGCCATACGTTGGGCGGAGCTTTTCAAAGGTGAGGCGAATGCGCGAGCGGGAATTATTTTGGAGCGCGGCGTTCACGCCGCTTCGACTCGCCGGGCAAAGGCAGGCCAGTCATTTTCCAAATCTCGGCATCATGAGAATTGAAGCGGGCTAAACCCCGCGCTCCTGCGGCAAAGAAAAAGCCGCCGCTGAATCAGCGGCGGCTTGGGCAAAGACTTCCCGCGAATCCTAGTTCAACAAGTCGCGCACCATGTCGCGCTCTTCCTTCAGCTCGTTCACCGTGGCGTTGATCTTCGTGCGGCTGAACTCGTTGACGGTCAGACCTTGCACGATCTCCAGCTTCTGGCCGTTGCTGCGCACGGGGAAGGACGTGATGATGTCCGCCTCGACGCCGTAGC
This sequence comes from Verrucomicrobiota bacterium, assembly GCA_038208765.1. GTDB lineage: Bacteria > Verrucomicrobiota > Verrucomicrobiia > Limisphaerales > SIBH01 > JANNGC01. The sequence continues at coordinate 676 of JBBQYK010000410.1, forward strand.
TGCCATCGGAGTGAACACACACGCTGTGCCAGTCGCCGGCCGCAGTGGGCGTGACGATGGAGCGCACGGAATCGACGACGGCATTCGCCGCGCTGGCCGCGCTGCTCGCCCCGCGCGCCTTGATGATGGCCGAGCCGCGCTGCTGCACGGTGGTGATGAAATCGCCCTGCAACCAAGCGGTGTCGGTGATGACTTCAGTCGCGGGGCGTCCGCCGATCTTGGCATTGTAGAAATCCGGATACTGAGTGGCGGAGTGGTTGCCCCAGACGGCGACGTTGGTAACGGCGGTGATGTCCACGCCGGCTTTCTTCGCGAGCTGCGACTTGGCGCGATTCTCGTCGAGGCGCGTCATGGCGTGCCAGCGGGACGCATCGAACTTGCTGCCGGCAACTTTCTGCGCGCTGTTCATGGCGATCCAGCAGTTGGTGTTGCAGGGATTGCCGACGACGAGCACGCGGAAATCCGCGGCGGCGTTGTTTTGAATCGCCTGGCCTTGGCCGACGAAAATTTTGCCGTTGATGCCGAGCAAGTCCTTGCGCTCCATCCCCTGCTTGCGCGGCACGCTGCCGACGAGCAGCGCCCAGTTCACGTTGCGAAAACCTTCATCAAGATTCGCGGTGGGCACGATGCCCTTGAGCAGCGGGAACGCGCAGTCGTCGAGTTCCATCGCCACGCCCTGCAAGGCAGGCAGCGCGGGTTCAACTTCAACGAGATGGAGGACGACCGGCTGGTCTGGGCCGAACATCGAGCCGGAGGCGATGCGGAAAAGAAGTGAGTAACCAATTTGACCGGCTGCGCCGGTGACGGCCACGCGAATGGGTTGTTTCATAAGGGCGGCGATTATGGGAAGACGCAAAAAAGTGGCAACGGGGAATTCACATCTGACGGGATAGGGCGCCGCGTCAGCCGCTTAGCGCCTCGGCTAAATCACCTTCGTCACGCCGGGGACGGCCACTTCGGATTTCGGCGGCGCGGCGTCCCAGTCGTAACGGTCGGGCGAGAGATTCTCCTTTGAGTTCATCGCCTGCTCCCAGGTGATTTTCTGCCCGGTGTAAGTCGCCATGCGGCCCATGATCGCCATGAGCGTGCTGCGCGCCATATAGTCGCCGTTGTTGATCAGCTTGCCGCTGCGGATGCTGGCGAACAGTTCGTCATGCTCGATCTGGTAATGATCCTTCTTGTCGCCCTCGTAGCGCCATTTGCTGCCGCCGGTGTTCATTTCCAAACTGCGCGTGCCAAAGGTCGCCGCGCCCTTGCTGCCGGTGGCGTGAACCGAGATGTCGTTCACTCCGCCGCTCTGCTGGCGGCAGTAGGCGTTCAATTTCACACCGCTGGCGTATTCGTAGATGACCGAGTGATGGTCAAAGATGTTGCCGAACTCCGGCGCGGTGCGGACCTGACGACCGCCGAGACCCATCGCGCTCACGGGATATTCGTCGCGCATGATCCACGCGCACACGTCCAGCATGTGGACGTGCTGCTCCACGTTGAAGTCGCCGGAGAGCCAGGTGAAGTAATACCAGTTGTGCAGATGCCACTGCATGTCCGTCCAGCCGGGCCGGCGCGGCTTGACCCAGATGGGGCCGCGAAAGTCATTGGCCTGCAACGCGCGCACGTCGCCAATTTCGCCGGCGTGAATGCGCCGCACCGTTTCGCGATAGCCCAGGTCGTAGCGCAGCACGAGTCCCGAAACGACGGAGAGATTTTTGCGCTTCGCCTCCGCGCACGACGCCAGCACCGAGCGCACGCCCGGCGCGTCCACGGCCACGGGTTTCTCGGCGAAGACGTGTTTGCCCGCGTCAATTGCGGCCTTGAGATGCATGGGGCGAAAATGCGGCGGCGTGGCGAGCAAGACGACATCGCTGGCGGCGATGACTTTCTCGTAGGCATCGAAGCCGATGAAACGCCGCGCCTCTGGCACTTCGATTTTCTCCGCGAGGTCTTTCTGCTTTCGCAAAACGTCGAGGCTGCTCTCCAATCGGTCCGGGAAAGCATCACCCATCGCCACGAGCTTCACGTTCGAGTCACCGGCCAGCGCCTGCGCCGCCGCGCCGGTGCCGCGTCCGCCGCAGCCGATCAAGCCCACGCGCAACGTTTCGCCGGGTGAAACTTGCGCGAAGCTGCGGCGCGCGATGAACGGCGCGGCACCCGCCACCACGGCGGAGGTTTTCAGAAACGCCCGGCGTGTGAACGGTTCGGGGTTCGCGCTCATGGCAACTCCTTCACGTAAATGTTTTTGAACTGCACGAGCGCGGGCGGGCTGGACCACTGGCCGTTGCGCTTCGCGCCGTGATGTTGCAGCGCGAGTTTTCCGCGCGCGGGCAAGTCCGCGAGCTGCGCGCCGTCAATCACCGTCTTGCCATTCAACACCACGGTCACCGACTGACCGCGCACGGTGATCTCGAAGCGGTTCCATTCGCCCACCGGCTTGTCGGCTTGCGTGCGCGGGGTGACGGCGGCGCGCACTTCCGGCGAGCGTTTCGGATCCATGCGCACGCCGTACATCTCGCCGGAGCCGATGGGCCAGCACCAGATGTTGAGCTGATGCGTGCTGGAGCCGCGGATGTAGAGGCCGGAATCCGAGTCGGGCAGGGCGAGTTTCATTTCCTTGCCGGTCACGTCCTTGGCGTGCGTGCCGTCGGGCAGGATGTACGGGACATGGGGATTGATGTAAGGCGCTTCCTTGATGCGCCAATCCATGCGGAGCACGAAGTCCCCGAACTCGCGCTCGCTCCAGAGGTTTTTGTCCGTCGCTTCGCTGGCCGCGTCGTAGTCAATGACGCCCTCAAGAATTTTCCAATGGCCGTTGTCGCCTTCGGGAACTTTCCAGTTCGTGAAATCTTTCCCGTTGAACAGCGTGGTGAAACCGGCGGGCGGTTGGTTGTCCGCCGCGCGCAGCGGCGTGAACGCGAGCAGCAAGCCGGCGGCGGCGAGCAACGGACAACGTGAAAGGAACATACCGAGCCGGGAGATGTTAGATATTTTCATGGTGTGACCGGGATGAGAGCCGATCCCGCCGCGCGGTGCAACTGCGGCGGTGAGATGGGATTTGTCGCGCTGCGACCAAATCCATAGTGGAGCAGCCGTCTCGGCTGCGACGGAGTCCACGGGCCGTCCCGGCTGGTGTCCTTCAGCCGGGACGGCCAAAGGACGGCGGCAGGCGGGACACCTGCCCCACCACGTCCGGCGCGGCGGCGAGAAGTCGTTTGATCAATCGAACCATGCCATCGAGTGAACCGCCGATGGTGCCGTAAAAACGAACCTCGGTGGAATCGCTCGGCGCGATGGACACGGCCACACTTTCCTTGTGGACGTCCAAGCCGAGGAAATGAATAACTTTGCTCATGGGTGTTTGGTTCCATTCTGGTTCAGCAATGACGCTGAGTTCTTCAGTGTTGTTTGAACTGGTGGATCGGTCGGGCGCACCGCACACGCGGACGCTCGGCAACCCACGCTTACAACCGGAACTGAACACCCGCTCGCTTTCATCGCCGAGCCATAAGGTCTAGGC
>JBBQYK010000411.1:0-4160 GCA_038208765.1 Verrucomicrobiota bacterium
CCGCGAGGCCGAACCCGAAAGCACGACACAGTCTGAACTGTCCGGTTGCAACGACAGTGAACCTCATCGAATGAGCCTCGAAACAGATAACCGAGAGCCGAGCCGCTACCCGAACGGCGAAGGCTGCCATGCGCCGCTATCAAACAGTCAAGCGGCGGCGCAACATCTTGGCGGGGTCAGCGAGGGCGACAGGACAGGAAGGGCTGGCAGGGTAAGCCGGGAGAACTCCAGCGGTGCGTCAGCGACGCAACCCGCCGGGCAAGGTGGCAACCCCACCGAGACGGCGGGCGCTGCTGGAGTAGTCGGAGTCCCGCGTAGTAGTGATGACCTGCCGGAGAGTAGAACCGGCGGCGAGCGAAGGCGGGGCACTTGGGTCAACGCGGGCGGACACAGCGAGGGACCGGATGATGGCCGGGCGGAAGCGGCAACGCTGTTCGACCGGATAACAACTCCGCCAAAGGTTCAGAAGCTGCAACGCACGCTCTACCGCAAAGCCAAGGCTGCACCGAACTATAGGTTCTACAGCCTCTACGGAGAACTGCTGCGGCGCGACATCGTGGAGACAGCGATGAGCGCCGTGGCGCGTCACGACGGCGCGGCGGGAGTGGACGGGCAGGAATGCTCGGCCTACACCCGCAGCGACGAAGCGTGGCCACAGTGGCGGGACACGTCGCTCGAAGAACTGCGCACCCAGACGTATCGGGCCAGCCCGGTGCGGCGGGTGCGCATTCCCAAAGGCGACGGTCAGACCCGGCCGCTGGGCATCCCCACGGTCAAAGACCGCGTCGTCCAGACGGCGGTGGCGTTGCTGCTGCTGCCGATTTGGGAGGCCGACAGTCATCCCCACAGTTATGCCTATCGTCCCAAGCGCAACGCGCAACAGGCGATGGACGCGATCAGCGCGGGACTGCGGAGCGGACGCACCGAAGTGATTGACGCCGACTTGAGCGGCTACTTCGACAACATCCCGCACCGGGAGTTGTTGCGGCTGGTCGCGCGGCGTGTGAGCGATGGCCGCATCCTCGCCCTCATCCGGGCCTGGCTGCGCGCCCCGATTGTGGAACGCGACCCGGACACGGGACGACCCACCGTCACGGGCAACCATCGCGGCACGCCACAAGGCGGCGTCATCAGTCCGCTGCTGGCCAACCTGTATCTCAACCGGTTGGACTGGCAGGTCAACGAACACTGCGAGTTGCGTCCGGTGCTGGTGCGTTACGCCGACGACTTCGTCATCCTGTCCCGACCGGGGCAGGGGGCGGAGTTGCTGGCGCGGCTCAAGAGATGGCTGGAACGAAACGGACTCACGCTCAACGAGACGAAAACCCGCAAGCTCGATGTGCGAGCCGAAGGGTTCAAGTTCCTTGGCTATGGCGTGAGTTGGCGACGCGGGAAAAGCGGGCGGAACTATCCGCATATCGAACCCCACCCCAAAAGCCAGACGAAGCTGCGGGAAAAGCTCCGGGAGAAACTCAACCACTGGACGCAATGGCGAGCCGTGGAAGAAGTGATTCCGGAAGTCAACCGGCTGCTTAAAGGCTGGGGCGGGTATTTCCACTACGCCAACAGCACGCGAGTCTTTGACCGGCTCAACCAGTATGCCGCCAACCGGCTTGCAACGCTGGTTATGGCGCAAGCGAGGATGCCAGCCAGCCCTGTGGCAAGAAAATCCACGGGAAGTTCTCCGGGAACGTCACGGTCTGTATCGGTTGCCCATGCGGGCGGCCTGGACGCAGACACGAGCGTAGAAGCCATGCGAGTGAATGGCCCTCGGAAAGCCGGATGCGGGAAAACCGCCTGTCCGGTTTGATGAGGGGCGGAGCGAGACGGTCAGTGGCCTTGTGCCTCTTCATCCCGTCCGTTCCGCCTACTCTACTTCACTCGAGCCGCATCGTCACCACCACCGCCGCGCCGATGGGCGGCAGCTTCTCCGCGTGCGGCCGGTACCAATCATCATTCTCCCGGCCGGGGCGCGGGTTGTTGATCAGCGCGTCGGGATCGATGTGAATGGACACGATGGAACCGTCGCGCTGCGCGGTGAACATCCCTTCGGAAAAGTTCGAGCCGTTGTAAATCCACGCGCCGCGCGCCAGCGTGTTGCCGGTTTCCTTGTTCAGCACCAGGTCCTCAACGGGCATCTGGTGGCGTGAATACAAATCCCTCCACGCCACTTCGATACGCACTTGGGCACCGCGCGGCGGAGCCTGGCCATCCGTGCCGAACCGGTTGGTCACCACCGGTTTCACGCCGAGCAGCAGCATGGCGAGATGAATGTCCTGCGGGCGCGCGTCCGTGCGGAAGACGCTCTCGTGCGCCTTGCCGGTCCGATGCACGACCACGTATTCGACCGTCTCCTCATGCAGGTTCACCGTCGCTGGAAAGCTGAGGCTCCGCGCGGTCTGGTCCAGCGTGACGAGCCGGATGGCGAAACGTCCGTCCCCGAGCGCGCGCACGGGCGCGTTCGTCTCCGCGCCGAAGCTGAGCGCGACGGAGAGCAGCAATCCTAGAACTGAACTTTGAACTTTGAACATCGAACGTTGAACCTCGAACAAGAGAACACCCGCCGCCGCCCCCGTTCAAAGTTCAAAGTTCAGAGCGCGAGGACCAAAGTTTCCTGCCTTCAGGATTTGAACATTGCCCGTTCGTCGCCCGTCCGTTAAGCCACGCCATGCGTTTCGTGCGCCAATACCGGTTCATCCTCCTGTTTTTTTTGCTCCTGATCTTTTGCAGCGTGATGGTGGTGCGGCAGTTCGGCCTCAAGCAGACGCGCCACGTCGAGAAGCGCGAGGCCTTCATCCTCCTGCACATGCGCAACTACACGAACGAGGCGCGCACCCTCTTCGACCAGCTCGTGCTGGAAGTGCCGAAATACGCCGGCCGGCTCTCGAACAAGGAACTGCTCGACGACTTCCAGCGCACGCTCATGCTCGTCGATCCCTACTCGACGCAGACGAACAACCTGCTCTGGAAATACCACTGGATGCTGAGCAACGAACTCGACCAGCGCTCCGAAGGCTCGCTGGCCCGCGCGCGCAAGCTGGCGGAGGGGAAATGAATCACCCGCACGGGCCGAAACCTCGTCGATGACGGCCGGGCGGGACGGAGAGTGATTTCTTGGAAGCGTAAGGACGGCGCAGGCGATAAAACTGATGGGTGGAACTCACGGGTTGAAGCACTTCGTAACTCCCGCCCGCAAAAACAGGACGCCGTCGCCCAGGGAAAAAGGGCCGGCCATGGCCGGCGTCAGAACTTCATCGTCGTCTCGCGGGCGACGGCTCGGGTTTCTGGAGCCGCTCCAGAATGTCCTCGGGCACTTCCAGTTTCGACACGGAGCGGATGGACGTGACGCGTCCGTTCACGGAGAGGGCGCGGGTCCACTTCCCGAAACGATCCTGCTCGTGCTGCTCGGCGGTGAAAGCGAGCGGGAAATTCCAGCCGACAACATTCGTCGACTGCTGCACCTCGTAGCGGCCTTTGATCTGGCGGGGCGCGGCGTAGAAGACGGCGCGGCGGGGCAGGCCGAAGCGGTCGGCGAACAGCGTGGTCTCATTCGTGAAGCCGAAGGCGGGGCGCTCCGGCGCGGCGGTGGGCAGCGGCACGCCGCGCTTGGTCTGCTGGAGGTAAGGGCCGGAACAAAACGCGAACCACGGCAGATTCACGAGCAGTTCGCTGCCGGGATAACCATCCGGCGTCGCGAGCATCGAGGCGGGACGCGAATAGCGACGAGTGCTGCGGAAGCCCGTGTCGTCTGGAGCGGAATCATAAATGGAGTTGTAGCTGATCTGGCGCACGAGCATGCCCTGCAAGAGCCAGGTGCTTTCGGTGATGTTGGTCCGCGAGAGATTCTCGATCTGCCACAAATCTTTCCCCACAACGCACCGGATGGAATGCACGCGCGTGTTCTTCAAAGGGAGCCCGGTCTCCTCCTGATAATGCCAGTTGATGACCTCGATGTTGGCCGCGACCTCCACGAACGGCGCGGCGCGCGCGGTCCAGCCCCAGAGGGCGGCGCAGAGAAGGAGCGGAACGGCGTTCATGCTTCGTGAGAGTTTCAGACGCAGCATGGCGAGGCAAACATTCATCCGGAAAGGGGAAACACCGCGCTTGCCAGCGGACTCGATCGTGGCGCACAAAAGGCCGATGAAATTCACCCGACTTCT
>JBBQYK010000412.1:0-4121 GCA_038208765.1 Verrucomicrobiota bacterium
TACCGCAAGATGCACATTCCCGACGACCCGTTGTTCTACGAGAAATTTTATTTCACGCCCGGTGATCTCGGCTTCAAGGCGTGGCAGACGCGCTACGCCAAGATCGGCGTGCTCATCTGCTGGGACCAGTGGTATCCCGAAGGGGCGCGCCTGACCGCAATGCAGGGCGCGGAAATTCTTTTCTACCCGACCGCCATCGGCTGGCATCCCAAGGAGAAAAAGGAACACGGCGCGAACCAGCACGGCGCGTGGGAGATCATCCAGCGCAGCCACGCCGTGGCGAACGGCTGCTACGTCGCCTCCGCCAATCGCATCGGACTGGAGCGCCCCGTGGGTGGCGACGGCATTGAGTTCTGGGGACAAAGTTTCATCGCTGGCACCTCCGGCCAAATCATCGCCAAGGCCAGCGTGGACAAAGAAGAGAACCTCCTCGTGCCGCTCGACCTCACCAAAGTGGATGTCACCCGCACGCACTGGCCGTTCCTCCGCGACCGGCGCATTGATGCGTATGGGGATTTGACGAAGCGGTTGATTGATTGAAAATCAGTTTGCTTCAGGCGGCGGTCGAAATTCGTCCCTCGCTGGCCGAAAAAATCTCCTTTGGTCAGGCCGGTTTGCGGGCCTAAAGTTCCGCCATGAGCGCGACCGAAATCATTTCGGAAATCAAGAGACTCACGCCGCCGCAGCGCAAAAAAGTGCTGCGGTTTGTGGACGAGGAATTGCGCGCGGCGGAAGATTTGGCGGACCACACCGCCGCCGACCGTGCGCTGGCCGAGCCGGGCGCGAGCATTCCTTGGAGCGAGGCCCGCAAAAAACTCGGCTGGGCATGAGCCGCTACCGACTTGAACTCCGTCCCTCCGTCGAAAAGACCCTGCGGAAAATTCGCGACCGCCAGCTTCAGCAACGCCTCGACGCCGCTTTCCAAAAACTTTCCGCGAACCCCCGGTGTCAGGGCGCGGAGAAAATGTCCGGCTACAGCAACCGGCTTCGTTTCCGCGTAGGCGATTACCGCATCGTCTATGAAATCCACGACACGGTTCTACTGGTGCTGATCCTCGCGATTGGTGACCGGAAAGAAATTTACCGTTGAATGAAATCCCTGGCCTGGATCACCGGCGCGGGCGGACTCATCGGCTCGCAGATTGTGCGTGCGGTGCCGCGTGGGTGGACAGCGCGCGGGTTGGCGAGGGCGGATTTTGATCTGACTGATTTTGCCGCCGTTCGCGCGGCCTTCGCGCGTGAGCAGCCGCAACTCGTCATTCACTGCGCGGCCATGAGCAAGACCGGGGCGTGTGAAGCGAACCCGGAGCAGTCGCGCTTGAACAACGTGGAAGTCACGCGCGTGCTCTGCGAACTGGCGGCGGACATCCCGTTGATTTTCTTCTCCACCGACCTCGTGTTCGACGGCACGCGCGGAAATTACACCGAACTCGACACGCCGAATCCGCTCAACGTCTATGCCCGCACGAAGCTCGACGCCGAGCGCATCGTGCTCCTGAATCCGCGCCACACCGTCGTCCGCACCTCGCTCAACGCCGGCACGACCGCGCGCGGTGACGCCTTCAACGAGCAGTGGCGCGCGGTGTGGCAACGTGGCGAAACCTTGTCGCTGTTCACGGATGAATTTCGTTGCCCCGTCGCGGCGGAAGTCACGGCGCGCGCGGTGTGGGAACTAGCGGCAGCGGTGCGGCCAGGCCTCTATCATCTCGCCGGGGCGGAACGGTTGTCGCGCTACGAGATTGGTGAATTGCTCGTCGCGCGCTGGCCGCAACTCAGGCCGCGCTTGGAGCGCGACTCGGTGAAAAACTTTTCCGGCCCGCGCCGCTCACCGGATTGCTCGGTGGACATCGGCAAGATTCAACGCGTTCTCCGCACGCCGTTGCCAAAGTTCAGCGAGTGGCTGGCGGCGAATTCAACCATAGACTGCTGATGAGCATTCGGACGTTTCTCAGCCCCAACGGGGCGGTATTCGCCAGCCCAGGGCGAAGCCCTGGGACACCGCGCCAGATCGGGCAAGCCCTGAAAGGGCGACACCGGCAACACGCGTTTCCAACCAGTGTTCGTTTCGCCCTTTCAGGACTTGAGATTTGCGAAATCTGCAACCCAGGGCTTCGCCCTGGGCTGATGAATGCCGGCCTTTCAGGCCTGAGACCAGTCCACGCCAGAGCTGCTCCTGAATCCATATTTGCTCTCCGTGCCTCTGCTTCTCCGCGTCTCTGCGCTGAATCGTGGTTTTTCCAATGAGTGCCGTGTCTTCCTATCGCGGACGCCTCGCGCCGTCGCCCACCGGGCATCTGCATCTCGGGCACGCGCGCACGTTCTGGATGGCCCAGCAGCGGGCGCAGGCGGCCGGCGGGGATTTAATTTTGCGCAACGAGGATTTGGATGCCACGCGCTTCAAAATGGAATTCGTCGCGGACATGGTCGAAGACTTGCGCTGGTTTGGATTTGCCTGGGGCGAAGGGCCGGACGTGGGCGGCCCGTTCGCGCCGTACCATCAAAGTGAGCGGATGAGTTTCTATCGCGCCACTTTAGAAAAACTCCGCACGGGCCATTTTATTTACCGGTGTGTTTGTTCGCGGAAAGACATCCAGCAGGCCGCCACCGCGCCTCATGCCGAAGGCGACGAGCCAATTTATCCCGGCACCTGCCGCGCCAATCTCAAATCTGAAATCCTCAATCCTAAATTCTGCTGGCGCTTCCGGGTCCCGGATGGCGAGACGATTTCGTTCACGGACGGAAACTGTGGCGAACAAAAATTCATCGCCGGGAAAGATTTTGGCGATTTCGTGGTCTGGCGGCAGGACGACACTCCGGCGTACCAACTGGCTTGTGTGGTGGATGACGCGGCGATGCGGATCACGGAAGTGGTGCGCGGCGCGGACCTGCTGGTTTCCACCGCACGGCAACTGTTGCTCTACCGCGCGCTCGGGCTGAAGGCACCCGAGTTTTTCCACTGCCCGCTGATGCTGGATGAGCGAGGCGAACGGCTGGCGAAGCGGCATGAGTCGTTAAGCCTGCGTCAGTTGCGCGCGTCGGGAAAATCAGCGGCGGAACTTCGGGCCGGTTGGCAAACGGGAAGAGGTTAACCACGGAAGACACAGAAGACACGGAATCAGCGAGGGAATTCTGTTCCGTGTTTTCCGTGTCTTCCGTGATGAATCTACTTCTCCTTCAACTCCACCTCGCCCGCCCAGTTCTCCGGCGGCGGGTTCTCCACCACTTCCTTGAGATGCTTGAGGTAGAACTTGGTGGTGTTCTCCTCGCTCGCGGATTCCAGCACGCGCTCAAACGACATCGCGGCGGCACCAAAATCCCGCTGCTGGAAAAGACGTAGCCCGGTCTCGAATTCGCCGTGCCACTGCGGGGCGGCACCCCTGTCGCGCAAGGCCACCAGTTCGTACACGTCCACGCTCTTCTCGAAGCCCTTGAGGATGAACCGTCCGAGGTAGCGCGTGATGAAGCGGTCGCCGATCTCCTTCTTCACGTCGCCGGTGATGAGCACGTCGGTGCCGAGATACTTGTTCAACCCTTCCATGCGTGCGGCGAGATTGATGTTTTCGCCGAGGGCCGTGTAATCCACCCGGGTGTCGCTGCCGAAATTGCCGACGTTGGCGATGCCGGTGTGCAGGCCGATGCGGGTGATGAGTTGGCGACCGCGCACCGGAATTTTGCCCTGCTCACGAAAGCGCAATGCCGCCTCGCACGCGCGCACCGCGTGATCGTCCTGCGGGTCGGGGGCGTTCCAAAACGCGAAGATGGCGTCGCCAATGTATTTCACCACCGTGCCGTCGGTCGGGTGAATGCAGCCGCCGACCGCGCCTTGGAAATACTCGTTCATCATCAAGGCCAGTTCGTCGGAGTCCATGCCTTCGGAGACGGTGGTGAAGCCCGCGATGTCGCTGAACAGGATGGTGAGGTTCTGCTTGGTCGCGCCGGGCTTGAGCAGCTTGCGGTCTTTGTCCGCCGCGAATTTTTTTACCAGCTTGGGCGACAAATACATTTCGAGCGACTGCACGAACATGCGGTTCTCGACGTAGAGCCGGACGGAGTTCACGGCTACGGAGCAGAGCAGTGCGAAGCCGATTTGCACGCAGAGAATCAGCCACGGAAACCAGAGC
>JBBQYK010000413.1:0-4108 GCA_038208765.1 Verrucomicrobiota bacterium
TGGCGGTCAAGACCGGTCGCGTAGCGCAGAATTGCATTCTGCTGTATCGCGGATTTTCAATCCGCAGGCTGATCGAACTTCCAACGCCTTCGCCCTCGCCGACGCCCTGCCGAATGCAATTCGGCGATACAGCAGATTGCAAATCTGCGCTACGACTGACCGCCACTTCCAATCACACCCATCAGCAAGCACGCGCTTGCTCCGAATCTTGGGTTCGGCTAAGGTCTCGCATTCCCGCGCGTTACAGTTTGGTGGTTTTTTTGTCGCCACTTGATTTTACAAGTTGCGACCGGCAGACGGCCTGCTCGAACCGCGAGGGAAAGAATCGTCACGGAGTTGCAACCAGTCCGGCACCTGCGCCGTCTGCGTGGCATCCAGTGCAACCCAAAGAACCGATGCAGATAAACTGTATCCAAACGCCAGCAAGGTCGAACGATCACCGACCGGCGGGAGGATGCTGCTTACTGCTCGCGTTGGTGGACGGCGGCGACCCCAGGCCCGCACCGTTCAATCCGTATTCAGATTAGGTTAAATACTCATGAAACAACTCAGAACCCTCCTCGTCGCTCTCGCCATCTCCGCAAGTCTGGGAACGGCGCTCGGCCAACCGGCGAACAATCTTTTCGTCAACCGGCACGTGATCAGCGGAACGTTCATCTCGACCAACGGCAATAACACGGGAGCGACTCGTGAAGAGGGTGAGCCGATCTGGAACAACAGCTTCTTCAACGGTCGTTCAGTTTGGTATGAATGGGTGGCGCCGGCGGGAGGCTCTGTCACGATGGTTGAGGGCGGAAACCTCTACCGCGCCGCGCTGGGCGTTTACACGGGCACGACCGTGAACGGCCTCACCCAAGTCGCGGCCAATATCGCCCCGAACGGTGGCACGAACGCCACCGTCACGTTCACCGCCATCGCAGGGACATCTTACAAGATCGGAGCGGACGGACGGAATGGCAGTGTCGGCAGTTTCAGCTTGGTCGTGTCGCAGGCGGTGACCGGCCCAATTATCAACCTTACCGCTCCTTCCAACGGCCATATATTGACCAACCCTGCTAATGTCGCCCTGAGCGCCTCGGTCACTCCGTTCAACGGCACGGTCACTAACGTCAGCTTTTACCACGGTGGCAACAACTTGATTGGGACCGTGACGGGCAGTCCTTACAACTTCACGTGGCTCAACCCCGCCCCTGGCACCTACACCATCACCGCACAAGCGTTCGATGACTTGGGGCAGACGGGAACATCCGGCAGTGCCACCATCACAGTCCGTCCCTTCGGCTATTTCTCCGTATCCCTCATCGGCTCGAACAACATCACCGGCACGAACTCCTGGTGGCGCTATCTGGACAACGGATCGGATCAAGGCACGGCGTGGCAGGCGTGGGGCTTTAATGACAGCGCGTGGGCAGCCGGCCCGGGGCAGCTTGGCTACGGGGACGTGCCGCCGGATGAAGCCACCGTGGTCGCGGACGACGCCGATCCGGGCTACACCGACCCGCCCATTGGCAACCGTTACGTGACGACTTATTTCCGGCACAGCTTCACGGTCACGAACGCCGCCGCGATCACCAACCTGCTGGCCCGCTTTCAGCGGGACGATGGCGTGGTTGGCTATCTGAACGGCGTGGAAGTCATCCGCAACGGAATGACCAACGGGCAGCATTACCTCTCGCTGGGCAGCACCGCGCAGGATGACGGGCAAGGGTTCAACAGCACGAACCTCAACCCCGCGTTCCTGACCAACGGCGTGAACGTGTTCGCCGCGGAAATTCACCAGAGCACCCTCACCAGTTCCGACATCACCTGGTATCTCGAACTGACCGGCTCCGGCGCGAGCGGCAACGACTCGCCCACCATCTCCCTGACCAGCCCGGCCGAGGGCGCGACCTTCAAGCCCGGCACGAACATCACGCTCACCGCCACCGCCGCCGACACGGACGGCACCGTGACGAACGTGGCCTTCTACGCGGGCCTGACCAAGCTGGGCGATGACACGACCGCGCCCTACGAGTTCACCTGGACGAACGTGCCGCAGGGCATTTACACGCTCACGGCCGTGGCCTCGGACAACAACGGCGCGTCCGCCACCACGCCGGGCGTGAACATCACGGTCAACGACTTTGTCATCGTGCCCGTGTCGCTCATCCCCACGGGCGCGGTGTGGAAGTATTTTGATCAAGGCGTGGATCAAGGCACGGCCTGGCGGGATCAGGCGTTCGATGACAGCGGCTGGAGCAGCGGCGTGGCCGAACTCGGTTACGGCGATGCTGGAAATCCTGAATTTCGTCCTGAAGCCACGGTCATCAGCTTCGGCGGTGATGCGGCCAACAAGTATCCCACCACGTATTTCCGCCGCGCCTTCGTGGTCACGAACACGGCGGCGGTGACGAACCTGACGATTCGCCTGATGCGCGACGATGGCGCGGTGGTGTACATCAACGGCGCGGAAATCCGCCGCGACAACCTGCCGCTGCTGCCCGCGCCCATCGGCTACTTTACGAACGCGCTGGCTGCGGTGGGCGGCACGGACGAGTTCGCCTTCTTCAGCACCACGAACACGGCCGCGCTAAACAACGGCACGAACATCATCGCCGTCGAGGTTCATCAGAACAATGCCACGAGCAGCGACCTGAGCTTCGATCTGGAACTGATCGCGAACACGGTGGTGGGTCTGGAATTCACGAACTACGCCGCGCCCTTTGTCTTGAGCCAGAACCCCGTGGCCGGAGCCAGCGTGTCCTCGCTCGCCTCCGTGCAGGTCACCTTCAGCGAATCCGTCGCGGGCGTGAACGCCTCGGACTTTCTGGTGAACGGCACGCCGGCCAGCAGCGTGGGCGGCGGCGGCGCAAACTACACCTTCAACTTCACCCAGCCGGCCAATGGCCTAGTCACCATCACCTGGGCCATTGGCCACGGCATTGCGGATCAAGATCCGTCTCCCCTGCCCTTCGATGGCGCGGCTTCGAGCAACCAGTGGAGTTACAACCTCGTGGACACCGCGCCGCCGACCATCATCGCGCGCAACCCGGCCTCGGGCGCGTCCGTGAGCAACCTCACTTCGGTGCAGGTCACGTTCAGCGAGAGCGTCATCAATGTGGACGCGGGCGACTTCCTCGTGAACGGCAGCCCGGCCACGGGCCTCAGCGGCAGCGGCGCGACGCGCACGTTCACCTTCGCACAGCCGGGCTTCGGCCCGGTGGCCATCACTTGGGCGGGCGGCCACGGCATCACGGATGTGTCGGGAAATCCTTTCAACAGCGCAGGCGCGGGCGCGACGTGGAGCTACACGTTGCAAGGGCCGATTATCGTGCTCGTGGGCGTGAACGCGAATTATCGTTACCACAAAGGATTCACGGAGGCGTCTTCTCCCACGACCCTGTGGCGCACGAATACGTTTGATGATTCGAACTGGACCAATGGCAACGCGCCGTTTGCTTACGACACGCAGCCCTCTCCCATCGATTACACGATCGGCGCGCAGACGTTGCTGCCGGACATGCAGAACACTTACTTCGCAGTGTTCCAACGTCACACCTTCAACCTCTCGGGGGCCGGTGCCTATACCAATCTCGTTGTGCGCCATCGCATCGACGACGGCGTAATTGTCTGGCTGAACGGAATGGAGGTTTTCCGGCTGCGTATGCCGCTTCCTGAACACACGATTAATGATGGGGCGCAGAACGTCCCGCTGGATCCCGCCAGCTACACGACCAGCTCGTTGCCGGCGATTGCGGCCACCTATCTGCGCGAAGGCACCAACGTTCTTGCCATCCAGGCCCACAATTCCACGCTCGCCAGCAGCGACTTGATCTCCTCCGTGGAACTCACGGCCACGCTGCTCGATCCGCTGGCGCTGCCGCCCGCCATCTCGTCGCTCAACCCCGTCTCCGGCGAGGTGTTCGCGCTCACCAGCATCAGCATCAACTTCACCGAAGGCGTGCAGGGCGTGGACGCAGGGGATCTACTGATCAACGGCAGCCCCGCCGGCGGCGTGAGCGGTTCGAGCAACGTCTGGACGTGGACCTTCCCGCAGCCGGCCTACGGCCCGGTGAGCGTCACCTTCGCGGGCGGCCACGGCATCACGGACTTCGATGCGCCGCCCAAG
>JBBQYK010000414.1:0-4099 GCA_038208765.1 Verrucomicrobiota bacterium
CGGGGCATGTGCTTTACAGCCTGGCGGCGAACACGGATTTCGCGCCGCGCTCGGGCTTTGTGAATGTCGGCGGCATCGCCTTTGGACTCACGCAGATGGGCACGGCCTGCACGTATCGCGTCTCGCCCACGAACCGCACGCACGGCACCGGCGCGAACGTGAACAGCTTCACGGTGACGACGACGGCGGGCTGCGGGTGGAGCGTGTTGAACACGAATTCCTGGCTGACTATCACCGCGAACGGCAGCGGCAACGCGGCGGTGACGACCGTGAGCTATTCCATTGCGGCGAATCCCGGCGTCAATCCGCGCTACGGCTACTTCAACGTCGGCGGCGACTTGCTGCTCATCACGCAATGGGGATCGGGCTGCGGCTTCACCGTCAATCCGCCGTTCCGCACGCACGGGCCGGGCGCGGAGACGAGCACGGCGGCTTTCACCGTCAACACGGCGAGCTGCGCGTGGAACGTGGTGAACACGAACGCGTGGATCACTTTCAACACCGCCACCAGCGGCACGGGTGCCGGCAGCGTGAGCTACACCGTCGCGGCGAATCCCGGCGGCACGCCGCGTCAGGGCGTGTTCACGATTGGCGGCGCGCCGGTCACGGTGAACCAGGCGGGCGTGGCGTGTTCGTTCGCGGTCACGCCGCCGGCTGGCTCGCATAATTCGGCGGGTGCAAACGGCAGCATCCTGGTCACGACCGGCAGCGGCTGCATCTGGTACATCTTCAACACGAACTCATGGATCAGCTTCGACGGGTGGAACGGCACGAACAGCGGCAGCGCGAATTACACCGTCGCCGCAAATCCCACGATTGTTCCCCGCTCGGGTCTCGTGATCATCGGCGGTCAGAGCGTGGTCATCAGCCAAGACGGCGCGCCTTGCACTTACGCGCTGGTGCCGTCGCAAATTTCTCTCGGCGCGAGCACGACGAACGGCGCTTTCAATGTTCAGGCGCTCGACGGCTGCGACTGGACGGCGACGGCGACGCAGCCGTGGATTGTCATCACCACTGGCGCGAACGGCGAGGGCAACGGCACGGGGACGTACGCGGTCGCGGCGAACACGAGCGTCTTGAGCCGCACCGGCGCGGTGGATGTGGCGGGACAATTTTTCACGGTGGTGCAGGCGGGCGTGCCGTGCGTGTTCGCGCTCTCGGCCGGCGGCGCGGCGCACGGCGGGGACGCGGAGACGGGCAGTGTCGATGTCACCACGGACGCATCGTGCAACTGGTCGGTGGTCAACACGAACTCGTGGATCACGATCACGAACGGCGGCACGGGTAGCCGCATGGTCAGTTACTCGGTGGCGGCGAATCCGAACTTCAGCCCGCGGTCCGGCGTGGTCGTGATTGCTGGTCAAAACTTCACCGTCACGCAGGCGGCGAAACCCTGCACGTATGTCTTCACTCCGGCGGGCGCGACGTTCGCCGCCCATCCGACCAACGGCTCGTTCTCGATCACTGCGAGCAACGTGTGCGGCTGGACGGTGGTGAACAGCAACGCGTGGATCACGATCACCTCCGCGATCACCAACGGCAGCGGCAATGGCACCGTGACGTTCAGCGTGACGACGAATTCCGGCGCGCTCCGCATGGGCGGCATTTACGTGGGCGGCACGCCATTCACGGTCATTCAGGCCGGCGCGACCCGCGTGGTGCGCGCGCTGACCATGAGCGTGCCGCGCGGTCAGACGAACCGCGTGCGCATCGTGCTCGAATCCACCGGCCACGAAAACGCGATGGGCGTGAGCCTCCAGTTTGACACCAATCAGTTGAGCTTCGTGCAGGCCGTGCGCGGCGCGGCGTCGAGCAATTTGAACGCGACGTTCTCCGTGAACGCCACGGCGGGCGCGCTGGCGCAGGGCCGCGTCGGCTTCCAGATCGGACTGGACATCGGCACCGGCGTGACCTTCCCGCCCGGCTCGAACATCGTGGCCGAGGTGCTGTTTCGCGGGACGCCGGGCAGCAGCTTCGTGACGACGGGTGTCGGCTTCACGAACACGCCCATCTTCGCGCAGGTGTCCGATCTCACGGCGAACTCGCTGCCCGCGACCTACGTGCCCACGACGGTCAATGTTCTGGGCACCTGCAACTTCACCTTGAGCACCAACGCCACGTCGGTCGTGACGGCGGGGGGCGCGCGCAGCGTCACGATCACGGCGCACCCGCTCTGCTCGTGGACGGTGGCGAACACGAATTCCTGGATCACATTCACGCCGCCGGTCACAGGAACGGGCAACGGCGCGGTGAATTTCACGGTCGCGGCGAATCCGACGGGCCTCCTCCGCACCGGCCTTGTGAGCATCGCGGGCGTGACTTACACGGTGACGCAGGCCGCGGCACCTTGCTCGTATTCCATTCTCCCGATCAGCCGTGCGCACAGCGCAGGCACGGAAGGCGGATTGGTCAGTGTGACGGCCGTGGCGGGCTGCCCCTGGACGGTGAGCAACACGAACGCGTGGGTGACGATTCTTCCGCCGACCAGCGGCACAGGGAACGGTGACGTGGCCTACAGCGTGGCGGCGAACGCCTCGTCCATCTCGCGCACGGGTGTCGTGACCATCGCGGCGCAGAATTTTACGATTGTTCAGAACGGCTCGTCCTGCGTGTTCGCAATTGCGCCGGTGAACCAGACGCACAGCTTCCTCTCCGTGACCGGCACGGTGGCGGTCACGTCGCCTGCCGGCTGCCCGTGGACGGTGAGCAACACGAACGCGTGGCTGGCGATTCTCTCCAGCACGAACGGTTTTGGAAACGGCATGGTGACTTACGCGGTCGGCTACAATCCCGACGGCCAGGGCCGCACGGGCGTGGTGACGATTGCGACGCTCGCTTACACCGTGGTGCAGACGGGCAACACCTGCCCGGTCACGCTGCCGCTGACGAGCCGCAGCCACGGCGAAGGCGTGGAGACGAATTCGTTCAGCGTGAATGCCGCCGCGTGCGCGTGGTCGGTGAGCACGAGCAATTCTTGGATCACGCTCCTCACGGTCAGCGGCTCGGGCAACGGCCCGGTGAATTACTACCTCGCGGCGAATCCCACGCTGTCGCCCCGCACGGGCAGCATCTTTGTCGCGGGCCGCGAGTTCACGATTACGCAGGCTCCGGCCAGTTGCTTGTATTCGCTCTCGTCGCCGAATGGTTCCCATGATTTCGGCGCGGTGAACGGCCAGGTCACATTGACCACGTCGGGCGCGTCGTGCAACTGGACGGTCATCAATACGAACCCGTGGGTAACGATCACATCGCCGACGAACGGGACCACGGGACAGGCGGTTGATTACTCGCTGGCCGAGAATCCGAACGGGCTCCTCCGCACCGGCCTCGTGCAGATCGCGGGCCTCGCGTACTCGATCATTCAGACGGGCGCGCCTTGCACGTTCGCGCTGTCCGTGCCGAATCCGACCCACGGTTTCCCCGCCGCGACGAACACGATTGGCCTCACGACTTTGACCGGCTGCCGCTGGACGGTGAGCAACACCAACGCGTGGATTTCCATCCTCACCTCCACGAACCAGACGAACAGCGGGTTCGTGACCTACTCCGTGCAGTCGAACGCCACCGCGCTGACGCGCGTCGGCCTCGTGGTGGTGGGAGATCAGGTGCTGACCATCACCCAGACCGGCGTGGCCTGCACCACGTCCATCAGCCCGACGAACCGCGCGCACGGCGCGACGGCGACCACGAACACCGTCAACGTCTTCTCACCGGCCGGCTGCACCTGGACGGTGAGCAATGCGCTGCCGTGGGTTTCCATCCTCTCCTTCAGCGGCACGGGCAACGGCCCGGTGACGTACGCCGTGGAGGCGAATGCGGCCTCCTTCGGGCGCACCGGGGTGGTGACGATTGCCAACCAGACCTTCACGATCACGCAGCCGGGCGCAGCGTGCTTCTACACGTTTGTTCCCTCGAACGTGGTGGTCGCGGCGGCGGGCGACTTCCTGGTGGCAAACCTGAACACGCTGGCGGGCTGCCCGTGGACGCTGGTCAACACCAACACCTGGATTGAAATTTTCTCGGACACCAGCGGCGTGGGCGCCACGGATTTCGCGTTCCTGGTGTATGACAATCCGACCGGGGCCTCGCGCACGGGCCG
>JBBQYK010000415.1:0-4094 GCA_038208765.1 Verrucomicrobiota bacterium
GCGGGCACGGCCGGGTTTGCGGACTTGAGCGTGGTGCCGAATGCGCCGCGCAATTCCTCGGACCATTTCGGCACGGTGGCGGGCTTGAGCGCCTTGGCGAGCGATTCAAAGATCACAGCCTTCAATCCATCCGCGCTGGCCGGTGCGTTCGCCACGGCGATGACGGCGGCGGCAGCCTGTTCGGGATCGGTTTCAGATTTCTGCGCGACCTGCGTGGTGAGCACGGTGGCGAGCGAGGCGTAGTCCTCCGGCTTTTCCGTTTTCAAGACCGCGCTGAGAAACGCCTGCGGATTCTTCGAGGCCACGCCGGCGATGGCGGACTCGATCCAGTTGTTCGCCGCCGTGGGATAAAGTTTCACCAGCGAGGAGGCCGTGGTGTCGTCCGCGGGGAACGCGCCGAGCGCGACGATGGCTTCCAATTGCACGCGCGCGTTCGCGTCCGTGGTGTTTTTCAGAAGGGCCTGCTTGGTCGCGTTGTCGGGCGGCATGGTCCGCAGGGCGGCGACGCGCAGCGCGTTCTTCCGCACCTCAGCGCGCTGGTCATTCAAAGCCGCGCCGAGGATGAACTCCGGCAGGATGTTGGCGTTCGCCATCAGCCAGAGGCGGTGATTCCAAGCCGGAGCCTCGTCGCGCGCGGGAACTTTTTGCATCGCTGCACGGATCTGGTCGCCGGTTTTTTCCGAGAGCAGACGGTGCGCGGTGAAGCGCGTGGGCTTGTTCGGGCTTTCCAGCGCCGCCGCCAGTTCGTTCACCGAGGCCTTGCTCAAATCCGGCACCGGCACCTTCGTGGCCTGCTTGTGCTGCACGCGCCAGATGCGGGAGAAATAATGATCGCGATCGGGGCGCACGGCGGCGTTCACGCCGTTGTGTTTCGGGCCGCGCGTGTCGTTGTGAATCACCGCCTGGTTGTAGAAATCAATGATGTAGAGCGCGCCGTCCGGCCCGACACGCGTCTCGATGGGCCGATACCACGGGTCGCGGCCGCCGATGAATTCCGCGGGCCGCGTCATGGAGGCCGTGAAGGTCACGCCGTCGGGTTTTACGACTTCGTGGTGCGCGATGTTGATCGTGCATTCGGTAGTGAAGTAGGAGTAGTCCCATTCCTTCGGCCACGCGCCGCCCTCGTAAATCGCGCAGCCCGCCGCCGCCGTGAATTTGCCCACGAGATCAATCTGCACGTAGGCGAGGTTCTCCGCCTTGATGAGCGGATTCGAGGAGCGGTCGCGAATGACGGCCTTGAAACTCGTGGCGTTCTTCACGCGGCCTTTGGCGAGCACGGACTCTGCGAGCACGACGTGGTTGAGAATTTCATTGCTCGTCGGCTGGGTGAAGAGGACTTCGTTGTCGCCGGTGATGTCGAGGCCCCAAGTGTTGCCGTTCTTGGAACAGAACTGCTCGAACGCGCTGCCGTCCGGCTTGAAGCGCACCACGCCCGAACCGATTAAACCAAAGTCCTTCGCGCCATCGGGCGAACGCACGCGCCCGCCGCTGTAGCCGTGCGTGCCGTAAATCCAGCCATCGAAACCCCAGCGGATGTTGTTGATGACCGCGTGCGTGTCGCCGGTGCCGAGGCCGGTGTAGAGCTTCTCGACGGTCTCGGCCTTGCCGTCGCCGTCTTTGTCGCGCAGCCAAAGAATGTCCGGCGCCTGCGAAACGATCACGCCGTCGCGGTGGAAGACGAAGCTCGTGGCGAGTTCCAGACCTTCGTAGAAAACTTCCTTCTTGTCCGCGACGCCGTCGCCGTCGGTGTCGATGAGTTTGCTGATGCGGTCGCGCGCGGGGCGGTCTTGCTTGCCGGCTTCGGACACGAGGCCGCCGTGGTCTTTCCACTCCGCGCCCTTCTGGTCGTCGCGGATTCCGCGGCGACCGTTCGGATACTCGGGCGTCTCCACCGCCCACATCACGCCTGCGGGGTCCCAATCAATGTTCATGACTTTGTTCACCAGCGGCTCCGAGGCCACGATCTTCTGCTCGAAGTCGGGATGCAGTTCCAGTTTCTTGCCGGCGAGCGCGGGCGACGTCGGGCCGCCTTCGGGGTAGCGCAGCGACGCAAGTTCCTCCGGCTTGGTCAGAAGATTCACATCACGCTTGCCCGCCCACGCGATGCCGCGCAACAGCACGGAGCGAAAATGCGGCAGGTTGAACGACTTGTAGTGATGGCCGGGAATGGAAACGAACGCGCGATGGTTGCCCGTTTCGTAGGTCCACATCTGCGGCGACACGTCGTAGATGTGCTGCATCTGGCGACCACCCTTGGTGTTGCGTTTATCAGGCGTCCAGGAGCCGGCGAGGATTTTCACGTCTGGCATCATGTGCAGGTCGTAATAAATTTCGTCGTCGAACTCGAAGTTCGACGCGCCCGCGATGATGGGGTTGGTCTGCGCCGTGTAGTAAATCGGCACCACATGTTCGAGCCACTTCGAGTAGCCATGCTCCCACGCGCCGCCGATGATCGTCTTCCACCATTGCGCGTCATTGCCGCAGACGGAGTCGTGGAGGGCCACGATGCCGCCGCCGCGTTTGAGGAATTTGTCGAGATTGGCGCGGTCGGCGGGTTCGATGCGCCCGCCTTCCTCGCTGTAGAACAAGAGCACGTCGGTCTTCTCTAACTCCTCGGCGGTGGGGAAGCCCACCTTGCCATTCACCACCGCGCCGCGTTCCGTGAGCAACTTCTGCCACTCGGCGAGGAACTTCGGGTGGTCGTGGACGCCGTTGCCTTCGGGGCCGTGGGTCTTCTTCCCGGCCTTGATGAAGATGCGGAGCGAGGAATCGGCGGCGAAGAGCGTGGTGCAAAGGACGAGCAGGCACGCGGACAAGAGTCTGGTTTTCATAAGAGTGATGTGGACGGATTTGACCCCCTCGCCGATTCACTGGCAACCGCAGAGTGCGCGCACAAATCCACCAGTGCCGGTCGAAAATGCAACTGGCGCGGTTTCGCGGTCGGGGGAGCACGTTGTGGAAAACGTTTTTAACCACGGATGGACACAGATGTAGGGGAATCCTGCTGGGAGCAACAATAAGTCACCCTCAACCGTGAACAGGGCAGCTTCGTAAGCATCAAGTTGGCCTGCCGCGAAGCGGCCCAGGAAATTAGCCAGCCACGGAGTGGCTGGCGGAAGCGGTGGAAAGGTTTCGTCCTGAAAGGACGGTGGAACAGTTCACCCTCCAGCGTCCTTTCAGGACCAAGACCAACGGGACGTTATTCCAGACACTTCGTGTCTGGCTAATATCCGGGCGTCCCTTTGGGACGGGGCAGGATCGTCAGAGTTCAACCACGTGAGCTTCACCCTCAAACTCGCCCGTCAATGAGCCAGCAAAGCGAAACGCGTCTGCAACGCTTTCGTTCGGATGACTTGAAGTGAGCATGTCGGAATTTCGGTCGCCAAAGCCGACAATAAGCTCGTCAATGATGTCCTCGACTTTTTCGCAATCCTCGCCCACGACACCGACGAAAATGACGCCGTCTCGAATGAACTCCTCGACCAAAGTATCGAGACGCGGCGTGTATCCGTTCCGACAGTGCAAGACGATTTTCTTTGGGTGATGCATGGTGAGATCTAACAACCCAAGCTCGGAAGAATTTTTTGCATGTCAGTTATCGCTTGTGCCTCAAGTCCGGTCGGAAGGCCGTCAAAACTCCACAAATCACTCCAACAAAAACGAAGGCAGCAAGGGTGAACAACCAATTGCTTCCGCGCCACCACGGGCGGAATGACCAAGTTAGAGAAACATCGGTAAGGGCTGGCCAAGTAGCTGCCCAAACACACAGTCCAAACACAAGCCCCGCTGCAACAAACCCAGCGACCAAACCAACGAGCACGCCTTTCTTGAAATTCGGATACATGGCTGTGTTGATACGCCCAACATTTCATTCCTCAAACCCGCTCTACCCCGTCACCAGCGTCCCCACTTCCTCACCGAGCACCACGCGCTTGAGGTTGTGCGGCTTGAACAGGTCGAACACGATGATCGGCATCTTGTTGTCCATGCACAGGCTGAAGGCGGTGGAGTCCATGACCTTGAGCTGCTTTTGCAGGGCGTCGAGGTAGGTGATGCGCTGGAAGCGGACGGCCTTGGGATTTTTCTTCGGATCG
>JBBQYK010000416.1:0-4089 GCA_038208765.1 Verrucomicrobiota bacterium
CGAGATCGGCGCGCGCGAGCACGATGGCCGCGCCCGCCTCGCCGGGACTCAGCCCGGCCCGGTCGCGGTCGAACGGACGGCAGCCCGCCGGATCAATCGCCTTCAACGACGTGAAACCCGCGACGACAAATTCGGAAAGATTATCCACACCCACGACGAGCACGGCGTCCGCGAGTCCGCGCTGAATCCACTTCGCGCCCTGGTGCAACGCGACGTTGCCCGACGTGCAGGCGAGGGAGAGGCATTGCACCGGGCCGCGCGCGCCGTGCTCGGCGGCGAGGTCGGCGGCGAGCAGGTCGGCTTGCAAGTGACGGCGTGCGGTGTCGGAACAAGGGCGACCGACGGACAGACGTTCCAACGCTTCGATGTTGGCCTTGGTGGTGGCAAGGATGAGGCCGATGCGCGCGGGGGAAATTGTTGCGAGCAGTTCACTGGCTGCGGCACGCGCATCGGTCAGCGCACTCGTGGCTAGTTCGTGCGCGGGATTATCTGAATTGAGATTTACCCGAGGCGCTGCGCCCACGATGTCGGATTGAAACCGGGGACTTTGAAAGCGGGCGTCTGGCCGCAGTCCGCTGCGGTTTTCCTGAAGTGCGGACAGCAACGCGCTCGTGCCGCGCCCGACCGCGCACACGACTCCGCACGCTGCGATGCTCACCAGCGGCTCACGCATACAGGGTTAATTCTCCTGTGGCGATGAGCTTGGTGGGACTGGCGCCCTCGCCGGTCATTAGTCCACCAAGCGCCCCCGCTTGGTGTTCTGCAAGCGGGGGCGCTTGCAAGACGTTGCCAGCCGGGGGCGGCTGGCCCACTACGATGCGCGCGGCAATCATCAGCATGGGACCGAGGCGTTTCACTTCGCGCACTTCAATCGTAAGCGTGTCGCCGGCGGCGGGGCGGGCGGTGATTTGGAAATTGGAGACGGCGGCGAGCATCCCGGTTTGCGCCGGGCTGGAGTCACCGCTGGCGCGACGACGCTGGCCGAGCGCGGCCGCGACCGTTTGTGCGGCGCACTCGACGAGCGCGGATTCGAGCATCGTTCCGTCCACCACGGAGAAATGGCCCGCCGTGACCAGCACCGTGCCGGTGGCCGTGGTGTCCGTGCATTCGACCAGCGCATCCAGCCAGCGCATTGGCGCGCGATGGGGGAGCAGAGATTCAATGACGACGGACATAGTTCAGTGAGTGGGACTGGCGCCCTCGCCAGTCTTAGTAAAGCAGGCGCCCTCGCCTGCGGGACTGCAAGCTGGGGCGCTTGCAGGACGGGTGACAGGCGAGGGCGCCTGTCCCACTAGCTTTGCTGCTGGCGACGCCGGCTCATCCCAGAAGGGGAAAAAATTATACCACTGGAGCGGCTCGCGTTGCACGAGGCTACCCAGGCGATCGGCAAATTGCGTGGCGCATTCGCGCAGGTGCGCGTCGCGTTCGTGACGGGGTGGGCGCACGGGCGGCAAAGCCGGAAAGCCAAAAAAATGATAATGCCCGCGCGGCTCGCGCAGGCTGAACACCTGGATGAGCGGCGCGCCCGCGCTCGCGGCCATCACGTACGGCCCCACAGGAAACGACGCGTGTCCGCCGAGGAACGGCACGCGCGCGGACGGCCCGCCGTAGAGGCGGTCGCCGAGCATGGCCAGAATTTCGCCGCGCCGCAGCGCCGCGACGAGTTCGATGGCGTCGGTGGGCGATCCAGTCAGCGGGATGAGGCGAAATTTTTGCTCAGGCGAGGAGTTGAGCAGCGCGCGCACGGCCGGCGATTCCTTGTCGAAGCCGGTGATGTTCACCGGCACGCCGAGGCGTCCGATCATCTGGCCGGCGGCCTCCCAATTGCCCAAGTGCGCGGCGAGCAGCAGCACGCCCTTTCCTTCCTTCAGCGCGGCGCGAACGTGCTCCTCGCCATCGAACGTGAAGGAAAAATACTTCGTCTCGCCCGCCGTGATGGCGCTGCGATCAATCAGCGCGCGGCCAAAGCTGAAGAAATGTTTGAAGACCAGCCAGCGGCGTTTCCACCACGGCACGGGGCCGAACATGCGCCGGTGAAAATCCATCGTGGCCGCGACGTCCGGCGACGCGAAGGAAAAGTAAATCGCCGGCGGCACGGCCAGCGCGTAGGTCAGTCGCAGGCCGAGCATCCGCAACGCGGTGACGAAGAACCACACGCCCCAGCGCCCGCCGCGCATCTGGCCGGTGCCCGACCAGTGGCCGGAATGCGAATCGGGCGCGGCCATGTCAGGTGAAAACGCCGCCGTTGATGTTGAGGACCGCGCCGGTGATGTAGCTCGCCGAATCAGAACAGAGGAACGCCGCCGCCGCCGCGACTTCTTCCGGCCGTCCGAAGCGTCCGGCGGGAATTTGCGCCATCAAGGCTTCGCGCGGCAGTCCGGCGGTCATGTCCGTTTCGATGAAGCCGGGCGCGAGGACATTGACGGTGACGCCGCGCTTGGCGACTTCCTTCGCGAGTGATTTCGATGCGCCGATCAGTCCGGCCTTGGCGGCGGAATAATTGGTCTGGCCTTCGACCCCCGTCTGCCCGGCGGTCGAGGCAATGCTCACCACCCGGCCCCAACGGTTCATCGCCATCTGTTTCACCACCGGCTGCGTGACGTGGAAGAAGCTGTTGAGATCGGTGGCGATGACTTCCGTCCACTGCTCGGGCTTCATGAAAACCATCAGGCCGTCGTGACGCAGACCGGCGTTGTTGATCAGGATGTCAACGCGCTGGTGGGCTTGGAGAAGTTCCGCGAGCGCGCGCGAACAGTCGGCGGCGTCCGCGACATTGAAGGAGCAGAGTGTGCCGGTGCCGCCGTTGCTTTCGACGAGCGCCAGCGTTTGCTCCGCGTCCGTCTGGCGGGAGCGATAGTGGATCAAGACATGGCAACCTTGCGCGGCCAGCGCCACCGCCACCGCGCGCCCGATGCCACGGCTCGCGCCAGTGACCAAAGCGATGCGTTTATCCATGAAGCGGGGAAGTTTTGGCTGCGGATGTACGCGGATGAACGCGGATTTTCATCCTGAAGGGATGAAAGAAAGTAGCCGGGGGTGGAACGAAGCGCAGCGAGTGACACCCCCGGAATGAGCGCCGCAAATCATGCACCCTGGAGGGGTGCGAGAATTCTTCGCCCACCAAGGCTTCTGGCATCCCTCCGGGATGCAATTTCAAAACCAGATCACCGGGGGTCTGCGCTGCGCTTCGACCCCCGGCTACTTTCTGGCAGCCCTCCGGGCTGCGGAGCCGGGGCCAATTGCGCGAGGAACTGAGCGAGGAGCTTGCAGAGATCATGGCGCGTTCAGTCCGAAGGCTTCCTCCCCTCGTCCAGATGTCGCCATTCGATCCCAGCAACGTCCCCGGCGCAGGCCTGGTCAAACTGGATTTCCTCATCTGCGTTTATCCGCGTTTATCTGCGGTTCAAAAATCCTGCCGATCAGTTCGACGGGTTCCAAACGTATTTCCCGTTCGTGTCCACATAGCCGTATTTGCGCGCCAACTTCACATGCGCCAGTCCGTTGGTGAAAGAATGCGCGTCGTCGAACTGCGGGTTGATGACAATTTTCCCGGTGCGGTCGAGGAAGCCCCAGCGGTCACCGAGTTCAAAGCGCGCCAGGCCTTCGGAAAATTCTCCGGCCGTCTCGAACTGCGGATTGATCACGAGCTTGCCCGTTGGATCGATGTAGCCCCAGAGCTTGCCGAGCTTCGCAGGCGCGAGTCCTTTCACAAACGAGCCGACTTCATCAAACTGCGGGTTGATGACGATCTTCCCGGTCTTGTCGATGAAGCCCCAGCGGCGGTTCATCTTGAAGCTCGCGAGTCCGTCCGAGAACGCGCCCGCCTTGTCGAACTGCGGATTGATCACGATCTTGCCCGCGTCATCGACGTAGCCGAAACGTCCGCCGAGTTCGATGAGCGCCAGTCCTTCAGAAAATTCTCCGGCGCTCTGGAACTGCGGGTTGATGACGATGCTGCCCGTCTTGTCCACGAAGCCGTGCAGGCGGCCGAGCTTGATCGCCGCGCGACCCTCGGAGAAACGTCCGGCGTCATCGAACTGCGGATTGATCGCGTATTTGCCCTCGGTGTTCACGTAGCCGTAACGCCCG
>JBBQYK010000417.1:0-4073 GCA_038208765.1 Verrucomicrobiota bacterium
AGAATTTTCTCCGGACGGATGGCGAGGGTGAACTCGGGGCGGGAATCGCTGATGGCCAATCGCAAATCACCAATCGGAGTTTGCGCGACCACTTCCTTGCTCCCGCGCGCGCGAATTTTCGCCGTCAGCAAATTACATCCGCCGAGGAACTGCGCGACGAAGCGCGTGCGCGGGCGCTCGTAAAGTTCCTCGCCCGTCCCGAGCTGCGCGATGCGCCCGTGATCCATGACGGCGATGCGGTCGCTCATGCTCAGGGCCTCGTCCTGATCGTGCGTCACGTAAATGAAGGTGATGCCCGTGCGCCGCTGCAAGGAGCGCAACTCCTGTTGCAGTTCCTTACGCAGCTTGAGGTCGAGCGCGGCCAGCGGTTCGTCGAGCAGCAAGACTTGCGGTTCGTTCACGAGCGCGCGAGCGAGGGCGACGCGTTGCTTCTGGCCGCCGGAAAGTTGCGCAGGTTGGCGCGCGGCGAGTTCGGTCACGCGGACCAGTTCCATCACGCCGCGCACACGCGTTTCGATTTCTGCGCGCGGAACTTTTTTCATGCGCAGGCCGAAGGCGACGTTCTCCCGCACGCTCAAGTGCGGGAACAGCGCGTAGCTTTGAAACACGGTGTTGACCTGCCGCTCATGCGGCGGGACACGCGCGACATCACGGCCCGCGAGCTTCAGTTCGCCCGCGTCCGGGAAATCCAGTCCGGCGATCAGTCGGAGCAGCGTGGTCTTGCCGCAGCCGGACGGGCCGAGCAGGGAGAAGAATTCTCCGCGCGCGACCTGGAGCGACACAGCATCGAGAGCCGTCACGTCGCCAAAACGGCGCGTGAGATTCACGGCCTCGAGGGCGGGAGCGTGGGCGGCTTGCATGGCGGCGAACGTGTAGCAAAGGCGAACGGCGGCTGCACGCAAACTTGTCGATCCAGTTTGATGAATCACGGTGCCCGCCGCGTCCGAAAAAGACATGAACACCCAGCACACCCGCCGCGACTTCGTGAAACGCACCACCGTCTTCAGCTTCGGCCTCGCCGCCGCGCCGCTCGTGGCGCGCGCGCAGACGAGCAAAAGTCCCGGCGAGAAACTGGTCGTGGGCGTGATGGGCCTGGGCCGCGGCGCGGATCACGTCAAAGCGCTGCAACAGATCTCGAATGTAGAAATCGCTTACCTCGTGGACATCGACGACGAACGCATTGCCAAGTCGCAGAAGGCCGCCTTCGCCACCGCCGAGAAGCCACCGAAGTCGGTGAAAGATTTCCGCCGCGTGCTGGACGACAAGAACGTGGACGCGCTCTTCATCGCTGCGCCGAATCACTGGCACGCGCCCGCCGCCATCATGGCCTGCGCGGCGGGCAAGCATGTCTATGTCGAGAAGCCCGGTTCGCACAACGCGCGCGAGGGCGAACTGATGGTCGCCGCCGCGCGCAAGCACCAGCGCGTGGTGCAGATGGGCAATCAGCGTCGCAGCTGGCCGGGCGTGATCGAGGCGATTGAAAAATTGAAGTCCGGCGCTATCGGCGAAGTGCGCTCGGCGCGCTCGTGGTATAGCAACGCCCGTGCGTCCATCGGTCGCGGCAAACCTGCGCCGGTGCCGGCGACTCTTGATTACTCGATGTGGCAGGGTCCCGCGCCGGAGCGTCCATTCGTGGACAACTTGATTCCCTACAACTGGCACTGGCGCTGGCATTGGGGCGGCGGCGAACTGGCGAACAACGGCCCGCACGCGCTCGACGTGGCCCGCTGGGGACTGGGCGTGGACTATCCCACACGCGTCACTTGCAACGGCGGACGCTACCACTTCAACGACGATCAAGAGACGCCGGACACGACCTTCGCGTCCTACGATTTCGGCGGCAAAGGACTGACGTGGGACGGTGCCAGTTGCACGCCGCGCGGCGGGGAGAATCTGGCTTTCGTGACGTGGTACGGCGATGGCGGTTCGCTCGAACAGATTGGTGCTGGCTACAAAATCTTCGATTCGAAGGGCAAAGAGATCGGGCAGGGAACCGGCCCCGGCGGAGACAAGAGTCACATCGAGAATTTCCTGAAGGCCATCCGTGGTGACGCCAAACCGAATTCAGAAATCGCCGTCGGTCAGACCAGCACGCTGCTCTGTCATCTCGGCAACATCGCCTATCGCACCGGCCACACGCTGCGCTTTGATCCGGTCACGCGAAAAATCATCGGTGACATGGAGGCGGAGAAGTTGTGGTCGCGGGAGTATCGGCGGGGGTGGGAGCCGAAGGTTTGAAAGGCGGTCGTCTTGCCCTCGGTTTCAGCTTTCGCTCAGGCAAGCCCGGAGGGCTTGAACATGAATAGCCCCGGGTTGCGAGGCACGAGCGAACCCGGGGTTCACGCCGGGATGATGACGCAACCCCGGATGGGGTTGAACTCACTGTCATGCCGTTACGGTTCGACCCCTCCGGGGTCGTGACTACCTCGACCATTCACCCCCGGTTTCACCGGGGGCTATTCATGTTCAAGCCCTCCGGGCTTGGGCTTGCGCGCTTCCCTTTGTCGCACCTCCTCGATGTGCTCCTCCGCGACCATGAAGCCGAGGCACTCCTTCGCGCCGCACTGGCAGACATGATCCTCGTAGTCGTGCAAATCGTAGCCGTAGTTGAAGCTGAGTTCCTCGCCCGCGTGCAGATCGCGGCCCGCACTGATCCAGATGCGCTCGTCCTCCATCCAGGCGTCGCAGTTCGGCACGCAACTGTGGTTGATAAAGCGGGCCGGGTTCCAGTCCACCGCGCCGTCAATGTCGAACTCATCGGTGACGATGAAGACGAAAAAATTTCCCGCCACGCGGCGGCGGTCGGACTCGTCCTTCGTTAATCGCTCGCCCAAGTATTCCAATATGATCGTGTCGGCAGGAATGTCGCACCGCGCAAAGACGCCCGTTCCGTGGATGGTCGAGGGCTTTACTTCGTAGAGTTCGCTGGCCGGCGTCACTGGCATGGCGGCGATTCTCAACAAGTCGCGGGCGGACGCAAGCGCGCGTATGACGAAGGCCCGGAAGGCCGGTGAGAAATTAGCCGGTGGCGTGAGCCACCGGAAAAATGCAGAAGTTGGTGCAGCCCCAGCGGGGCGTAACAGGCGTGACGTGTC
The DNA here is from genome assembly GCA_038208765.1 of Verrucomicrobiota bacterium. Lineage (GTDB taxonomy): Bacteria > Verrucomicrobiota > Verrucomicrobiia > Limisphaerales > SIBH01 > JANNGC01. Next base: position 3,096 of record JBBQYK010000417.1, read on the forward strand.
GCCCCTCCGGGGCTGGCTCCGCGAAATTGATTCATCCGGTGGCTCACGCCACCGGCTAATTTCTGGCCGGCCCTTGGGGCCTGGATCTGGCCCCGCCTCGCAGCGCGAGGCAGGCCAGCAAACTTCACCGTGCCCGCATCTGCTGATCCGCGAAGTCGAGGAAGATCATCCAGTCGCCGCTGGTCATGGAGTGCGCGCCGGGGCGGATGTAGTAGCCGAGCTTGCTGCTGATGAGTTTGCCTTCGGGCGGCATCACGCTGGCGTCGCAGCCGCCGGCGTCGAGCAGGCGATAGACCGGTTCGGCGGCTTTCAGCACTTCAAACTGCTGCGTGGGATTGGCCCATTGGTCGCCCGCGGCGTTCGAGAGCAGCACCGGGCGAGGAGCCATGAGCGCGACGAGTTCGTGCTGATCGAAGGGAAGTTTTTCGGGCGCGCCGTTGAATTTTTTGTACTCGGCGTTGAACCAGTGCGGAAAACTTTTGTTGATGACGGCCATCGTCTCGGCGGTCGGTCGGCCGTTGGCCTGCGGCGCGGCCAGGGCGGGGGCGACGCGGTTTGGCGCGGTGCCACCACAGCCGGCTTGATGCGGAATGGCGAGTGCGATGCGCTCATCGTAGGCCGCCGCGAGCAGCGCAGTCTTGCCATTGCGCGAGTGGCCGACGGCGGCGATGCGCGCGGGATCAATGGCGAGGTCGGTGGTGAGATAATCCACGCAACGCTGGAAGCCCCACGCCCAGCCCGCGATGCAGCCACGATTGGTGGTGGCGGAATTGGCGGCGGAACCGGTGGTGTCTTTTGCGAGCCACGCATACACCCCATCGGAAACGCCCGCGCGGTCGGAATCCACGTCGGCGTTCGCGAACGTGGCGAAGGCGTAGCCGCGCGCGATGATTTGTTCGAGGGGCCAGTTGGTGGCCTGCGAGCCGCGCGCGGCGTCGGTGGCGAGGCCGTCCACACAGCCCTTGCAGCCGGTGCCGA
>JBBQYK010000418.1:0-4058 GCA_038208765.1 Verrucomicrobiota bacterium
GATAGTCCGCGTCCGGTTCATTGGACGTGGTATGCCAATGTTCTGACCAGTCGGGCGGGCTGCTTTCTTTCACGGATGGTGGCCCGCCCATTTTCTATCCCGCTTGGTCGCCGAACATTTTTCTCACCGCCGCGTGCTGGCGCACGCGCGGCCATTCGCCGGCCGTCAGGATTTTTCCGCGTTGCAGGAACAAGCCATGCGTCAGGCAGCGGGGCAAATCATCGAGGTGATGGGTGACGACGAGCAGTTGCACACCGCGCGCGGCAATGCGTTCGAGGGCACGGGCAAAGTCCTGGCGCGAGGCGGCGTCGAGTCCATCGAACGGCTCGTCGAAGATGAGCAACTCCGGGTCATGGACGAGCGCGCGGAGCGTCAGCACTTTTCGCAGTTCGCCGAAGGACAGCGTGAGCATGGATTTGGCGCGCAGGTGGGTGAGATCGAATTCGCGGAGCAAGGCGCGAGCGCGGCGCAGTTGCGCGGGCGTGGGTTTGTCCATGAGTCCAACACTGGAAAAAAATCCCGACACCACAACCTGCTCGGCGCTGAGTTGCTCGCGGTAGTGCGTCTGCAACAGCGGCGAGACGCAGCCGATGCGGCGGCGCAAATCCCAAATCGTGTTGTCCGCCGTGAACTCGAAGCGGCTGACGCGCGCGCCGAACATCGGGTAGAGATCACTGGCGATGAGTTTCAGGAACGTGGTCTTGCCCGCGCCGTTGCCGCCAAGCACGGCCCAGTGCTGGCCGCGCCGCAGTTCCCAGCGGATGCCCTGAAGGACTTTCTCGCGGTCGAGGAAGACGTCGGCGTTTTCGATACGAATGAGCGGGCCTTCGGCCAGCGTGCCGCCAGCGTCTCGCTGGCGTTTGGTTTTCGGCTCCGCCAGCGGGATGCTGGCGGCACCTTGCGCGACGGCTCGCGTCTGGACGAATTTTCCCTGCCGAATCAAACGTCCGTTCTTGAACTCCGCTTCGTGCGTAATGACAGCCAGCGCTTCGTCCGGCCGGTGCGTGGTGTAAATGATCTGCGTGCCGCGGCGGGCGATGGTTTCGAGCATGCGGAGCAATTCGCGGCGGAACTTCGCATCCAGCCCGTCACACACTTCATCGAGAAGCAGCAGCATCGGCGTGCCCACGACGGCGCGGGCGATGAGCACCTTGCGCAGCTCGCCCGTGGAAAGCGTTTGCATATTTCGCGCGAGCAGCGGCGTGATGCCGAGCTGGCGGGCCAGCGTTTCGGTGAGGCGCTTCTGTTCGCGCGTCAGCATCACGTAGAGCATGTCCGACTGCGCGAAGCCGGTGTGAATCACGTCGCGCGCGGTCATGTTCCACTCCTGCCGCAGGTAGCGCTCCTGTGACTCGGGCGCGACGAGGGCGATGTGCCGGCGCACTTCGATGGCGGTCATCTGCGTGGTGCCATCGAGCCGGAAGATTCGTTCACCGCGCTTGGGCGCGGGCCAGACCTCGCCGCGCAGCAGGCGCATGAAAGTGCTTTTGCCGGAGCCGTTCGCGCCGTGAATCATCCAATGCTGGCCGCGTCGCAGCGTCCACGTCACGCCGCACAGCACACGCATGCCGCCCAGCGCCACATCCACGTTATGCAATTCAATCAACGATTGATCCTTCACCATTATGTGGAACGGACGGTAAGGAACCGCGCCGCAAGTCGGCAACTCCGGGCGTGGAAATCCTGCTTGTGTTCCGGCAGGCGCGTCCTGAAATTCCGCGCGCTTTGAACCCCATCAAAACATTTCAAGTGGATGATCTGCCGGTGCGCGTTTATGCCGCGCAGGCGGACTTGGCGCAGGACGCGGCGCGCATGGTGCAGGCGCACTTGCAGCAGTGCCTCGCCGAGCGCGGCGAGGCCAGCGCCATTCTCGCCACGGGCAATTCGCAGATTCGTTTTCTCGACGAGCTGATCAAACTCGGCGGCGTGGACTGGTCGAAGCTCACGCTCTTTCACATGGACGAGTACCTGGGCCTGGACGGAAATCACAAGGCGAGCTTCCGCCGTTACATGCGCGAACGCGTGGAGTCGCTCGTGCAGCCGAAAGTGTTTCACTACTTGAACGGCGAGGCCGACCAACCGCTCGACGAATGCGCGCGCTACGCCGACTTGTTGCAGGCGCAGGAGATTGATCTGTGCTGCATGGGCGTGGGCGAGAACGGTCACATCGCGTTCAATGATCCGCACGTCGCGGAGTTCGATGATCCGTGGAGCGTGAAACTCGTCAGCCTCGATTTGAAATGCCGCCAGCAGCAGGTGGACGAAGGACATTTCCCGAACGTGAACGACATGCCACGCTACGCCTACACGCTGACGATCCCAACGCTCTGCGCGGTGCGGAAGATCGTCTGCATCTCGCCGGAGAAGCGGAAGGCGCGGGCGGTGCATGATGCGTTGAAGAATCCCGTGAGCGCGCAATGTCCGGCGTCGTATTTGCGGACGCAGCAGCAGGCGGTGCTGCTGCTGGACCAAGACTCGGCGGCGCTGCTCTGAGGGGGACGACATGGTCGGAGCGCCGGCTTCCAGCACGGCGCGTTGAGCCAGGCCGATCCCACGCGCCGTGCTGGAAGCCGGCGCTCCGTTCGCCTCAAAAAATTCCCCACGCCTCCCCATCCTCCGCCGACTGAAGTCCGGCGCGCCTTCTGCCGATGAAGTTTCAGCCAAGGCCCGGTTCGTCGCGCCGGGTGAAATATAAACCAGAAGGAACTGAAACTATGCCGTCATTTACTTACACTGCGCGCGAGGCCAGCACGGGCCGTGAAATCCGCAGCACCATGGACGCCTCGAACGAGCAGGCCGCCGTGGCCACGCTGCTCAACCGCAACCTGCTCGTCCTTTCCATTCAGGAAAAAATGGCCCGCAAGGGCAAGGCCGCCGGCGGCTCGGTGGCGCTCGCCGACCTCGTTGTTTTCACCCGCCAGCTCGCCACCATGGTCGATGCCGGTCTCGCGATGGTGCAGTCGCTTCAGGCGCTCGGCGAGCAGACCACGAACAAGGTGATGAAGGACGTCATCAAGGACGTGACCCAGCGCGTGGAGGGCGGCGACAGCTTCTCGGAGGCGCTGATGAAGCATCCCAAAGTTTTCAATCGCCTCTACGTCTGCATGGTCGGCGCGGGCGAGCGCGGCGGTCTGCTCGCGGAAATTCTCGCGCGTCTCGCGACCTATCTGGAGAACACCATGCGCCTGCGCAAGAAGGTGAAGTCCGCGTGCATGTATCCCACCGTGGTGACCATCGTGGCCATCGGCATCACCATCTTCCTGCTCGTGAAAGTCGTGCCGGTCTTCGGCGAGGTCTACAAGGGCTTCGGCTCGAAGCTGCCCGGCCCCACGCAGGTGCTGATCAGCTTCAGCCAGTTCATGCAGGATTATCTGCTCTACATTTTCTTCGCCACCGGCGGCTTGATCTATGCCTGGTTCGCCTGGATCAAAACGAAAAAGGGCCGCGAGTTCTGGGATGGCACGCGCATCAAGCTGCCCATCTTCGGCCAGATCGCGCACAAGATTTGTCTCGCCCGCTTCACCCGCACGCTCTCGTCGCTCATCCGCGCGGGCATTCCCATTCTTGAAATCTTGAGCATTGTCTGCAACACCGTCGGCAACGTCATCATGGAGAAGGCCATCCGCACGGCGGCCAGTGACATTGAAAAGGGTGAGGGCATCTCCGCCGCACTGGGCAAGCATCCCGTCTTCCCCGTGATGGTCATCCGCATGATCACCGCCGGCGAGCAGACCGGTAAGCTCGAAAACATGCTCGAGCGCATCTCGGACTTCCTCGACGAAGAAATCGAGACCACGCTGAACGGCCTGACCTCGCTCATCGAGCCGTTGCTGATTGTGTTCCTCGGCGTCACCGTCGGCGGCATCGCGATTTGCATGTTCCTGCCCATCTTCAAGCTCTCGGAACTGGTCAATCCGACGAAATAGCTTTCAGCCAAGTCCCCCAAGGAGGCGCGCGCAGCAATGCGCGCGCTTTTTCTTTGGAGCGCCGGCTTCCAGCACGGCGCGTTGGATTTGCCCGGGCTGAACGCGCCGTGCTGGAAGCCGGCGCTCCATTTT
>JBBQYK010000419.1:0-4029 GCA_038208765.1 Verrucomicrobiota bacterium
GGCGCGAAGAAGATTCGCGTCAACTGCATCAGCGCAGGACCGGTGCAGACGTTGGCCGCGCGCGGCATCAGCGGCTTCAGTTCCATGATGAAGCATTACGAGGAGCACGCGCCGCTCAAGCGCAGTTGCACGACCGAGGAGTTGGGTTCCACTGGCGTCTTCCTCGCCAGCGACGGCGCGGCGGCCATCACCGGCCAGGTGCTTTACGTGGATGGCGGCTACCAGATCATGGGGATGTGACTGAAGACAACGCTTCAAACACCAAGCTCCAAGCTCCAAGAACCAAGACGGAACTCGTAGCGTCAGGCTACGGAACCGCCTCTCTCCCTGAACAGCGCCGGCTTACACCACCGGCAATTTCCACGGCGCGCGGTATTCCTTCGTCGTCAGCTTTGCGGCCTCGGCGTCGCCCACGATCACTTCCTTCACCGGGTCCCATTGAATCTTCCGGCCGGTGCGGATGGCGATGTTGCCCAAGTGGCAGACGGTCGCCGAACGATGCCCGATGGCCACGTCGCAGATGGGCAGCTTGCGGCTCTTGATGCTGGCCAGCCAGTCCGCGTGATGCTGCGTGCTCTTGTGGAGACGCACATCTCCGTCCTTGATTGGCGTCTCGAAAATTTCCTCGGGCCACACGCGGATGACACCGCGGTTCACGTAGAGCAAACCTTTCTCGCCCTCGAAGATGCAGCCGGTAAAATCAGTCTTGCCCGCGAGAATTTCCATCGCCTGCTCCTTGCGCTGGGGAATGAGGGTTTCGATTTTCGGCGTCGGACTCTGACATTCCACGACCACGCCGTTCGCATACTTGTACGTGATGGAGAAAGCCGACGGCGTCTCGAAACGCTTCTGAGGATCAAAGTCGCCCTTGCCAATGATCTCCACCGGGCCGCTGTCGTCCATGCCGAGCGCCCACTGCGTGATGTCGAGATGATGCGCGCCCCAGTTCGTCATCTGACCGCCGGAGTAATCCCAAAAGAAGCGGAAGAAGTAATGGACGCGCTGCTTGTTGTAGGGGCGATACGGAGCCGGCCCGAGCCACATTTCGTAATCCAAGTCCGCTGGCGGCGGGCCGTCCTGCGTGAGCGGGTCTTTCGTCCAGTTCACGCCCACGAGGCCGACGAGAACGCGCTTAACTTTTCCGATGCGCCCGTTGCGGACGTATTCGGCAGCTTGCAAAAACTTCGCCTCGGAACGCTGCTGGCTGCCGCACTGCACGATGCGATTCGTCTTCCGCGCCGCGCGCACCAGCGTCTTGCCTTCCTCGATGAACAGCGTGAGCGGTTTCTCGCAATAAACATCCTTGCCCGCGAGACACGCCTCGATGCTCGGCAGCGCGTGCCAATGATCCGGCGTGGCCACGAGCACGGCATCAATGGACTTGTCTTCGAGCAGCTTGCGATAGTCCGAATAAATCGTGGGCTTGCGCGTGGTGGATTTCTCGACGGCGGCGGCGGCGCTGGCGGCGTGCGTCTTGTCCACATCGCAGACGGCCACGACATTCTTCATGAGGGCGCGCATGTTCGCCATGCCCTGCCCGCCCGTGCCGATGACGCCGACGCGGATCAACTCGCTGGGGTTCTCACCCGTGGCGGCGAAGGTTTTGTTCAGGAAAATATTCGGCAGCGCGAGGCTGGCTCCTACGCCGAGAGAAGCACGGCGCAAAAAAGTACGACGACTCGTGAACGAAGGGGTTTTCATGGGCAGCGTTATCTGGAGTTTCTTTGGGGGTGTCAATGCGCGGGCTTGGCTCGTTCGTGTTATCAATAGCAGGCCGGGCCACGATGGTGGCCGTGGTCGCGATGCGACCAAACCATAGTGGGGCAGCCGTCTCGGCTGCCACGGACTCCACGGGCCGTCCCGGCTGGTGTTCTTCAGCCGGGACGGCCAAAGGACTGCGGCAGGCGGGACGCCTGCCCCACTACGTGATTGTCGCGCTGCGACCACTTCGCCCGCGCAAAGCGGGCGGGAGACTGCGCGTGATGGGCAAAGCCGTCTGGACGTTCCCACGCGCCGCTCTGCGCAGAGCGACCAGTTCCACCACCCAACAAAAAGCCGCCGGATTTCTCCGGCGGCTGCGTGTGAATTCGTTTCTGGAAAGCGCGCTTAAATCTCCCAACCCTTGCGGTAATCACGCTTCACGAACTGCGCGGCCTTCGGCTCATTCGTCGCCAGCATGTTCGGGCCGTCCCATTCGAGCTTGTGGCCGACGCCCGTGCGCAGAGCCACGCAACCGAGCAGCACAATCTCCGTGAGATACGCCGCGATGCCGAAGTTCGAGTAGGCCGCCGGGCCGCCGCGCATGGCGGCGAACCATTCCTCATCGTGACCGGGCGAGCGCGGGATGGTCTGCGGCACGGCCTTGCAGGCTTCGTGCTGTTCGCCGGCCTTGTATTCCTTCTCGTCGTTCAACACGACCTGGAAACGCGCGCCGTAATCATCACCCGCGAAGAGCTTGCCCTTCTCGCCGATGATGAGGCAGCCGCTGCTCGGCAACTCGCCGCGCTGCGCGACAATTTCCTTCGTTAACTCCGCGTGCGGACGCAACGGCGTGACGAAATCTCCCGAGGAACCTTTCTTCGATCCTTGGTTGAACATGCCGTGCTTGGCGTTCGGGTTGCCGTCATACCACCAGAATTTGCACGGCGGCAGGCCGTCGCGTTCCGGGAAATCAAAACGAATGCGCGAGGTGAGCGGGAAGGTCTCGGGAAACACGCGCGATGCGACTTCCAGTTCTACCGCCGTCGGGAAGCCCAGCTTGAGCGCGCGGAACGGCATGTTGACCGTGTGCAACGCCATGTCGCCGAGCGCGCCGGTGCCGAAGTCATACCAGCCGCGCCACGCGAACGAATGATAGACGTTGCTCTTGTACGGACGATACGCCGCCGGCCCGAGCCAGAGATCCCAGTCAATATTCGCCGGCACCTTGTCCTCGCCAGCGGGCCGTTCCAGACCTTGCGGCCAGATCGGACGGTTCGACCAGACATGCAGCTCGCGCGGATTACCGATGACGCCGGCCTGAACTACTTCCACCGCGCGGCGCAGGCCGCTGCCCGCGCTGCCCTGGTTGCCCATCTGCGTGGCGAGATTCTTCTCGGCGGAAAGACGGCGCATCTCGCGCGCTTCCCACACGGTCTGCGTGAGCGGCTTCTGGCAGTAAATATGTTTGCCCATCTTCAAGGCGTTGATGCCGCAGACGCCGTGCATGTGGTCCGGCGTGGAAATGACCACCGCGTCAATGGACTTGCCGAGTTCCTCGTACATCTTGCGCCAGTCTTTGAACAACTTGGCGTCGTAGGTGCGGTTTTCTTTGGTGGCGCGATCCTTGAGTTGCTTGTGCTTCCCGTTCAGCGTGTTCGAATCAATGTCGCACAGGCCGACAATGTCGCCGCCGAGCTTGAAGGCGCTGTCCGTGTCGCTGCCGCCTTTGCCACCGACGCCGATGCAGGCGATGGCGATTTTGCTGTTGGGGTTCTGCGACCGTGCGAAGTACGGCGCACCGAGAATCACGCCGCCCGTGAGCAGCGACGATGATTTGAGAAAGTCACGACGGGTCCCGAAATGGTAAGTTTGCTTTGGCATGGGCGAAGTTGTTACGCCTGCGTGCGGACGGGGACAAGGAGAATTTCAGGGAACGTGGTGCGTGGTGCGTGGTGCGTGAAAAGCAATCCAGCGTGTGATGCCTTGCTCACGCACCACGCATCACGTTGTAGCGGCGTCTCGTGAGAGCGCCGCATTCTCCACTCGGCGCTCTCACGAGGCGCCGCTACAGCGTGGGGCGTGAACAAGGCCTCACGCGCCGGAACTTTTTTTCACGCACCACGCACCACGCAATTCTTCTCAGGGCGCGACGGCTCGCAGCGCGAGCCGTTCCACCTTTTGCTGCGTCCGTCCTGAAATTCTCCTTGTCCCCGTCCGCACGCAGGCGTAACAACTTCGCCCATGCCAAAGCAAACTTACCATTTCGGGACCCGTCGTGACTTTCTCAAATCATCGTCGCTGCTCACGGGCGGCGTGATTCTCGGTGCG
>JBBQYK010000420.1:0-4025 GCA_038208765.1 Verrucomicrobiota bacterium
ACGCCGGAGTTCGTCGTGCTCCCGCTCGTCAGCGGGACGAAACGTTACCTGGATTGGATCACGGCCAGCGTGAAATGATCATGAGCGAACGGTTCTTCGGAGGCCCGCCCTCACCCCGGCCCTCTCCACCGAGGAGAGGGAGAACGGCATTCCGCCTCACCCGTGAAGGGCGCGCTCGACACGACGAACGCTGGCTGACTTTCTCCTTCTCCCTGGGGGAGAGGGCGTGTTTCCCACAGTCCATCGCGACCAAATTCCTCGCGCTCTGCCTTCTCCTCTGGTTCCTCGCGCCGATCACCGCCGCAGAACCGGGCGTGCGCCGCACCCCGCTGGCCGTTCCGCCGAACGGCCGCGTCGGCTTCACCTCGCAGCCAGCAGCAGTCACCGGGATTCACTTCACCAATCACCTCGCCGACCGCAGCGTGGCGGAGAACCAGATTCGCCTCATCGGCTCGGGTGTCGCGCTCGGCGACGTGGATGGCGACGGGCGTATAGACATTTTCCTCGCGCGGCTCGAAGGCGGCAACGCGCTCTATCGCAATCTCGGTGGCTGGAAATTTGCGGACATCACCGCGCGCGCGGGCGTGGCCTGCACGAATCAATATTCCACTGGTGCGGCGCTGGCCGACCTCGACGGCGATGGTGATTTGGATTTGCTCGTGAACTCCATCGGCGGCGGCACGCGCAGTTTCTTCAATGACGGCCAGGGCCAGTTCACCGAGCGCGACGCGGGGTTGCTCAAAAAATTCTGCGCCACGTCGCTCGCGCTCGCCGATCTTGATGGCAACGGCACGCTCGATCTCTACGTGGCGAACTATCGCACCACGACAATTCGCAGCACGGGGTTGCAAGTGCTGAACATCAACGGTCGCCGCGCGCTGCGCCCCGAGGATCGCGACGGCTACGAGATCACGCCCGAGGGACTCATCCTCGAACACGCCGAGCCGGACGCGATTTATCTCAATGACGGGAAAGGAAATTTTACGCCGCTGCCGTGGAGCCGCTTCACTGACGCCGACGGCAAGACGCTCGCGCGCGGCGACCGCGACTGGGGACTTTCCGTAATGCTGCGCGACATGAGCGGCGACGGCACGCCGGACATTTACGTGTGCAACGATTTCTGGAGCGACGACGAGATCTGGATCAACGACGGGAAAGGAAACTTCCGCGCGCTGCCCAGGCTGGCGCTCCGCACCACCAGCACCTTCTCGATGGGTGTGGATTTCGCCGACCTCAATCGCGACGGCCTCGACGACTTCATCGTGCTCGACATGCGCAGCCGCGAACACGCACGACGCCTCACCCAGCGTGCCATGCTCACCGGCACGCCCGCGCTGACGCGCCTCGACGAACGGTTGCAGACCGAACGCAACACGCTCTTCCTGAATCGCGGCGACGGCACCTACGCCGAAATCGCGCAATTCGCCGGACTCCACGCGAGCGAATGGTCGTGGTGCCCCGCGTTCCTCGATGTCGATCTGGACGGCTACGAGGATTTGCTCGTGACCACGGGACATGGTTTCGATTCGCAAGACGCCGACACGGAGGAACAACTGGCGCGGGTGGCGCGCGCGCCCGGCGAAAAAGTGGGCGCCCGCATTCTCCGTTTCCCGCGACTGAATGTTCCCAACCAAGCCTTCCGCAATCGCGGCGATCTCGCCTTCGAGCCGAAGGGCGACGCGTGGGGCTTCAACGAGTCCGGCGTTTCGCACGGTCTGGCGCTCGCCGATCTCGACGGCGACGGTGACCTCGACACCGTGGTGAACAATCTCAACGCCGCGGTGAGTTTGTATCGCAACGAGTCCAGCGCACCGCGTGTGGCCGTGCGGTTGAAAGGCCGCGCGCCCAACACGCACGGCACCGGCGCAAAGATCAAGCTCACCGGCGGCCCCGTCACGCAGTCGCAGGAAATGATCAGCGGCGGGCGCTACCTCTCCGGCGATGACGCGCTCCGCGTTTTCGCCGCCTGGTCGCCCACGAACCGCTTCACCCTCGAAGTGGTTTGGCGCAGCGGTGCGCGCAGCGTGGTGACGAACGTGATGGCGAACTCCGTGCTCGAATTGGACGAGCGCGCCTCCGTTCAAAGTTCAGAGTTCAAAGTTCAAAGTTCAAAGTTCCCCCCCTTATTTTCGGACACCAGCGCGCTGCTGAACCACGTTCACCGCGACGAGCCATTCGATGATTTCACGCGCCAGCCCTTGCTCGCGCGCCGGCTCAGCCACGGCGGGCCGGGCGTGGCGTGGGCGGACCTGGACGGCGATGGACGTGATGATTTGCTCGTCGGCAGCGGCGCGGGCGGGGAACTGACGCTGCGAAAAAATCTCGGCGGACGATTCGAGCGCCTCGCGTCACCCCTGCCCGGCGCGCTCGAAGATCACACCTCGGTGCTCGTCGCGAACCGTGAGTTGTTCGTGGGCCTGTCGAATTACGAAGCGCCGACCGCCACGAACACCGTCGCGCTCACGATGAGTCTGGCGAACGGCGGGCCGATGAAACTACTGCCGCCCTCCGCCTTCGGCACCGGCCCGATGGCGCTGGCGGACATTGATGGTGATGGCGATCTGGACTGGTTCGTCGGCGGGCAGGCGGGCGCGGGGCGCTATCCCGAGCCGGCCACTTCGCGTGTGGTTCGCAACGACGGCGGTCAATTTACTCTCGCGCAGGAATTCCAAGCCGTGGGCCAGGTGAACGGCGCAGTCTTCACCGATCTCAACGGCGACGGTTTCCCCGAACTCGTCCTAGCCTGCGAATGGAGTTCGCTGAAAATCTTCCGCAATCAACGTGGTCAGTTCACACCCTGGAATCCGCCCGTGACCGGCCCGGCTCTCAACTCTCAACTTTCAACTCTCAACCAACTCTCCGGCTTCTGGCAGGGCGTGACGGCCGCTGATTTCGACGGCGACGGGCGCATGGACTTCGTCGCGTCGAACTGGGGGCGGAACAGTCCGTATCAATCTGGCGTGCGCGAGGCCGTCCGCATTTTCTACGGCGACTTCAGCGGGGCGGGGCGCGTGGATGGAATTGAAGCGTATGTGGACCAGGGGCGCGTGGTGCCCGCGCGGGATTTGGAAACGCTGGCGCACGCGCTGCCGTGGCTGCGGCAGAAATTTCCCACGCATCGCGTCTTCGCGCAGGCGACGATGGTGGAGGTGCTGGGCGATCGTTTCCCTCTAGCGAAGGAACTGCGCGTGAACTGGACGGACTCGACGGTGTTCCTGAATCGAGGCGGTCATTTCGAGGCGCGTGCGCTGCCGGTCGAGGCGCAGTTCGCGCCGGCGTTCGGGATTGTTGCGGCGGATTTCGATGGCGATGGCCGCGTCGATCTGTTTCTCGCGCAGAATTTTTTTGAAACGGACGGCGAGACTTCTCGCTACGACGCGGGACGCGGGCTGTTGTTGCGCGGGGACGGCCGCGGTGGGTTCACGCCACTAACCGGCGAGGAGAGCGGGCTGAAAATTCACGGCGCGCAACGCGGCGCAGCGGCGGCGGATTACGATGGCGACGGACGGATCGACCTGCTGGTGGGCCAGAACCGCGCGGAGACGAAACTGTTTCACAACGAGACGGCGCGGCCGGGCTTGCGCGTGCGTTTGCGGGGCGGGGCGGGAAATCTTTCCGGTGTCGGAGCAGTGCTGCGTCGCGGCACCGGGCCAGCGCACGAAATTCACGCCGGCTCCGGTTACTGGTCACAAGACAGCGCAACGGTGGTGCTGGGCGGAGTGACGAATCAAATTTCCATTCGTTGGCCAGGCGGGAGAACAACTCAGCATGAAATCCCGGCAGGCGCGCGGGAACTCACGGTAAGTTTCGACGGAAAGTAATTTGGAGCGCCGGCTTCCAGCACGGCGCGTTGGTCTGACAGGCGGTTGAGATTCCTAGGACAAGGCGCGCGCGGAGCGACGACGCCCTGCTATGAGTAGTGTCAAGCACGGCGTGACGCGCGAAGGCCTTTTTTTCGTTTCTTAAAAGCTTCTTCTTCTTTTTCCCTTTCCGGCTCCGTCCCCGAGTTTTTGCAAAAACGTCTT
>JBBQYK010000421.1:0-3999 GCA_038208765.1 Verrucomicrobiota bacterium
AAGACACGGACGGCGACGGGCGCTTCGACAAGAGCATCACCTTCGCCGACAAGATGATGCTGCCGCAGGGCTGCCTGTGGTTCGATGGCTCGCTCTACGTCGCCGCGCCGCCGAGCATCTGGAAACTCACCGACACGAACAACGATGGCGTGGCCGACGTGCGCGTCGAGTGGTTTCAGGGCAAGACGCTTACCGGCTGCGCGAACGATCTGCACGGCCCTTACGCTGGGCCGGACGGCTGGATTTACTGGTGCAAAGGAGCCTTCGCCAAACAGACCTACACGCTCCCGAACGGCAAGGAATTCACCACCCGCGCCTCGCACATCTTCCGCGCGCGTCCCGACGGCACCGGCGTCGAGCCGGTGATGACCGGCGGCATGGACAATCCCGTGGGGATCGCCTTCACGCCCGAAGGCGAGCGTATTTTGTCCGGCACCTTTTTCCAAAATCCCGAAGGCGGCAAACGCGATGGACTCATTCACGCGCTCTACGGCGGCGTGTATGGCAAGCCGAACGACGCACTCGAAGGCCATCCGCGCACCGGCGAGTTGCTCCCGATGATGACGCACCTGGGAGCCGCCGCGCCCGCCGGCTTGATGCGCTATGAGTCCGACGTGTTCGGAAAGGTTTTTCAGAACAACCTCTTCGTCGCCTGTTTCAACATGCACAAAATCGTCCGCTGCGAGATGGAGCCGAGCGGCGCGACCTACCAAACCCGCGACTCCGATTTCCTCGTCAGCGACAACACCGACTTCCATCCCACCGACGTTCTCGAAGACGCCGACGGCTCGCTCCTCGTGGTGGACACGGGCGGCTGGTACAAGCTGTGTTGCCCGACGTCGCAACTGGAGAAGCCGGATGTGCTCGGTGGCATCTACCGCGTGCGGCGCAAAGGCGCACTAGTCCTCAACGAATCGCGCGGCGCAAAACTCGCGTGGCAGCAACTTGCGCCCACCGATTTGGTCAAACTTCTCGACGATGCCCGCCCCGCCGTGCGCACGCGCGCGGTGCATGAATTGGGCGCGCGCGGTGCCGTCGCAGTTCAACCGTTGCAGCGCGTCGTCACCGCTTCTCGTTCCGCTCTCGCGCGGCAAAATGCTTTGTGGTCGCTGGCCCGCATCACCGTCGGCGACGCCCGCGTCGCCACGGAACTGGCGCTGAAAGACAACGACGAGTCCGTGCGCCGAATCGCCATCCACGCGACCACGCTCTGGCGTTCGCCGCGTACGCGCGACGCGCTGGTCTCCACGCTGGGGAAAAATTCGCCTGCGACCCAGCGCGTGACCGCAGAAGCGCTGGGCCGCACCGCAGAACCGGCGGCGGTGATGCCACTGTTGCGCGCGGCGGCGGAAGTGACAAACGACCGCAGCCTGGAGCATTCGCTGCTCTACGCCGTGATCGAAATCAACGAGCCGTCCGCCACCCGACCAGGATTGAGCGCAAACGATTCGCGCATTCAGCGCGCCGCGCTCATGGCGCTCGACCAGATGTCCGGTAGCGGATTGACGGCAGGTTCGGTGGTTCGTTTTCTCTCCTCCACTAATGCGCTGCTAAAAGACACCGCGCTCTGGGTCGTTGGCCATCATCCCGAATGGGGCGGCGAGATGGCGCGGTGGATTCAAGAATGGTTCCGGCCAGTCAGTTCTACAGCGGAGCAAACGCAGTTCGCCGAAATCCTCGCACGCAGCGCCGGGCGTGCTGAAGTGCAACAGCGCATCGCTGAGATGGCGGCGCAGCCCGCCTCGCAGGCCACCGCCCTGAGCGCGATGGCGCGCAGCCGGTTGAAGGAGATTCCCGATGCGTGGACTGACGCAGTGCGCGCGGCGCTGAACTCGCCGTGGGGAGAGAACAACCAGCGGCTGGCCATTGCCGCCGCGAGTTCGTTCGCGGGCGCGAAACGGAAAGAGGCGGAACTGAATGCGGCGTTGCAAACCCTGGCCCGCGATGAGGCGAGGTTGAAAACCTTGCGGCTCAGTGCGCTGGCCGCCCTGCCTGGAGACGCCATTCCTTCCGACGCGAGCCTCTTCAATTTCCTGCGCCGCGCCCTGGCCTCAGACAGTTCGCTTTCGGAACGGAGCGCCGCCGCGAGCGTGCTGGCAAAGGCGCGATTGAACGATGTGCAATTGCTCGCGCTCGCCAACTCCGTGAGAAGTGCCGGGCCGATTGAACTTCCAAAACTTGTGGGGGCCTTCGGCCACGCCACGAACGAGAACATCGGCCTCGCCCTGGTCGCCGCGCTGGAGGCGAGCCAGTCGCTGGCGGCGCTCCGAGCTGAGACGTTGAAGCCCGCGCTCACGAACTTCCCCGCCAGCGTGCAGCAGAAAGCCGACGCGCTCCTTGCCTCGCTCAACACCGACGCGGCGCAGCAAAAGCAGCACATTGATGACATGCTCGCGTCCGTGAAGGGCGGCGACATCCGGCGCGGGCAGGCTCTCTTCAACAGCCCCAAGGCGGCGTGCTCGGCGTGCCATGCCATCGGCTATCTCGGCGGCAAGGTCGGCCCGGACCTCACGCGCATCGGGCAGATTCGCAACGAGCGCGACCTGCTCGAAGCCATCGTGTATCCGAGCGCCAGTTTCGTGCGCAGCTACGAGCCGGTGATTGTCGCGACGAAATCCGGCGAGGAATACAGCGGCGTGTTGAAGAAAGATTCCGCCGAGGAAGTGGTGCTCGCCACCGGCCCAAATGTCGAGCAGCGCATTGCGCGCAATGATGTAGCTGCCCTGCGCCCCGGCACGCTCTCCACGATGCCGTCGGGACTCGCGGAGCAATTGACGAAGGA
The DNA here is from genome assembly GCA_038208765.1 of Verrucomicrobiota bacterium. Taxonomy (GTDB): domain Bacteria; phylum Verrucomicrobiota; class Verrucomicrobiia; order Limisphaerales; family SIBH01; genus JANNGC01. The sequence goes on from JBBQYK010000421.1 coordinate 2,783, forward strand.
AGAACTGGCGGACCTGTTGGCGTTCCTGAAGGCGACGCGGTGGTGAAGTGCCCCCGGCGTCCCGCCGGGCCGGGGTGTGATCACGACGAACGTCCCTCGAAATGGGAGTGGCTCTGGATTTTCCAAACCCCAACCCGGCGGGACGCCGGGGGCACATTACGGCTTCGCCGGATCGCGGATGAAGCCGCCGAATTTCCAGTCGTTACCCACACGTTGCATGTTCACCTTCTCCGCGCGGTCCACGCCGCCGATATACACGCTCAACACCATCTGGCCGGGCGTGTTCTCCTGCGCGTTCAACACTTTGATGCTCGTGATCTTCGCGGTGTCGCTGACGTGCTTGGCCGCGATTTCCTCGTTCGACTTGCCTTCCCAAGTTTTCGCCATGCGCGCCTGCTCGTCAGTGGTGAGGCTGTCGAAGTATTGCTTCGGGTTGCCCTGCTGCATGGAATAAATCGCCGAGATGAGCGCGGACTCGGGCGTCTGGTAGCCGGCGTAGCTCCACGCCTCGCGCGGGAAATCTCCTGCGGCGGGCGCGGCGGGCGCGGGCGCGGTGCTGGCCGCGCCGCGCAACGACTGGTTCTCCGCCTTCAGGCGCTGGTTCTCGGAGCGCAGCGTCTCTGCGTCCTTCGAGCCGGAACGCAACTGCGTGATCTCGCCGCGCAGGCGCACCGCATCGCGCGCGTCGGTCTGAAGTTTCTTCAACTCGGCGTCGCGCGTCGCCGCCGATTGCCCCTCGGCCTCCGTGCGCGCCTTCAACTCCGCAACCTCCGCGCGCAAGCCGTCGTTCTCGGCCTGAAGTTTCTTCGCATCGCCGCCGCAGCCGGTGAGCGTGAAGATGAGCAAGGCTCCGGGGAGAAGCACGCTGATGAATCGTTTGGTGTTCATGGCTGATTCCTAAATTCGTCGGGACCAGTCTCTACTCGCGCGGCGCGGCGAAAGCCAGCAGCAACGTGCCTCCGGCGTCCCGCCGGGTGGAGGCATGATGACGACGAGCGCCGCTCGAAATGGAAGCACCGCAAGATTTTCAACGCCCCGACCCGGCGGGACGCCGGGGGCACAGGCTCCGTCGAACAGGGTGCGATTGGAAGTGGCGGTCAAGACCGGTCGCGTAGCGCAGAATTGCATTCTGCTGTATCGCGGATTTTCAATCCGCAGGCTGATCGAACTTCCAACGCCTTCGCCCTCGCCGACGCCCTGCCGAATGCAATTCGGCG
>JBBQYK010000422.1:0-3991 GCA_038208765.1 Verrucomicrobiota bacterium
ACCGGCTCGGTTAATGGCTCCGTGGCCGGCCCGAACTTGCGCCGCGTCTCGTCCAGCCAGGCCGCCAGACCTGGCCGGTGCGTCTCCGGGGCTTGGTTCAACCCGTGTTGAAGCTCGGCGAAGGAAACAACGCTGACGAAAATCGGTGCATCATTTTCCTTGAGCCAGGACACGAGCTTCGCGGGCACGCGCTTTCGTTCCAGTAGCGAGAGCAGGTCCGTGTCGAGCAGCACGCTCATTTGAAGGGCAACTCGTGGCGTTCCGGTGCGGGCATCGGGTGCGGGCATCGGGAAAACTGCTTGAGCAGATCCTTGCCGGAGAGGCCGCGACGCTTGGCCGGCTTGGGCGTCAGGATGATGCTGTTGTGCCCGTCACGCATCGGCCGAACTTCGACGACCCCGCCCAGCGACAAGCCGGAAGCCTCGCGCCACCACTTGGGCAACGTGCCTTGTCCCACTTTGGTCACGGTCATGATGTCCAGTTCTTTCATGCGCTAAGGATTCATTAAACCGTGGTTTGCGTCAACGCTTGGGCCGCCCCTCTCCCCATGGCGCGGTGCCTCAACTCAATTTGGGGAGCAAATCAAAGGTTGCCGGCAAATTCAAAAGCCGGACACTGCCTTGCCCTGCGGCTCCCAGAGCCGCGCTCCAGATCGGAAGACAATCATGAGCGCCGAAGAATCACACATTCATCGCGGCCTCGAAGGCGTGGTCGTGGATACGACGCGCATCTCGAAGGTGATGCCGGAGATCAATGCGTTGGTCTATTACGGCTACCCGGTGCAGGAGCTGGCGGAGCAATGCAGCTTTGAAGAAGTCGCGTGGCTCATCTGGCACGGGGAGTTGCCGACGGCGAAGCAGCTTGCCGAGTTTCAGCAAGAGGAGCGCAGTCAGCGGGAACTCAGTGCGGACCTGCTCGCGCTGTTGCAGAGTTGCCCGAAGCGCGCGCATCCGATGGACGTGCTGCGGACGGGCGTGAGTTTTTTCGGCATGGAGGACGCGGAGCCGGAGAAGCAGGACGCGGCCACGAACCTCAAGCGCTCCATCAGCCTGCTCGCGAAAATCCCGACAATGGTCGCGGCGTTTTACCGGCTGCGCCAAGGGCAGGAGGTCATCGCACCGCGCCGGGATTTGCCCTTCACCGAGAATTTCTTCCACATGGTTTTCGGCGGCGTGCCGGTGCCCCCCGTGGTCAAGGCGTTCGACGTGTCGCTCGTGCTTTACGCGGAGCACGGGTTCAATGCTTCGACGTTCACGGCGCGCGTGGTGGTGTCGAGCCTGTCGGACATTTACAGCGGTGTCGTGGCGGGCATCGCGTCGCTCAAAGGCCCGCTCCACGGCGGCGCGAACGAGGCGGTGATGCAGATGCTGCTCGAAATCGGCGAGCCGTCGCGCGCGCGCGAGTGGATGCTCACGGCGCTGCGCGAGAAGCGGAAGGTGATGGGCTTCGGTCATCGCGTCTATAAGAGCGGCGATTCGCGCGTGCCGACGATGAAGAAATACGCGCGCCAGATGGCGGAGTTCACCGGCCAGACGAAGTGGCTCGACATCGCGGACATCCTCGAAGCGACGATGATGGAGCAGAAGGGCATGCACCCGAACTTAGATTTCCCCAGCGGCCCGGCCTACCACATGATGGGTTTCGACTCGGACATGTTCACGCCGTTCTTCGTCCTCGCGCGCATCACGGGCTGGACGGCGCACATCATGGAGCAACTGGCGAACAACCGGCTGATTCGACCGTTGTCGGAATACACTGGCCCCGGAGAGCGGAGGGTGGTGCCATTGCGCGCGCGTGAAACCGGCGGGACAAGTTGAGATGACGAACGACGACTAACAATGAAGCTCCAAACACCAAGCTCCAAGCTCCAGAGAAACACCAAACACCCAAGCTCCAACCGGCGCGTCGGGCCGGTCGGATTAGTGTTTGAAGTTTGGAGCTTGTCTGGAGCTTGGAGCTTGGAGCTTGGAGCTTTTTCCAAATGAGCCTGCTGATCAAAAACGGCGAAATCATCACCGCCGATTCGCGCTATACGGCGGACATCTGGTGCGAGGGCGAAACGATCACGCGCATTGACCAGAACATTTCTGCGCCGTCCGGCGCGGAAGTGATCGACGCGAGCGGCCAGTTCGTCTTCCCCGGCTTCATCGATCCGCACGTCCACATTTACCTGCCATTCATGGGCACGTTCGCGAAGGACACGCACGAGACGGCGAGCAAGGCCGCGCTCGTGGGCGGCACGACCACATTCATTGAGATGATTTGTCCGGGGCGCGACGAGAAGCCGCTGGAGGCGTTCGAGCTTTGGCTGGGCAAGGCGCGCGGGCAGAGCGCGTGCGACTTCACATTTCACATGGGCGTGACGCGCTTCGACGCTGAAGCCGAAAAGGACTTTCGCGAGATCGTCAAGCGCGGCATCAGCAGCTTCAAAGTGTTCCTCGCCTACAAAGGCGCGCTCGGCGTCACCGACGAGGAACTCTACAAGACGCTCCGGCTCGCCAAGGAACTCGGCGTCATCACGACCGCGCATTGCGAGAATGCCGACCTGATTCTCGAACTTCAGAAAAAGCTGCTCGCCGAAGGCAAGACCGGTCCCGAATACCATTACTGGAGCCGTCCGCCCGTGGTCGAAGCTGAGGGCGTTCATCATTTGATGACCTTTGCCGAGATGACGGGCGCGCATGTCTATATCGTGCATCTGAGCTGTGAGGAGGCGTTGCGCGAAGCGACGCGTGGGGCCGAGCGCGGCGTGAACGTGTGGGTGGAGACGCTCATTCAGTATCTGCTCTGCGACCGCACGCAGGCCGAGCCGGATTTCGAGGGCGCGAAATTCGTCATGTCGCCGCCGCTGCGGGACAAGAAGAACCAGGACGTGCTGTGGAATGGTTTACGCCAAGGACTCGTCGCCACGCTCGCGACCGACCACGCTCCGTTCGACTTCGCGACGCAGAAACAGATGGGGCGCGGCGACTTCACCAAGATTCCCAACGGCATTCCTTCGCTGGAGGATCGCATCAATCTTTACTTCACCCACGGCGTGCAGCGCGGGCGCATTGACCTGCATACGTTCGTGAACACGGCGAGCACGCAGACGGCGAAACTCTTCGGACTCTTCCCGCGCAAAGGCACGATTCAGCCCGGTGCGGATGCCGACCTCGTCGTTTACGACCCGAACTATCGCGGCAAAATTTCCGCGAAGACGCACACGATGAATCTCGACTACAACGCCTTTGAGGGCTGGGACATCGAAGGTCGGCCAAGTGCGGTCACGGTTCGTGGAAAGGTCGCCGCACGCGATGGCAAGTTCGTTGGTGAAGTCGGACGTGGAAAATTGCTCGAACGTGAACCGAACCATTTTTGAAAATTTTAACCACGGATGCACACGAATAAACACGGGTGGAAAAACGGCGGCGTGGCTGATTTGCCATTCCGAATCCGTGTCCATCTGTGTCCATCCGTGGTTACAACTTCTCTTTTCTGATTTATGGACCCATTCCTCCGCGCAGCAATTGACGAAGCGAAAAAGGGCCTCGCCAGCGGAGGAATTCCCATCGGCTCCGTGCTGGTGTGTGATGGCAAGGTTCTCGGCGCAGGCCACAACCAGCGCGTGCAGCACGGCAGCGTGATTCATCACGGCGAGATGAACGCTTTGGAAAACGCCAAACGTCAGCCCGCGTCCGTGTATCAGCGCTGCACCATTTACACCACGCTCTCGCCGTGCCCGATGTGCAGTGGTGCCATCGTGCTCTACAAAATTCCGCACGTCATCGTGGCGGAGAACAAGACGTTCATGGGTGCGGAGGAATACCTTCGCTCGCAAGGCGTGCGCGTGGATGTGTTGCAAAACGAGGAGTGCATTCAACTGATGCGCGACTTCATCGCGAAAAATCCCACGCTCTGGAACGAGGACATCGGCGTGTGACTCGGCCCACGATTATCGAGAACTCCGTAGCGCAGGTTTGCAACCTGCGGACGCCATGACGTGTCGAGC
>JBBQYK010000423.1:0-3902 GCA_038208765.1 Verrucomicrobiota bacterium
CCATTGCACGTCGGGCATTTGCCGCCGCCTTTGCACTGGCCCCAGCCTTTGCCGGACTGGATGGATTCCTGCGCGCGCTCCAGCATCGCCATCATCTCCGCGAGTTGTTTCGCATCGGCCATCTGCAGCGCGAGTTTCTCCAGTTCCTTCGCGGCCTCCGCCAGCGATTGCGCGGCGTCGGACTTCGATTGCTGCTTCTGTCCGTCGGACGCGCCGGGCTTCTGGCTTTGCTGCATCTGCTTCATCGCTTCCTTCAAATGCTCGGCCACCTTGCCGTACTGGCTCGCGGGGTCTTGCGCCTTGGTGACTTCTTTCAAAATTTCATCCAACTGCTCCTGCTTCATCGCGCCGCTCTTCAACTGCTGAATCATCTTCTGGAGCGTCTGCTGCGCGGCGTCGGTCTGCGCGTTCTTCAACTGCTCGGCGAGGTCTTTGCCCATTTGTGAATTCGCCTGCTGCTGTTGCAGCGACTGCAACTGCTTCGCCATGTCGGAGAGCTTCTGCAAATCCTCGCCCGCCACGTTCATGTCCTTCACGAACTGATCAATGTTGCCCTGGTTCAACGCCTTGAGCGCGTCTTCGAGGCTGTCCATCGGCAGACCCGCGTCCTTCATCTGCTGCGCGAGATTGCCGAGCGTCTGCGCCAACTGTTCGCGCGCGGCTTTGCCTTCGGGTGAATTCTTGTCCGGCAAGTTCGCCGCCTGTTGCTGCGCCTTCGCCAAGTCCTGCTGAAACTTGTCCATCTTCGACGGATCGTTCGCGCCGTTTTTTCCCAACGACTTTTGCAGCGCATCAATCTGCTTCTGCATGGCGTCCGAACTTTGATTGCCGGAATTATTGCTCTGCTCCTTCGCGGCGCGTTCGAGCGGCTTGAGTGCGCCGGCGCGTTCCAACTCCTTCGCCTCCTGCGCGATTTTTTCGCGCACGCTGGCGACTTGTTTCAGCGCCTCGGACTTGGTGAGCGTGACCTTCTGCAATTGCTGCCCTAGCTCTTCGACTTTCTCCAACGCCTGCTGCGTCGGTTCGGCGGCGGGAGCCTTGGCTTCCACGGCGCGCTTGGCGAGCTCCGCGAGTTGCTTACCGGTCTCCTTGATGTTCGCGGCGTCCGCCTGCTTCTGCACGAATTGCTTCGAGCGATACTCGGGCGCGAAGCCCAATCCCGCTGCCACGACCAGCAACAGCAAAGCCCAACGCGTCACGCGCGGCAGGTGCAGTGGCAACATTTTCTTCGCATCCAAACCTTGCGCATGGTGCGTCGCATCCGCCACGAGCAACGACTTCCACTCGCCGTTCGCCGGCATCTGCGCCACTTCGAGCGCGGTGCTGAGCCGCTCTTTCAAATTCTGTTTCACGTCCACCCACAGCGCCATTTCGCGGGTCGAGGATTTACGCCAGCCGCCGACGATGGCCCCGATTAAAACACACGCGAGTCCCACGCCGCCCGCGACCACGAGCGTGGAAAAGGGAACGGGCGTGAGCTTGTAAACAATGAGCGCGACCAGCCACACGATGCTGGCGATGAAAAGTCCCCGGCATGCGCCGCGCAAAGCACGGTCGAGGCGGCGGCGTTGCGCGGTCCGTTGCAGGGCGGATTCGATGGCGTGGAGTTCGCTCATAATTTTGCCGTGATTTCACGCAAGCACCGGCTGACCTCCGGCAGTTTCTCAGGATTCAACCACGACCTTTTCACCCAAAAGCCCGGAATGCTCTGCGCGATGATTTGCTCCCCACGCTGCGCGTATTCGACGAGCAGTTCGTCCTCGCGCCGGAAAAAACGGTGGCGCAAGTCATGCGGGTCGAGAATCCAGTATTCGCGCACGCCGTGCTCCTCGTACTTGGGAAATTTCTCCACGAGATCGCGCTCGGGATTTCCGGGCGACAGGACTTCGACGACGAACGTGGGTGCGAACGGGGCGAAGTTCGGTTGCAGCCGCGCGACCTGTTCGTTCGTGAAGTAGGCGAGGTCGGGGAGGAAGACGGTTCGCGCACTTAAGCGCACGGCCAGCGTCTCGCGATGAACTTCACCGAGCTTGCGGGACTCGACGTAGGGACCGAGCAATCGGTCCATGAAATTCATCAACCGCGCGTGCTTGATGTGAACGGGTGAGTGCATGTGCTTGTCGCCGTCAATCAAGTCCGCTTTGACGCCCGGCTCCAGCCAGTCGAGGAACTCCGCCGCTGTCCAGAGGCGCGAATCAGAAACCGGCAAGGTGGCCGCCATTGATGGCATGGTCGGAACGTAGCGACGCGCCCGCGCCCCGGCAAGGCTTCACTGTTTCTCGTATTCGCCTTTGCCCAAGCGCTTGAGCACGGTGAACCCGGCCTTCTTCGCGTCACTCACGGAGAGCGGCTTGAGCTTTTGCGGTGAACTGAAACCGGAGATCAATTTCCGCACCGGCTTCTTGCACGCGGGGCAGGCCTTCAATTCCGCGGCGGTGATGGGGCGGCGCAGCGTGAACCGTCCGCCGCACGCGGCGCAGCTTCCTTCGCACAGTTCGTATTCGTAGAGGGGCATGGCGGAAGGGTTACAAGTTGAAGGTTGCAGGTTGAAAGTTGAACGCGTTCATCGCACGCACCTTCAACTTTCAACCTGTCACCTGCAACCGAATTAACTGCGGATTGACTTCCCGCACCGAAGCAACGAAATCTCTGCCCATTGCCATGAATGATAATGCCTTGCCGAACCCGTTCGCTGCGGACTTCACCCGCCGCGAGTTCCTGAAATCCTCATCCTTCGGGGCCGCCATGACCATGCTCGGCGGCATCCCGCTTATGGCCGAGGCGCAGGCTCCGGCCGCCGCGCCCGCCGCTTACGACGGCCCCACGGTGAAATGCGCCGTCATCGGCTGCAACGTGTGGGGCCGGGAAATTCTCAACACTCTCGCGCGACTGCCGAAGGCCGAAGTCATCGCCGTCTGCGACACCTACGAATCCGAGACGTTCCAGGAGCGCGCGAAGGAAGCCGCGCCGAAGGCCCAGTACTACACCGACTACAAGAAAGTGCTGGAGAACAAGGACGTGCAGGCTGTGCTCATCGCCACACCCTCGCATCAACATCGCGAGATCGCGGTCGCGGCGCTCCAGGCGGGCAAACACGTCTATTGCGAAGCGCCACTCGCCCATACCGTTGAAGACGCGCGAGCCATCGCCGTGGCGGCGCGGGATTCCGTCAAATCCTACTTCCAGGCCGGCCTCGGCCTGCGCTCTGATCCGCAGCGCAAATTTCTTCTCCCCTTCGTGCGCAGCGGCGCGACCGGCAACAACGTCAAGACCCGCGCGCAGTGGCACAAGAAGATGAGCTGGCGCCGAGCTTCGCCGAACCCCGAGCGCGAGACCGCGCTGAACTGGCGTCTGCGCAAGGAAACCTCCCCCGGACTCCTCGGCGAGATCAGCATCCAGCAGATCGACGCCATGCACTGGTTCCTGAGCAAGCGCCCGGTGTCCGTGACCGGGTTCGGCAGCGTGCAATTGTGGAATGACGGACGCAGCGTAGACGACACCGTGCAGGCCACCTTCCAATACGAGGACGGAACATGTTTCAACGTCGAGGCGTGCCTGGCCAACTCGTTCGATTCCGATTACGAAATCCTCTACGGCAGCGACGCCGCCGTGATGATGCGCGGCAACAAGGCGTGGCTCTTCAAGGAAGCCGACGCCGCGCTGCTCGGCTGGGAAGTGTATGCCCGCAAGGACGTGTTCTTCCAAGAGACAGGCATCGCGCTCGTGGCCGACGCGAGCAAGAGCGGCAAGCAGGGCAAAGGCGACGCCAGCGGTGCGGGCGACCCGCCGATCTACTTCGCGTTGAATCACTTCATCGAAAACACGCAATTGATCGCCAACGCCATCGAAGACTACTCCGCCACGTTCGACGTGAAGGACACCAAGGCGCTGCGCGAATACCT
>JBBQYK010000424.1:0-3896 GCA_038208765.1 Verrucomicrobiota bacterium
ATCCATCCGGCTGAACCCGCCGGGCTGGAAGCCGGCGCTCCAAGCGCGCGTCTGGACACTGCCGGGCTTTTGCACTACTGCTCTCGCACTATTATGAAGATGAAGATTCAGAAACCACTTTTGCCAATCCTTGCGCTGGGCCTCGGCCTCGCGCTCTTCACCGGCTGCGCGACCTCCGGCGTGAAAAATCCCGACGCCACCGGCGTCACGGAAATGCGCGGCGATGAAAAGGGCTTTGTCGGCGGCACCGGAGTCGAGTCGCAGGACTTGATCCGCGTCAGCGACAAGATCGCGCGCGGCATCCTGAGCGCGCCGCAGATTGCCAGCGCCGCCACCCCGCCGGTCGTCGTGCTCGACCCGGTGCTGAACGAGACGCGGTTTCCCATCAACAAGAACATCTTCCTCGACCGCATCCAGGCGCAGCTCATCTCGAAGGCGGCGGGCAAGGTCACTTTCCTCGCCCGCGAGCGCATGGACACGCTGCAACGCGAGCGCGACGCCAAGCGCGCGGGCAACGTCACGAGCACGAGCGACGCGAACGTGCAGGAGTTCAAGGGTGCGGACTATTTTCTGACCGGCAAACTTTCCGGCCTGAGCACGTCGAGCAAGAACGGCGTGAGCGACTACATCCTCTACACGTTCCAGCTCATTGACGTGCGCACCAGCGCCATCGTCTGGGGCGGCGACGACGAGATTAAAAAGCAGGCGCAGAGCGACGCGGTGTATCGTTGAACGACAAAACGCTTCGTCTCGTTCGCATGAAGTTCGCCCTGACATTCCTTGCCGCGCTGCTCCTTGGCGTGACGGGGTGCGCCACCAAGAAGCCGCTTCCCGCTCTGACCGGCGACCTCATCACCGATGGCAAGAACGCGATCGCGTACGGCCCGGCGAAGGACCGCGTGCTCTGGGAATACCGCGTGGGACTGGCGGCGTTGCGCCGCGGCGACTTTGCGGAGGCGAAGCGGCAGTTTGACGACGCCATCACGCGCATCGGCGGCATCTACACCACGGACGCGGGCGCGAAGAAGGCGCGCAGTTTTTTCAACACGGAGGCGAAGAAGACTTTCATCGGCGAGCCGTATGAGCGGGCGATGGCCTACTATTATCGCGGCCTGCTCTACTGGCGCGATGGCGAGCGGGATAACGCCCGCGCGTGTTTTCGCAGCGCGCAGTTTCAAGACGCCGACACGGAGAAGAACGAATACGCCGCCGACTACGTGCTGCTGGATTACCTCGACGGCCTGGCGAGTGTGAAGCTCGGCAGCGGCGATGGCGCGGATGAATTCAGCCGCGCGGTGAAGAACGCGCGCGGGGGTTCGCAGCCGCCCGCCTATTTCAAGAAGGCGAACGTCCTGGTGTTCATCGAATTCGGAAAAGGGCCGCGCAAGCACGCCACAGGCCGCCACGCCGAGCAGTTGCGCTTCGGCGAACAGGCGTCGCGCATCCGCTCCGTGAATTTGAAACTCGGTTCACAGCAGTTCCCGCTCGTGGCCTACGATGATTTGCAATGGCAGGCCACAACGCGTGGCGGGCGCGTGATGGATCACATTCTCGCGAACAAGGCCGTGTTCAAGGACGTGACCGGAGGCACCGCCGTGGCGGCGGCGGTCACCGGCGTGGCCTTGGCCCACCACGGCTCGGGAGAAGCCGCGCTCGTCGCGGGCGGCGTGGCGCTGGTCGCCGGCCTGCTCTCGGCCACGACCACGCCCGAGGCGGACATCCGCACCTGGGACAATCTTCCGCGCTTCCTCACCTTCGCCGCGCTCGAACTGCCGCCGGGCGAGCACAGCCTCGCCATTGATTTCCGAGATGCGTCGGGACTCACGCTTTCCACCCGGACCATCACGTTCACCGTGCCGCCCGTCAGCGGCCAGGACACCGTTCTCTTTCTCAGCGAACACAAAACTTGAGTTATGAAAAAAATCATCCTGCCAATTTTCACCGTCGCGCTGGCGCTGTTCAGCGGCTGCGCGCGCGAGGGCGTTTACCAGCCCAAGAACACGAACAAATACAATTACGAGGAGACGTCACCGTTCGTGCTCTTCGATTCCGGCGCGCAACGCTCCGTGACCAGTTCTGGCACGCAGCTCGGCAAGACCGCCGACGGGCGGATGAAAGTCACGACGCACCTGCGCAACCGCGAGAACCGGCGCATCGAAGTGCAGGCGAACTGCGTGTTCAAAGACGCGCAGGGCTTCACGGTGGACGAGACGCCGTTCCGCACGGTGTTTCTCGACGAGAACGCGACGCAGGACGTGACGTTCGAGGCCTTCAACATGAACGCTGCGAAATACACGATCCGCATCCGGCAGGCGCGCTGAAGCGGGAAACCGCGCTTGCGGAAGCAGCGGGCGGGCGGAAAAGTTGCCAGGTGTTCACAGCAGCAATTCATCAAGCGAAGCAACGCGTGCTGGTCGCGTCGTTGCTTTTACTGCTGTGGCCGGCGACGCCCTCCCACGCACAGAAAGCCGTTCCGCCAACGCCCGCATCTGCCGACGTCACCTTCACGAACCGTCCCACAAAAACCACCTCCCTGCCCGGCGTGCCGATCCCCTCGCCCACGAAACGCCGGGCCGGTTTCCTGGCCGGGTCAGGACTGGCCATTCTCTCGCTGCTCGGTCTGGCCGCCGGGCTGGCGCTGGTGCGGACGTTCAAGCGTTGAGCGGCGCGCGGCGGTGACTTCGGCAGCAACACGAGACTGAAAAGTCTCGCGACCTGCGGGCTGGAAAGCTCGCGTTACGTTGCAGGCCGGATGAAAACGGATTCCGCGCTTGTCCCGGAGCATTCCCGGAGTATCTTCCGCCACTCTCAAATCGCGTGAAAAACATTTACTGCTCCATCGTGTCGTTGTGCGTGCTGCTCGTCAGCCTTTGCTCCGGTTCCGCCGCCATCGTTATCAACGAGATCCATTACAACCCGGACGTGAAGACGGAACCGGCGGAATTCATCGAGCTGTACAACACCGGGCCGGGCGCGGTGAACCTCGCGGGCTGGTTCTTCTCCGATGGAATCAACTACACCTTTCCCGCGACCAATGTCGCGGCGGGCGGCTACGTGGTGGTGGCGCAGAACCCGGCGTTTCTCCAGACGAAGTTCAGCGTGGCGGGCGCGCTCGGGCCGTTCAACACCAACGGCAGTTCGGGCCTCGCGAGCCGCGGCGAGAAGATCACTTTGCGCAACGCCGCCAACCAGATTCAGGACGAGGTCGAGTTCGCCCTCGGGTTTCCCTGGCCCACGGTCGGCGACGCGCTCACGGCGGGCAGCGGCAAATCCATCGAGCTGATCAACCCGTCGCTCGACAACGATCTCGCGGGCAGTTGGCGCACCGCGGGCAGCGGCACGGGCGGGACGCCCTTGCAGAACACCACGCTGCTTCCGGCGCTGTCGTCGTGGAATTATCGCAAGGGCACGAGCGAAGCTTCCTCGCCGGTCACGGCCTGGCGGCAGCCCGTGTTCGATGATTCCTCGTGGACGCCGGGGACCCTGCCCATCGGCTACGGCGAGACGTTCATCGCCACGCCGCTCGCGGACATGAACGGCCTCTACACGTCGGTCTTTCTGCGCAAGCAATTCAACGTCACGGACCCGACGCAGTACGCACGGCTGATTCTGGAGGCGCAATACGACGACGGTTTCAAGTGCTGGATCAACGGCACGCTGGTCGTGGACGGCGCGGCGAACATGACGGCGGGCGAGGTGGCATTCAACGGCACGGCCGTCAGTGCGATTGAGAATTTGAACTTCGTCACCTTCAACCTCGCTGGCCTGCCCGGCGTGCTCCTGAGCAACGGCGTGAACACCATCGCCATTCAGGCGCACAACTCCGCCGTGAGCGGCAGCAGCGATTTCTTTTTCGACGCACGGCTCATCGGCCAGACCGGCGGCTCGGGCGGCTC
>JBBQYK010000425.1:0-3895 GCA_038208765.1 Verrucomicrobiota bacterium
GCAGTTGTTGCGGAAATGCTCGCGCCCGCGTGCCGATGCCGCGCGTTCCACCTTCGCGCCGCTCGGCGCCTGGAGCGCGTCGATGTAGGCGTTCATGTCGATGAGTTTTTGATCGTCCACGCGGCGGCCCACGATGTTGGCCAGCTCGCCGGGCTTGCCATGCATTTTCGCTTTCACGAACGGATGGCCAGTCACGCCCGTCTCCTTGAGAATTTTTTCGTAGTTGTTCGCCAACTCTTCGCCGAGCGGACCCGCCTTGATTTTCAAGAAAGCGCGGCCTTCAGGTGTGACCAGCGTGGTCGGATCGAGATTCGAGGTGTAAGAGGAATTGCCGATATTGTCCAAGATGGCGAACTCGCCCGCTGTGCCATACGGAGCGGCCAGGTCTTGCCGGAACAACGGCGTATTCACCACGGGATTTCCCACGCCGTCTTGTGTCTCATCGAACGTGCCGACCGGGTAGAACTTGGGATTGCTCAGATAGGCATCGACTTCGGCTTCGGTCGAATCGGGCCTGATTCCTTTGGGGGCGCGTCCGATGGTTTTGCCGCCGAGTTCAAGTTGCAGGTTGGGATAGTAAGCCCTGGAGTTCGCCGCAATCGCCAGCAACTTGCCCACGTTCAACGTCAACGCCGCGCGGCCATCCAGACGTTTGCCGATTGAGCCACCCTCCGGCATATCGAAAACGGATTTGTCGGAAATCGTATGACAGAGCGCGCAGGAAAGCCCGACCTTGTCGCCGCCAGCCAGATCAATTTTGCCGTCGCCGTTGCTGTCTTTCGGCACCACGCCCGCGACCGCATTCGCCTCGATTAGTTTCACCGTCGTCTTTGGGTCGTTGAGCATCGGCGCATTCTGCGGCGACCGATCGGTTTTCAGTTCCTTCATCAAGGCGTCGCGCATCGTGGCGGGAATCATGTCGCTGTCCACGGTCAGGCCAGCCTTGAGCGCGTCGAGGGGCGTCACCTTCGCGTCCTCCATGCCTTTGGGCATTTTCATGGCGTCGGTCCAGAAACCTTCATTGCCAAAGGTCTCGAATCGGAACACCTCTTTTCCGGCGGCGGCATTTCCTCTCCGATGGGGCATGGCCGGACCCTGCGAACGGGGTCCATCCATGCCGCCAGCCTTTGTGGCAGCGGCAGGAACAGATTGGGATTTCGCGCCTTCCTCTTTTTGATCGTGGGAAGCGCAGGAGATGAGTAACTGAGCAGCGCCAATCGCGGCCAAGAGCAACAGGGCAGAACTGGATTTGTTTTTCATAAAATGTATTTCATACGAGAGCGTTGATTTGATGAATCGCTTCCAGCTTCATCGTCCTCCTTCGTGGGTGATGCGCCACACCACGCCGCTGCCGGGAAATGGCCGGGGGGAAGGACCGACCCCGCTCTGCGTGAAAACGACCGCGCCGATATCGACGACGTAAAGCGCATCGCCATAGAAGCGCACATCGACCGGGCGCTTCGGCCCTGCCGTGGTTACATACTGCAGGTCTCCTTCACCGAGAGCGCTCGTTTTCGTTTGGAAGAATGGCTCGCTCTTGCCGGTGGCGACATCGATGCGCTTCACCCAATAGCCGGCCCGCTTCTGTTCCAGCGCCGTGGCGGGTGCGTAATCGCCCGAGGCCGCGAGAAACATTTGTCCTTTGAATCCGAACTTCGCGCTGGGGCTGAAGTCCATCTTCACCACGCTGGCGTGAGGCTCGAAGGTCATCAGCGGCTTCTCCACCGGCGGATGCTCCTTCATCAGAAACTCCGGCGCGGGTCCCTCTTTGGGTTGGAAGCGCGGGTCGGTCACGGGAATGCCGGAGACGAAGTCCGGCCAGCCATACCACGCGCCTTCTTTGATCAGCCACAGATTGTCCGGGCAATTAGCGATGGGGCGCACGCCGCGTTCATCCGCGCCATTGTCGGAGGCGTAGAGCTTTCCATCCGGCCCCCACATCACGCCAAAGGGATTGCGCAGACCCCAAGCGTACAGTTCGAGATTCGAGCCGTCGGCCTCCATGCGCAGGATGGAGCCGGTGGATTTGACGGCGCCTTTGATCGTCGCGTTGCCGGTCTTGCCAAAGGGATGGAACGCGGCGGTCTTGACCATGACCGCTTTGTTTTTGCTCAACGCGGTGAGGGGATCGGCGGACTCAAACGTCTGCCCGACCAGCGTGATGTCCTTGCCGGGCACATCACAAAAATTCGGCCACGGGGCGAGCCAGCCCAGGAGATAATTGTCCACCCCGATGACGCCGGAATTGGAAGCCGTGCCCTGGCCGAAATAGATTTTGCCGTCCGGCCCGACGGTGAGCTGATTGTTGTGATGGTCGCCGAAACTGGGCAGGTCCGTGACGAGGTCGCGGACTTTGCCTCTCTCCAGCACGGAGATTTTTCCGCGATGCGAAATGTAGAGCCGGCCTTTGTGCCAGAGCAGGTCTGTCACGGGTCCAGAAAGTTCCTCCGCCACGATCTTCGCGGCGGTCCCGTTTGGCTTCCCTTTCTTGAACTCCAGGATGCGGGCGGGCGCAACCCAATCGCCGTCGATGTTGCCAGCCTCGGCGACGTAAATTGTTCCGTCGTCGCCAAATTCGATGCTCGACGGATATTGCAGACCGCTGAGGAGGACTTCGACGCGATAGCCCTCGGGCACTTGCGCAGCCTTCGCGTCGGGCGGCGGAATGTGCGGCAGCGAGCGCGGCGCGGGCGCGGGTTGTTTAATCTTCGGCATCTCCGCCGCATGGAGGGTGGAGAATGGCGCGTGGTCCACCACGGACAAACCGAGCGTTGCCAGCATCAAAACCAGCCTGGGCCGGAATCTTTTGATGAGATGGCAGAGGGTGAATGCACTGATTGCGAGTGGACCCGGCCAGACTCTGGCTTGCACAGTTTTCATAGATATTTTGATGAACCAGCGTGAAACACATCAGTAGGATGCCAAGCCCGATGGACCGTTGGCCTTAATCAAGCCGGAATTCTCACCGAAGAGGCCCAGCGAGGTCAGGCTGCCGTCCGCTTCCACACGATACGCGGACACCGCGCCGGTTCCACGCAGGAGATTGTAGAGATACCGGCTGTCGGCACTAAGGCCCAGGTCGGTGACATTGCTGGTGGGACCGGAAGAACCCGCGGCGGCATTGATCAGAGTTGCCGATCCATCGGCACTCAAGGCGTAGCTCGAGATCGTTCCGTTGATGAAGTTTGCCGTGTAGGCGTATTGCTGGTTGTCGGTAATGACGATCCAGCAGCCATCGGTCTGCGCGTTCTTGGCGGAAGTGGTGATGACGGAAAGCGCGCCGCTGACAGTGTTCACGTCGTAAGAAGAGACACCGGTATTCGCCAGGGTCGGTAAACCGGATTCCACGACGAAGAGCCGGCCATCATCTCGAAACGTTAGCGCGAAGGGACGCGGTCCCGCAGAAGGATAGGGAACGGGGTCGCTCACCAACCCATCTGTCCCGACTTGGAAAACATCAATCACGTTGCCCACTTTGTGCGTCACCACGAGAAACTTGCCATCCGGGCTGAAGCGAACTTCACCGGGCACCGCGATGGGCGAACTCAGCGCCTTGAAGGAATTCGGAATGGGCGTGAGCCGCCCGTTGCTGTCCACGGTGAAGCCCGTGATGCCATTGCCGGCCACCGAACTGTCCATCACGTACGCGAAAGAGCCGTGGAGGGTGATGCTCGTGGGCTGGTCTCCCGCCTCCACCCGCTGCAGATATCTCAGCCTCGATCCGCTCACGCGAAACACCGTCACGTCGTCGCTGCCCGGATTGCAGGCGTAGAGATAGCGATTGTTGGTGCTCAGCGTCAGGCCACCTTGGGTATCGAAATCCACTCCCTGACCGTTGCCACGTGTCGAATACCGCTTGGGTCGGTCGAGCGTCCCATCTGCGTTTCGACGAAAG
>JBBQYK010000426.1:0-3892 GCA_038208765.1 Verrucomicrobiota bacterium
AGTCCGCTGGTGTGCGTGAGCAGGTCGCGGATGCGGATCGGGCGCGCGGGCTTGATGAGTCCGAGTCCCGTCACGGAACGCTCCGAGGTCAGCCATTGGTTTTTGAACTCAGGCAAAAATTTCTCCACCGGGTCATCGACCGAAAGTTTGCCCTCGTCCTGCAGCATCAGCACGGCCACGGCGGTCATGGGCTTGGTCATGGAAGCGATCCAAAAGAGGTCGTCGGTTTTCATCCGGCGTTTCGCGCCGAGGTCGGAGTAGCCGATGGCTTCCACCGCCACGAGTTTATCGCGCGTGGCGACGAGCGTGACCGCGCCGGAGATCAGATTCGATTCGACGAAAGGCGCGAGGCTCGCAGGTATCTCCGCCAGCTTGGCCGGATGGAACTGCGGCGAGGCGGCGAACAGCGGAAGGGAAGCGGCCAGCAGCCACGCGGTGGCGAGTCGGGTGAGGAATCTCATGCGCGTGATGTAGCGAAACATGCGCGCGGCGGCGAGCAATTCCTCAGGAGTGCCGGACCGCCATGTCCGGCGTGGCGGTTTGTTCTCCTCACTCTTGGCTCAACCGTTTCTTCGGCGCGTCGAACAGCAGCGCGTGGGTTTCCTCCAGAATTTTCGGGATGCGTTCGGCGAAGGGGCTGCGCCCGAGCAACGGCTTCCAGTTCACGTCGCGAGCGCGGGCCGCGTTCTCGCCCGGGAACCAGTGGTCGGCTTGGCCCAGCAGGTTGTAACGCATCTTCCCCCACGCGATCAGATCGAGAGACTTGGCATAAGTCCAGAGGCGTAAAATCTCTCGTACGTTAATCTCGCCCGGCACCTCGACGTATTCAGGCAGGCCCTCGAACCATCGCTCGCACCAGTCGCGGCCCAGCGCGGATTCCATCGCCGCGCGCCAGCGTTGCTCGATGGGCGCGATGGTCTCGGCGATGGGGTCGTAGTAATCCATCGCCGCGACGTGTTCGTCGAAATCACCGGGCCGCGCCGCGCCGCAACTCAGCGTGTGAACTTCCGGGCGCGTGAGGCAGTAAAGGTCGTTGAACTGCATGGGCGTGAGCGGCGCGCACATTTCCACGAGGCGCGGCGGCGGCTCGTAAAGTTTCCCGCCCTTGTCGTTCGGGCTGATGATGAACACGCCCATGTCGAGCTTCCGCGCCGCCTGGATGGCCGCCCAGTTCAGGTCGTTCACGAAATACCAGTGGACGTTGAAGTAGTCGAAGCCGCCGCTGTTCACCGCGTCGAGAATGATGTCGGTCGTGGCGTGCGTGGAGAAACCGATGTGCCGCGCGCGGCCTTCGCTCTGAAGTTTCCGCGCCGCTTCGAGACAGCCGCCTTTGCGCAACGACCATTCCAGTTGCTGACGGTTGTTGATGCCGTGCAACGAAAGCAGCTCCACATGATCGAGCCGCAGATACTTCATCGACTTGTCGAAGGTGCGGAGAAATTCATCCGCCGTGGCGGACGGCGCGACCTTCGTCTGGACGATCAGTTTCTCGCGCGGGAACGTCGGCAGCACGGAGCCGAGCTGCATCTCGGACGAGCCGTAGCCGCGCGCGGTCTCGATGTGATTGATGCCCAGCTCGACGGCGCGGCGGATGGTGGCTTCGAGATTGGCCTGGTTGTCCGGCGGCACCTCGCGTGGGTCCACATCCTGCCATTTGTGCTGATAGCGCATCCCGCCGCAGGAGATGACGGGCATTTGAAGTTCTGTTTTGCCGAAGCGCCGGTATTTCACGCGCGGAAGGTGAACGGTGGGAAGTGAAACGGAAAGCGGGAAGTCGCGCCGGGCAAACGCATCAAAACTGATCGTGATGGGCGAGAAGTTGAGGGGATCTGCGACGATTTTTCCCATTCGTCTGCCCTCATTCGTCTGCCGCTCCGTGGCCGGAAGGAAAAGACGGCAGACGAATTGGGGCAGGCGAATGAAAGCCCGGATACAGCAAAGTATTCAGATGCGTCTGCGCTGGGAAGTAGCACCCCCGAGAATCAGCGGCCAGACGCCGGGTGGCGCATCAGGAGCCGAGCAGTGCGATAACTTTCTGCGCCAAGAGAATGACCGCCAGCAGCAGCGTGCCGGGAATGAGGCTCATCGGACTGGTGACGGTTCGGTTCACAGTTTTGAAATCGGATGTTTGCAAACAGGACTTGAGCCGGAAGTTCTCCGCCCCGTTTCTGGCATCGCCTTTTCGCCGCACGTTGCTTATCCTCCGCGCATGTCGCTCCTGTTCACGCGAACTCTTTGCTGCACGCTGCTCGCCGTCGGAAGCGGTTGGTCCGCCGTGCCGGGTGGATTGGACACAGGCTCCGGCCATCGCTTCACCGCCGTCTCGCCCGCGTCCCCGGGCCGCACCGGCTTCACGCTTCTGCCCGGCGCGCAAACCGGCATCCGCTTCACCAACACGCTCACCATCGACACCGCCGCGAAGAACCACAACCTCATGCAGAGCGCGGGCGTCGCGGCGGGCGACTTCGACGGCGACGGCCTGTGCGACCTCTACTTCTGCAACGTCGAAGGACGCAACGCGCTCTATCGTAACCTTGGCAATTTCCACTTCACCGACGTGACCGCTGCCGCCGGTGCCGCGACCACGAACTTGTTTTCCACCGGCGCAATCTTCGCCGACGTGAACGGCGACGGTGCGCTCGATCTCCTCGTCTCCGCGAACAACGGCGGGCCGACGCTCCTGATGAATGATGGCCGCGGACATTTCACGAACGCCACCGCCGCCTCGGGTCTTTCCACGCGCCCGCTCGGCGGAACTTCCCTCGCGCTCGCCGATCTCGATGGCAACGGAACGCTCGATCTCTTCGTCGCGAATTACGGCGAGACCACTCTCCTCCGCAGCGGCGGTAATCTCAGCGTTCGCACCGTCAACGGCCAGCCCGTGGTCAGCGGACGCGACGCGCGCCGGTGGAAAATCATCAACGGGCGCATCATCGAGTTCGGCGAGCCGAGCGCCGTTTATCTCAATGACGGGAAAGGAAAATTTACGCCGCTCTCCTGGACCGGCGGCGCGTTTCTGGATGAGGACGGCCAGCCGCTCAAGCAGGCGCCGATGGACCTCAGCCTCTCGGTGTTGATGCGCGACATGAACGGCGACGGCGCGCCCGACATTTACGTGTGCAACGATTTCCAGGTGCCCGACCGTTTCTGGATCAACGACGGCCAAGGAAGATTCCGCGCCGCACCCCGGCTGGTGCTGCGGCAGACGAGTAATTTTTCCATGGGCGTGGACTTCGCCGACCTCGACCGCGATGGCCGCGATGACTTCATTGTCGTGGACATGTTGAGCCGCCAGCACGCGCTGCGCATGACGCAGATGACCGAGACGAACATGACGCCCGCGCGTCCCGGCGACCTCGAGACGCGCCCGCAGATTCGCCGCAACACCCTGTTCTGGAATCGTGGCGACGGCACGTACGCAGAGATCGCGAACTTCGCCGGACTCGACGCCAGCGACTGGTCGTGGACGCCCGCGTTTCTCGACGTGGATCTCGACGGCTACGAAGACCTACTCGTGAGCAACGGCCACGCGTTCGACACGCAAGACCTCGACGCCGCGCCCACCCCGGCCGTCAAAACGCCTGCCGGTGCGCGCCAGCACCTCACCCAATTTCCTCCGCTCACCACGCCGAACTACGCCTTCCGTAATCGCGGCGACCTGACCTTTGAGGAAACCGGCGCGGCGTGGGGCTTCAGCTCCACGCAAGTCTGCCACGGCATCGTCTTCGCCGACCTCGACAATGACGGCGATCTCGACCCCGTGGTCAGTTCGCTCAACGCGCCGCCTCTGATTTACCGCAACGAAACCGCCGCGCCCCGCCTCGCGGTGCGCTTGAGGGGACTCGCGCCGAACACACGCGGCGTTGGCGCCAAGATCACCGTGCGCGGAGGC
>JBBQYK010000427.1:0-3884 GCA_038208765.1 Verrucomicrobiota bacterium
CGCGGGCGGAAACTTCAGCGGACGCCGGCAATTCGCGAAGAGAAAGTTATTCGGCGTGCGACGTGCCTGGTAGCCTTCGATCCATTCGCGGGCCGGAGCCTTCAACAACGGCTTGAGCACCGGGTAAAACGGCGCGAGGAAGACGAGAAAATTGCTGTCCACGTTCAAGAAGTCATCAAGGAAATAATTTCCCGACCCGACGTTGAGCCAGATTTTCCCCTGCTTGTTCCTGTAACGCTCCAGGTTCATCAGCGATTGCTCAGGGCCGCCACACCGGGCAATTCCTTGCCTTCGAGAAACTTCAGGCTCGCGCCGCCGCCCGTGCTCATGAACGTCACCTTGTCGCCGAGGCCGGCCTGGTTCAGCGCCTTCACACTGTCGCCGCCGCCGATGATGGTCTTCGCGCCGTTCTTCTGCGTGGCGTCCACGACCGCGAGCGCGACCGTGTTCGTGCCTTCGGCGAAACGCTGATCCTCAAACATCCCCATCGGGCCGTTCCAGAGCACCGTCTTCGCGCCGCGAATGATCTCCGCGTAACGCTGCGCGGTTTCCGGGCCGACATCAAAACCTTCCGCGTCATCGGGAATGTCACCCGTGACCACGCGCGGGTTCGTCAAATCAAAGATCGGCTTGCCCTTCTTGTTCAGCTTGCCGGAGTCCACGGGCGTCGCGATCACCGTGTCCGTCGGCAGCTCGAAACGCACGCCACGCTGCTTCGCCTTTTCCTCGGCGGACTTCGCGATGCCGGTGTGATCCTTCTCCACGAGCGACTTTCCGACCTTGCCGCCGTTGGCGAGCTTGAAGGTGTAAGCCATCGCGCCGCCGATGAGCACCGTGTCGGCTTTTTCCAGCAGGCGGTCGATGACTTTGATTTTGTCGGAAACTTTCGCGCCGCCGAGAATGACCACGAAGGGCTTGGCCGGCTTGTCCAGTTCGTCACCGAGGAATTTCAACTCGCGTTCCATGAGCAGGCCCGCCGCGCACTTCCCGCCGCGCTGGGCGACGACGTGAGCCACGCCCGCCGTCGAGGCGTGCGCGCGATGTGCTGCGCCGAACGCGTCGTTCACATACACGTCCGCGACCTTCGCCAGCTTCTCCGCGAACGCCGGATCATTCGCCTCTTCCTCGTTGTAGTAGCGCAAGTTTTCCAGCAGCAGGATGCCGCCCGCCGGCAGTGCGTTCACCGCCGCCTCGACTTTGTCGCCAATGCAATCGTCCACAAACTCCACAGCTTTCCCGCCCAGCATCTCGGAAAGTTTCTTCGCCACCGGGCGCAACGACATTGATGGCTCGCGCTGGCCCTTGGGCCGACCGAGGTGCGCGGCGAGGATGACCTTCGCGCCCTGGCTCGTGAGCAATTGCAGCGTCGGGAGCGTTTCCTTGATGCGCGTGGTGTCGTTGATGACCATCTGGCCATCCTGCTCCGCCATCGGCACGTTGTAATCCACGCGCGTGAAAACGCGCTGGCCGCTGAGATTGTTCAGGTCGTTGACCGTGAGTTTCGCCATAAAAACAAGGGCCGGAGGATAGCCAGCGGGTATTTCGAGTCAAAAGGATTTCCGGCGGCACTGGATGGGCCAATACCCGAGTGCCATTCAGAAATGAAAAAGCCGGGCACCCGCCTCCCTGAAAGAGCGGGCACCCGGCTTCAGCCGATACTCCATTCAGCGTAGCCGCTGATGGCGATTTCTAATTACGGATAGACCGAGCGGTAATAGCGCGTGGGCGCACCGCTCGTGTCGGTGAACTCAAACCGTCCGGCGCTGTCCGCCGTCACGCTGACTCCCGGCAGATCGGTCCAGGCCGCCGGCGCGAGCGAATCGGTGGACTGCAACCGATACGTGCGTCCCGGAATGCCGCTGCCCTTGATCAGGTAACTGTCGCCGCCGACATGGCTGATGGTCAGGTTCTCCGTCGGCACATTGTCCACCTTGATCGCCACCGTGACCGTGACCGTGGCGCTGCCGCCGCGTCCGTCCGTGATGGTGTAGGTGAACGAATCCACGTTCGTGTGGCCCTCGGCGGGCGTGTAATAAACCCACGCGCCGACCACCGTGACGGTGCCGTTGCTCGCGCTGGCGGAACTGACCGTGATGTTCAACGTGTCGGCGTCCGCGTCGCTGTCATTGCCCAGCAACGCGCTCAACCGCACCTTCACGCCCTGCGTCGGGTAACGCTCAATGGTGTCCGCGTTCGCGACCGGCGGCGTGTTGATGACCTGCACCGGCGTGAGCGCGTTCGTGCTGCCGATGAAGTTGCCGCTGCCGCCGTACTCCGCCACGACCGTATGCGTGCCAAGCGCCAGCGTGTTGATCGTGAACGTCGCCACGCCGCCGGCGAGCGTGCCGGAGCCGACCACGCTGCCATCAATGCGGAAGTCCACCGAACCCGTGGGCGTGCCGGCGCCGGGCGCGACCGCCGCGACCGTCATGGTGAAGGTCACGTTCGCACCGGGCAGCGCGGGATTCGCCGAGCTGGCAATCGAGCCGGTCGTGACCGACTGCGTGATCGTCAGCGTCCCGGCCGTGTAGCTGAACGAGTAATTCGGACTCGTCGCACCCGACGCGATGATCGGATACGTGCCGACATCGCTCGTCGCCGTCGCCGCCGTGCTGATGGTCGCCAGTGTCGTGAGATCGTTCGTGCCCTGACTGAGCACGAAGCCCGTGTAGCTGGCGGTGAACTCAGGCAATGTTTCGCCAAACGCCTTCGTCTTGTTGTGGACGGCAACCGTGATTTCCGCCGCCGTCACCGTGAGCGTGCCGCTCACCGGCGTGATGGCGTAATTCGGATCCGCCGCGCCCGTGACCGTGATGGCGTAGGTCCCGACCGGGCTGCTCGCGCTGGCCGTGGTGCCGAGCGTTGGCGGCGTGGCAATGCTCGTGTCGCCATTCAGAAGCCCGGTGTAAGTGGCGGTGAAGGCCGGCAACGCCGCGCCATAAACCTTGCTCTTGTTGTCCGCCGCGATGGTGAGCGGCGCAGGTGTCACGGTCAGCGTGCCGTTGACGTGCGTGATGGTGTAGTTCGCATCCACGGCTCCACTGGCCGTGATCGTATAAGTGCCGGGCGGACTCGAGGCCAGGCCGACGTGAGCCAGCGTGACGGCGGTGTCGAGGCTCGACGCCGTGTCGCCATTCACGAAGCCGGTGTAAGTCGCGCTCGAGGTCGGCAGCGCCGCGCCATACACCTTCGTCTTGTCATCCGCCGCAATGGTGAGCGGGGCCGGCGACACGTTCAGACCCACGTTCGTGGCCACGCCAAGAAAGCTCGCGGTGTCCGCCGGAGTGAAGGTGACGGACAAGGTTTGTCCCGCGCCGGCGTTCAGCACCGTGCCCGCCAGAGGCGTGTAAGTGAACGTGCCGTTCACGTTCGTGCTGGCGAAAGTGACCGCGGCGCTCAACTGCGCGCCACTCAGCGCCGTGCCGTAGATGATGTCCACCGGCGTGGCCCACGCGATGGCGGGATACGTCGCGCCGGTGATTTCCAGCGCCCACTCGGTGAGCTGGTTCGTGCCGCCGGTCTCGACATCCACGAGGTAGAGCGTCCACTCGCCCGCCGCGTTCAGTCCGTTGAAGGAGCTGAGGAACGCGCTGGGTGAGGACGCGTCCGTGACCGTGCCCGGATCGGCGGTGCGCCCGTCCGGCTGCCAGACGCCGGTGAGCAGGCCGCCCGCCGGATTGGTCACGCCGCGATACAGGTGGATGTCCCCATTCGCTGCGCTGCTGGCGAAGGTGACGTTGAAACCGCCGTCGTCATAGCCCGCAGGATTGCCCGAGGTCTTGCCGACGCGGTTGAGGAGCACGGCAAACCCGCTGGAGTGCCGCACGTATCCGTACAGGTCGCCGTTGAATTCGCCGGCGACTTTTAGTTTCACCTTCACGTCC
>JBBQYK010000428.1:0-3847 GCA_038208765.1 Verrucomicrobiota bacterium
AAGGAAGGCCACGAGACGCTCGAAGTGCGCGCGGCGAAATTGCTGCCCGATGGCCAGGGCGTGTTTCTGGAAATTCCCGGCCTCCGTCCGGTGATGCAATTTGAACTGCGCTACAGCCTGAAATCTGCTGCGGGCAAAACCATGAGGAGCGAACTGCACGGCAGCATCAACCGCCTCGGCGCACGCTGGGAGAATTAGCCGTGATGCGGAGAATGCCTCACGCCAAGGACGCGAAGAAAGAACGGCGATCGCACCGCCTTGGTGGGGCAGCCGAGACGGCTGACCCGTTACCGTTTTGTCGGACCGCGACAAGTTCCACCACGCGGCTGGACTTTCGCAAATGCACTGTCTTTCCGCACCAGGCCTCGCCTAAGTTCAGGCCAAGGAATTGCACGTATGATCATCGCCGTCCCGAAGGAAATTAAGGAACAGGAGAACCGCGTGGCCCTCACCCCATCGGCGGCTTACCAGCTCATCAAGCGCGGGCATCGCGTGCTCGTGGAACAGAACGCCGGCGCGGGCGCGGGTTTTCCTGACCGTGATTACGAGGCCGTGGGCGCGACCATGATGTCCACGCACGCCGAGATTTTTGCGCAGGGCGAATTGATCGTGAAGGTCAAGGAGCCGTTGCCTTCCGAGTACGCGCTGCTGCAGCGCGGGCAACTTCTGTTCACCTACTTGCACCTCGCGGCGAATCGCGGGCTCACCGAGGCGTTGATGAAATCCGGCGTCACGGCGCTGGCTTACGAAACTATTGAAGTGAACCGGCGGCTCCCGCTGCTGGAACCGATGAGCGAAATCGCGGGGCGCATGTCGGTGCTGGTCGGCGGCTACTTCCTCGCGAAGCACGCGGGCGGCAGCGGCACCTTGCTCGGCGGCGTCCCAGGGGTTCTGCCCGGGCGCGTGGTGGTGATTGGCGGCGGCGTGGCCGGCATTAACGCTGCGCGCATGGCCACGGGACTTGGCGCGGACGTGACCGTTCTCGAAGTGGATTTGGAACGCATGAGGTTTCTCGACATCACGTTGCACACCGCGCACACGCTTTACTCGAACGAATCGCACTTGATGGAACTCATGCCCAACGTGGACCTGCTCATCGGCGCGGTGCTCGTGCCCGGAGCCAAAGCACCGAAACTCATCAGCCGCGAAATGCTCCGTCGCATGAAGCCGGGCAGCGTGCTGGTGGACATCGCGGTGGACCAAGGCGGCTGCGCCGAGACCACCCGCCCCACGACGCATCACGATCCGGTCTACACCGAGGAGGGCGTGCTGCATTACTGCGTGGCGAACATGCCGGGCGCGTACGCGCGCACCGCCACCCAGGCGCTCATCAACGTCACGCATCGTTACATCGAACTGCTCGCGGATCACGGACTTGCCGAGGCGTGCCAGCGCATGCCCGCGTTCGCCAGCGGCATCAATGTGATGGACGGCCTGCTCACCAGCCGCGTCGTGGCGGACGCGCATGACCTGCCGTTCAAGACTGCGCCGCTGTGAAGCGAACTTGATGAACGCCAGGCAACATTCACAAAATACTTCCCACCGATTCAGAGCGGCCACGGATTGGAAAAATTATCTGTGGTCGCTCTGAATCTGCGGGAAAGTTCATATTTTTTATCCCATGAATTCTTCATTCACCCAGCATCTCGAAACGCAACTCGCCGACATTCGCGAGGCGGGCACGTACAAACGCGAGCGCGTCATCATGACGCCGCAGGGCACAACCATCCGCGTGGCCGATGGAAAACCCGTGCTCAACCTGTGCGCGAACAATTACCTCGGCCTCGCGCAGCATCCGGCCGTGGCCGCCGCCGCCAAGGCCGCGATTGATCAATGGGGCTACGGCTGCGCCAGCGTGCGGTTCATCTGCGGCACGCAGGGCGTTCACAAACAACTGGAGCGCGCGCTCAGCGAATTTCTCGGCACCGAGGACACCATTCTCTACGGCTCGTGCTTCGATGCGAACGGCGGCTTGTTCGAGACGTTGCTGGGCGCGGAGGACGCGATCATTTCTGATTCGTTGAATCACGCGAGCATCATTGACGGCGTGCGCCTCTGCAAAGCCGCGCGCTTCCGCTACGCGAACAACGACATGGCCGACCTCGAAACGAAGTTGAAAGAGGCGAGCGGCGCGCGGTTCAAGATGATCGCGACGGACGGTGTGTTCTCGATGGACGGCTCCATCGCGAACCTTTCAGCCATCTGCGATCTCGCGGACAAATATGGTGCGCTGGTGATGGTCGATGATTCGCACGCGGTCGGTTTCATGGGCGCGCGCGGACGCGGTACGCACGAGCACTGCGGCGTGATGTCGCGCGTGGATGTCATCACCGGCACGCTGGGCAAGGCGCTGGGCGGCGCAAGCGGCGGCTACACCAGTGGGCGGCGGGAAATCATCGAACTGCTGCGGCAGCGTTCGCGCCCGTATCTGTTCAGCAACACGCTGGCCCCGAGCATCGCGGGTGCGTCGCTGAAAGTTTTGGAGTTGCTCACGGAATCTACCGCGTTGCGCGACACGCTGGAGGCGAACACAAAGTTCTTCCGCGAAGGCATGGCGAAGCTCGCTTTCACCATTCTGCCCGGCACGCATCCGATTTGCCCGGTCAGGCTCGGCGACGCGGCGCTGGCCACCCAGTTCTCCGACGCGATGCTGGAGCGAGGCGTGTATGTCATCGGCTTCAGCTTCCCCGTGGTGCCGAAGGGCCAGGCGCGCATCCGCACGCAAATCAGCGCCGCGCACACGCGCGAGGATTTGGAACGGGCCGTGCGCGCCTTCGCCGAGGTGAAAAGCGCGCTGGGGATTTGAGAAGCGCGTTTGATCCGAACGGCACGGAAATAAAAACACTCGGAAGCTACAAAGTCGACGCGCGCGCCGGATACGGGCAATGCCGGCAGCCGCTGTCGCAGCAATGCCCGCGCTTCAGGTGATACGCGGCGGTGAAAACCATGCGCCCGAATTCATCGAGGTAATAATCTTGGGCTGCGACAGGCGGCGGCGCGGGAGATTCCCCACGCAACACCGCATCGCCCGCCGACTCGCTGAAACGCACCAGACATTCCCGGCACAAGCACGCGCGCACCGGATGCGCCTCGGCCAGTTGCCGCTGCACCTCGGCGGGAAGGGTGAAGCCCTCGCACCAGCACGGCCCCTTGTCGGGGCAGCCGTTGGCGATGCGACACGCGTTCGCCCTCCCGCAAGACGGACACAATTGTTCTGGCGACAACATCTGGTGCGCGCAGTTTCCAAATCGAGTCGGCGCAGCGCGAGTGTGAAATTGGTTTTGGCCGCCTGCGGTGTCGGGCCGGGCATCTTGACGCCAACAGGCGTAAAACATAGTATTACACCCATGACCAAGACGATTTCCAAAGTCGGCAACTCGCAGGGCATCATGTTTGATGCGGCGCTCATGGAACTCGCCCACCTCAAAGTGGGCGACCAGGTGAACGTCGAACTGCATGATGGCGGCACCATCACCCTCACGCCGCTCCGACCAAGCATTGATCCCAAGAAATCCGCAGCCACCGCGAAGCGCCTCATCCGCAAGAACTCTGAACTGTTCCGGCGGCTTTCATGAGCGCGCCGCTTTCGCACCACCCCGTCGCCGCCGTGCTCGCCATCCATCAGGAGGTGCGGGCCGCGCACGGTGGCTCTCCCGGACTGCGCGACGAACCGCTGCTGGAGTCCGCGATCGCCGCTCCGCAGGCCACCATGCAGGGGCAGCCGATGTTTCCCGAGCCGATGGAAGTCGCGGCGGCGTATCTCTTTTACCTGTGCCAAAACCATCCGTTCGTGGACGGCAACAAGCGCACCGCGCTCGCAACCTGTCTGGTTTTCTTGAGCGAGAAC
>JBBQYK010000429.1:0-3825 GCA_038208765.1 Verrucomicrobiota bacterium
TTTGGCCTTATCGCCCCCCTTCTTTAAGAGGCGCACCAGTTGGGGATCGTAGGTGTCCGTGAGATCGACGAAGCGTGGCCATTGCTCGCCAGTCCAGCCGCGCAGCGGATTCGCGCCCATGAAATTGATGTGGTCGGTGATCGCCATGAAGTCACCGCACTTGAACTTCGAGGCGATGCCGCCCGCGGCGTTCGTGAGCAGCACGGCCTTGATGCCGATGGCCGCCAGCACGCGCATGGCGAACGTGACCGTCTCCATCGAATGTCCTTCGTAATAATGCGCGCGTCCGGACAGCACGAGCAGCGGCGTTTTGGCGAGAAAGCAGAGGCAGAGCTTGCCTGGATGCCCCGCGACGGTGGGCTTGGGGAAACCGG
Source organism: Verrucomicrobiota bacterium (assembly GCA_038208765.1). Taxonomy (GTDB): domain Bacteria; phylum Verrucomicrobiota; class Verrucomicrobiia; order Limisphaerales; family SIBH01; genus JANNGC01. Next base: position 375 of record JBBQYK010000429.1, read on the forward strand.
GAATCGCCGAGTAGGGCACCTCATAGACCACGGTGCATTTGGAGAGCACCGAGCTGAACCCGCTGCCCAGGACCACGGCCAGCGCGGGCCGCAGCTTGGATTTCTTCAAAATGGAATGCGCCGCCTCGGCGGGTGACGGCCCCGCGAGCGCGCTGCTGTTGAACTCCTTCGATGGCTCCATGCTTTTTGGTTCGGTGAAAGTTGAAAGCTGAAAATTGAAGGTGGCAAGTTCAACGGCGCAAATGGCTTCACCTGCAATTTTCAACTTTTCTTTTTCGACCGCATTCTGCCGGAAGTGGGAATCGCTCGGCAAAAGAAAACCTGGAGGCCCGCCATTTTGAGTGTCGGGGCCGTGCGTCAGATGCCTGCCGCCACACCGACTTCGTGTCCGCCGTAAAAAAACCAGCGGCGTCTCTCGCGAGACGCCGCTGGAAAACTTCACACCCGCCACACGCGGGCGGCACGGGTCAACTGACCTTGCCTTCGAGCCGCGTAAAAGGATTGTTGGCAAAGCCGTCGGCCGGAGCCTCGGGTTTGGGCTTCGTCGAACCCGTCACGGGAGAGGACTTGGGCTTGGGCGGCGCAGCGGGTTTCCCGCTGTCTGCTTCTCCCGGCTCCCCGTCTTCATCCTCGCCCTTGGGATGCTTCGCCCGCTTGTTACGCGGGAGCGGACTGATCATGGCGTTGATGCCCTTGCCAATCAGCTTCGGTTCGAAATCGGGATGACCCCAGGGAGCCACTTCCACGATGAACTTCTGCACCTGCTGGAAGCCAAACTCCTTATGCGCCATTTCGCGCCCACGAAACTTGAGGGTGATTTTCACCTTCATGTCCTCGCAGAGGAAATCAATGGCGTGATTCAGCTTCACACCGAAATCGTGCGGATCGATGCCGGGACTGAGTTGCACCTCTTTCACCTTGTTGGCGTGCTGGTGCTTCTTGGAATCCTTCTCCTTCTTGGCCTGCTCGTAGCGGAACTTTCCGAAATCGACGATGCGGCAGACGGGCGGATTGGCCGTGGCGGCGATCTCGACGAGATCGACGCCGAGCACTTGGGCCTGACGAATGGCTTCGGACAAGGCCAGCACACCGAGCTGCTCGCCCTCCAGACCGATGACCCGGACTTCACGGGCGCGGATCTTCCCGTTGATTTTGAACTGTGGCCCACTGTTCCACGAGCCACGGGGCTGAAACGGGCGGCTCAAAGCGCCCTCCAGGGAAGGAAGTTCATGCAGATTTGATTGACGGTCTTGCGGCCATGTTCGGCATTTTTCGCAAGCGTAATTTGCGCGTCGCGTCGCGCGCTGGCAAGCCTAAACATGCCTTCAATGGCTGGTGAGTTTCAGCCCCACGATGCCCGCAACGACCAGCGCAATGCTGGTCAGACGCCACGCCGTGGCCGGTTCGTTGAAGACAAGGATGCCCAACAACGCCCCGCCCACCGCGCCGATGCCGGTCCACACCACGTAAGCAGTGCCGACAGGAATGACCTTCAGGCAGAGTGACAGCAGATAGAAACTCAACGTGCCGACGACGAAGACAAAGACCGTGGGCCAGAGCTTCGTGAAGCCTTGCGAATACTTCATCGCCAGCAGCCAGGTGATTTCCAGCAGGCCGGCGACACACAATAAAAACCAAGCGAGTCCAGTGCTCATCAGTGGCCGGAACTTGAAGGATCAAACCCCTCGGGCCAAAAGAAAACGCCCGGTGGCCGAAACCACCGGGCGTTGAATTTTCATTGAGCCGCGCTCGCACGAGTTGCGGCCACCACAGGCTACACGTTGTAAGTGCTCGAGGCGGTCGTGCCGCCGCGGCCGGTCCAGTTCGTGTGGAAGAATTCGCCGCGCGGTTTGTCCACGCGCTCGTAAGTGTGCGCGCCGAAGTAATCGCGCTGCGCCTGGAGCAGGTTCGCCGGCAGCACCGCCGAGCGATACTGATCGTAGAACGCCAGCGCCGTGCTGAACGCAGGAACCGGGATGCCCTTCTTCGCCGCCGTGGCCACAATGTTGCGCCAACCCTTCTGCGCCTTCTTGATCTCGGCGCGGAAGTAATCGTCCACGAGCAGGTTCATCAGCTTCGGATTGTTATCGTAGGCTTCCTTGATCTTGCCGAGGAAACGCGAGCGGATGATGCAGCCGCCGCGCCACATCAGCGCGATGCCGCCGTAGTTCAGGTTCCAGCCGTACTCCTTCGCCGCCGCGCGCATGAGCATGTAGCCCTGCGCGTAGCTGACGATCTTCGACGCGTAGAGCGCGAGGCGGATGTCTTCGATGAACGCCTTCTTCTTCTCCGCATTCGCCGCGATGCTCGTGAGCGCGGCGCGCGGGCCTTTCAACTTGCGCGCGGCTTTCACGCGCTCGTCTTTCAACGCAGAAATGCAGCGGGAAAAGACCGCTTCCGCCATCAGCGTGATCGGGATGCCGAGGTCTTGCGAGTTGATGACCGTCCACTTGCCGGTGCCCTTCTGGCCGGCGGTGTCGAGAATCTTGTCCACGAGCGGCGAGCCGTCCTCGTCCTTCTTGGCGAGGATGTCGCGCGAGATTTCGATCAGGTATGAATCCAAGTCGCCCTTGTTCCATTCGGCAAAGACGTTGTGCATCTCGTCGGCGCTCATGCCGAGGCCGTTCTTCATGATGTTGTAGGCTTCGCAGATGAGCTGCATGTCGCCGTACTCGATGCCGTTGTGAACCATCTTCACGTAATGGCCCGCGCCGCCCTCGCCGACCCAGTCGCAGCACGGGACGTTGCCTTCCACTTTCGCGGAGACGCCCTGGAAAATCGCTTTCACATGCGGCCACGCGGCGGGGGATCCGCCGGGCATGATGCTCGGGCCGTTGCGCGCGCCTTCTTCGCCGCCGCTCACGCCGGTGCCGACGTAGAGCAGACCTTTGCTCTCGCACAATTTCACGCGCCGGTTCGTGTCGTCGAAGAGCGAGTTGCCGCCATCAATGATGATGTCGCCGGGCGAAAGGTGCGGGATGAGTTGCTCGATGAAATCGTCCACCGGCTTGCCGGCCTTCACGAGCATCATCACGCGGCGGGGCGTCTTGAGCTTGCTGACCATGTCCTCGATGGAGGTCGCGCCGATGACGTTGCTGCCCTTCGCCTCGTTGGCGAGGAAGTGCTCCACCTTGTCCACGGTGCGGTTGTAGGCCACGACGGTGAAGCCGTGGTCGTTCATGTTCATGATGAGATTCTGGCCCATCACGGCCAGGCCAATCAGTGCGATATCGCCTTTGGGTTCCATTGCGTTAATTCAGTTTAATTTGAGGGTGGGGACGATAGCGAAGGCGCAAGTCCACGCCAGAATAAATTCTCGGCCCGTGCCCCGACGTCGCGCCGGGTGGGGGCGTGAACCAATCGAGCAGTCCTAGGCAAGGTAACGCTGCTTCCCGGCGGGACGCCGGGGGCATCCTCACACCTCGATCAACATCCGCGCCGGGGCTTCGAT
>JBBQYK010000430.1:0-3823 GCA_038208765.1 Verrucomicrobiota bacterium
CGCCAGCACCAGCATCGGCGCGAGAATGAGCACGCCCTGCCAGAAGAAGTTCGGCTTGCGGTTGGTTCGTTTCACGCGGCGTTGGCGCATTGGTTAGCAGAGAGTGAAAGAGAGGCGAAGCGCGGATGTCATGGTTTTGTAAAAGCCGCAGGCTCTGGGACTGCGGCGGGAACCGCCGCTCTGGATCAGGAACGGTTCGCCCAGCGAGAACGAACCATGCGCGATGCGAACTCTCCCCATCCAGAGCTGCAATTCTTGCAGCAGTCCAGGGCCTTCGGCTTAACTCACCGCCATGCATGATTTTCGTTATGTTGGAAACAAGCTGTTCTGCGAGCGCGTGAGCATCGAGTCGCTCGTGAAGAAGCATGGGACGCCGCTCTACGTTTATTCCCAGCACACGCTGGAGGATCATTTCCAGAAGCTGGATTCGGAACTGGGCGAACTCGACCACCTCATCTGCTACGCCATGAAGGCGAACTCGAACCTGGCCGTGATGCGCACCTTCGCGAATCTCGGCAGCGGCTTCGACACGGTGAGCGCGGGCGAGATCAAGCGCGTCATCGCGGCGGGCGGAGACCCGCGCAAGTGCGTGTTCGCCGGCGTGGGCAAGACCGAGGAGGAAATCGAGTTCGCGCTGAAGAAGGGCATCTACTCGTTCAACGTCGAGAGCGAGCCGGAGTTGCAGCGCATCAACAAAGTCGCGGCGCGGTTGAAGAAGATCGCGCCGGTGGCCGTGCGCGTGAATCCGAACATTGACGCCGGCACGCACGCGAAGATCACGACGGGCACGTACGAGAACAAATTCGGCATCGCCTTCGAGCAGGTCGAGGGCGTGTATGCGCGCGCCAGCAAGCTGAAGAATCTCCGGCTGCGCGGCATCCAGATGCACATTGGCTCGCAGCTCACGCAGGTGAAACCGTTCGAACTGGCAGTGACGAAGGTGCTGCCGCTCGTGCAGAAGCTGGCGAAGAAGCACACGTTCGAGTTCTTCAGCATCGGTGGCGGGCTGGGCATCGTCTATGACCCGGCGCTGGCCAGCGGCTCGGTAGATTGGTGGAAGTCGGCGGCGGCGAAGAACATTCTCACGCCCGCAAGCTACGCGAAGAAGCTGGTGCCGTTGCTCAAGCCGCTTGGATTGAAAATTCTTTTGGAACCGGGCCGCTTCATGGTCGGCAACGCGGGCCTGCTCGCCACGCGCGTCGAGTACGTGAAGCGCACAGGCAAAAAGAATTTCGTCATCGTGGATGCGGCGATGAACGATCTCATTCGCCCGGCGTTCTACGATTCGTTTCACGAGATCGTGCCGCTGACGAAGAAGGGCGGCGCGCAAATCTCCAGCGATGTGGTCGGGCCGATTTGCGAGTCGGGTGATTACTTCGCGAAGAACCGTCCACTGGCGAAAGTCGGCGAGGGCGATCATCTCGCGCTGTTGAGCGCCGGTGCCTACGGCTTCGTCATGGCCTCGAACTACAACTCGCGCGGCACGGCGGCAGAGGTGCTGGTGAAGGGCAACAAGTCCGAAGTGGTGCGGCCTCGGCAGGATGTGGAGGAGATTTGGGCGGACGAGAAGCTGCCGAAGTGGCTGTGAAAGCTAAATTGTATGTGTTGCTTCTCCCGCCCTGTTCAATCGGTCACTGCGACTAAAATCTTTGCGCGCGGTTTTCCGCGAGGGGCCGAGCAGATGCGGGAGTTCATCGTTTACAGCATGAGCATCCAAGCGCGGGAGGAGCTTGCGATGGTCCTGCCTATTCCGGTGAAGCTTCGTTCTCGTGAAGACGCGGTGCGCTTCATCAATCTCAAGAAGTATCCGAACTTTTTCGACGATTTGGAAAACGGTTTTCAGGTGCCTGTTTCCGCAGGCGCTTTGTCCGCGAGGGCTACGTCTCCATCAACAAAGGGCTTGGCCGTGCAAGTTGTTGGCAACTTCCAAGCTTCTTTCGTTCCGACGGTTTCTGATTTTTCTCGCCTCGATAAACGCTTTCGCCTGCCAGACGGGATGTGGGACAAGCTTCCGCAGTACAAGAATTATGGCTTCGCTATTTTCAAGTTGAAACCTGGCGCGCAGACGGTCCATCCGATGGCTTTCAGCTTTCCGCGTGGGAATACCAAGGAACTTTTCTTTCCCACGGTCCACATTCATGATGGACAGGTTCATCCGAAAGCTGATTTTGATCATCTCCTCTATTGTCAGCGGAATTCTGGAGAAGGTTTTCGTCTGTCGAACTGGCGGGAGTCGCCGCAACTCGCGAAAAATTTCATTGATGCCGCCAAGTCACAAAACATCGTTGAGTCAACGCAGCACTGTTATCGAACGGAACTTCGAGGCAAGTTGCAGAATGCAGATACAATTCTGACGTAACCAACGTTGGCGAGTAGCACCGCAAGCGGCGCGTCCAAGGACGCCGATTCCTCATGCCACTTCCGCGTATTCAACCGTAGAACGTGAAAGCGGGATCGATTGTCCATCCTCCCGAAGAATCTGCAATTGCTCATCAATGCCTTCGTGAATGAGCTGCACGGCTTCTTCACGAGTCGCGGCGGCGGCCACGCAGCCGGGCAGGTCGGGAACATAAGCGCCAAAGCTGGTGTCTCCTTCTTCGATGAGAATTGTGTATCGCATGGCTCAGTCCCTTAGTCCGGATTGCGTCGGAAGACCGGATTCATCGCCAGAAATTCCTCCACTTCACGTCGCGTTGGCAGGCTGGCCTGCGCTCCACGTCGCGTGACGGCGATGGCGGCGGCGGCGCAACCGAAGCGCGCGGCTTCGCGCACGTCCGCGCCTTCCGCCACCCGCACGGCAAACGCACCGATGAAGGTGTCGCCCGCGCCCACGGTGTCCACGGCTTCGACTGGGAAGGCGGGGACATGGCCGGTGAAAGTCTTCGTATCCAGCCACACGCCCTTCGAGCCGAGCGTCACCAGCACCTGGGCTTGGGAAAGCGCGCGCAGTTTCTTGGCGGCGGCAGCGGCACTGGCGAGGTCACGGACTTCCACGCCAGTCAGTTTCGAGGCCTCGTTCTCGTTTGGGATAATAAAATCGCAGAGGCGCAGCAATTCATCGGAGACGGGTGAGAAGGGCGCGGGATTGAGAATCGTGAGAACCTTCGCGTCGTGTGCGAGGCGGAGCGCGGCGGCCACGCTGTCCATCGGCGTTTCGAGTTGCACGAGCAGCGCGCGGCTGCTGCGGATGGCGTGCTCGCTGCGCTGAATGTCGGCGGCGGAGAGAGTGTCGTTCGCGCCGTTGGCCACGACGATTTGGTTCTGGCCGCTGGCATCAAGGACGATCATGGCGGTGCCGCTGGCGACGTCTGCGCGGCGGGCCACGCCGGAGGTGTTCACACCGAGCGCGTTCAGGCCCTCGAGCATTTCATCCCCAAAGGCGTCCTGGCCGACGGCGCCGATCATCGTCACGGGCACGCCGAGTTTGGCGACGGCGCAGGCCTGGTTCGCGCCTTTGCCGCCGCAGGCGCGACGGAAGTTTTTGCCGAGTATCGCCTCGCCGGGGGTGGGGAAGCGCGGGGCTTCAATCACGAGATCCATGTTGAAGCTGCCGACGACGGTGATCATGTTTTCAATTAGCCACGGATGAAACACGGATGGAACACGGATTTAGAAAATCCCAATTCCCTCATCCGTGTTTCATCCGTGGCTCAAAAGTTCACCGCGACAACGCAGCGGGCGACAGCTTCGAGTGACAGCGCATCGTGCGCACGTCCACGGCTTCCATGCCGGCGGCGCGGATGGCGGTCATGCCGAGATCGGTGTCTTCGTAGCCGCGGCAGAATTGCGGCTCCACGCCGATGCGGCGCGCGGCTTCGAGGAA
>JBBQYK010000431.1:0-3814 GCA_038208765.1 Verrucomicrobiota bacterium
GTCAGCTCGAAGCGCACCTGATCGTTGCCCTTGCCGGTCGCGCCGTGGGCGATGGCGTCGGCCTTCTCGGCCTTGGCGATCTCGACCATGCGCTTGGCGATCAAGGGCCGCGCAATCGAAGTGCCGAGGAAGTATTGCCCCTCGTAAATCGCCCCCGCGCGCAGCATCGGATAAATGAAGTCGCTGGCGAATTCCTCCTGCAAATCATCAATGTAGATCTTCGACGCGCCCGTCTTCTTCGCCTTCGCGTTCAAGCCCTTCAGTTCATCTTCCTGCCCGATGTTCGCGCAGAAGCAGATCATCTCGGCGTTGCCGTAGGTGTCTTTGATCCAGGAAAGCAGCACCGAGGTGTCGAGGCCGCCGGAGTAAGCGAGGACGATTTTCATAAGTTCAAAGTTCGGTCATCAAAACGAGCGCGCATGATTGCCAAAGCGCGCGGGAAGAAAAGCGGAAATCCGCTGGGGCACGGATGCGAAGGTTGACCACGGAAGACACGGAAAACACGGAAACGGAAATGGAGCGCCGCGCTCCGATGTGTTCACCTCCCGGCCTTCCGTGTTTGCTCTGTCTTCCGTGGTGCCTAGCTCGGCCTTCCCCCCACCCGCTCCCGCGCCACGCTCAAATACTCCTCATCAATTTCCATCCCCACGAACTCCCGCACCCCGCACGCGCCCGCTGCCATCGCCGCGTTGCCGATGCCGAGGAACGGATCGAGCACGCTCAACTCCGCGTTGCGCCCGTGCAACTGGATGCACATTTCCGCTAGTCGCACCGGGAACGTCGCCGGATGCGGGCGCTGCTTGTCGCGGCTTTTGATCGTCTCGTACGGCACGAACCAGTTGTTCCCCCGGCACCGTTTATCGCGCCCTTCGGTGTGGCCCCAGCGCGCGATGTTGCTCTTGTCTGCGTAGGTCACGCCCACCGCCAGACGCTCCAGAGGCACGTCCCCATTCTTCGTGAGATGGAAGACGTACTCGTGACAATCCGTGACGAACCGCTTGGAATTGATCGGCTTGAAATGCCCCGCCGAAATCTCTTCCCCCGCCCGCGTCTCCACCGTGATCGACTTGATCCAATGAAACGTGTTCTGCAACACGAACAACTCCCGCAAGGCCAGCACCACCTCATGCGGGAACATCGGATTGCTCGGCGACGAACCCACGTTCAGGAAGAACGAGCCGTTCTCCTTCAGCAGCCGCCGCACCTCCGCGCACCACTCCACCGTCCACGCCAGGAACTCCCCGCGCCCCTTCGTGTCATCATACTTCCCGTATTTGATCCCGAGATTGTAGGGCGGCGACGTCACCACCATGTCCACCGACGGCGCGGGCTGCGCGCGCATCAGCGCCAGACAGTCGCCGTGGAGCAGGTGGAAAGTCGTCGCGCTTGATGACGTTGCGCGCGTCCCAGGTTTCCGGGGCGCGGGCGCATCGCCCATGAGATTCAATTGCGTTGGCACCCGCGTTTTGTAGCAGTTCCGCCCGCCGCGTACCAGTACAAACTCAAACCGGAAGCAGGTCATTGGATCCGACTCCCACGCCCGTCGGAGGGGGGGCAATGAGACGAGAAACTGGAAATGCACCACTCGCGATTTTCCCGCCCGTTCTGGTTCCAGCTTCTCAGGAGTTAGCGTGGAGCATTAGGTGGCTGGAAAAGTTTGGCGGTCGCAGAATATTGCTCGACAGAACTTCGCACCGCATCGTCCAGAAAACGGTGCAGGACCGTCGTAGAAAAGAGCCACGACGCCCCGGTAATGTTTGGATTGGACTCTTGAAATCCGTTTAGCTCGCTAATGAGCCTAGCGCGCAGGTGAGCGAACTCGATGAGCAACTCGGAAAGGTCGTAGCCCTCTTGCCAGCGAATATGCCCGTGCGTCGCTGCGGTCGCTGCGGCGCATTCCTTGACATCCGGATTGAAGGCGTCGGTGAGTGTCTTGGTGAGACTGTCGAATAACTGCGGAAGGTGGTCTCGGAGTTGGCTCCGATTCAGGGAATCGGAGGTTGGCACTTTCTCGTCGCGCTGGACGGACGAGATCCAATCCGAAATGATGTGCTCACGGCGATGGGAAAGGAAGGCGGCAAGCCGGGTGCCGACACTCTGTTGATTTGAACTTGGTTCTGCTGGTGGAATCATTGTTCTGTATAGCCTTGTTGTAATTTCGGGAAAGGCGTCTGAATCGGCCTAGATAGTATGGCTGGCGATGAAAGTGAAGTTGGAGCCTGCTCTCCGTGCTCTCCGGAGTAAGCGTGGGTTGCGGCGAGCGAGCGCCGCCGAGCCACCCGTGTTGGGACGCGCGCCCCAGACCAACGGTAACCAAAAGAAGCAGACACCATGAAGACCTACATAACTCCACACCCCAAAACCTGTCGAGCCGCAAAAGGCGGCCCGTCCGCGCCGATTTCGGCTTTCAGCGGACTGGCCGCGCCGTAGCGCCGCGAAGGCGGGTCAGATTTTCCCCTTCGTCTTCGTCTTCACGCGGCAGAGGAACATGTCCGCCGTGATGTAGAACGTGGAGCCGTCGTCGCCCCAGGCGCAGTTGGCGGTGGCTTCGCCCGTGGCGAGCGTGCCGAGATGTTTGCCTTCGGGCGAAAGGATGAGCACGCCGCCAGGGCCGGTGGCCCAGAGGTTGCCAGACTGGTCCACCTTCAAGCCGTCGGGCAGACCCTTCTTGCCCGCTCGCATCGCGGTCGAGTCGAAGAACACCCGGCCTGCGCCGAGCGTGCCGTCGGCTTTCACGGGATAGGACATCCAGATCGCTTTGTCCGGATCGCTGCTGGCGACGTAGAGAATTTTTTCGTCGGGCGAGAAGGCGAGACCGTTCGGGCGCGTCACCTCGCCAGTAAGCAAGGTCACTTTTCCATTCACGACGCGATAGACGCCCTGAAATGGAATCTCCTTGGTCGGATCGTCCATGCGCTTGGGCAGGCCGTAGGGCGGGTCGGTGAAATATATGTCGCCGTTGGATTTCACGACCACGTCGTTCGGGCTGTTGAAGCGTTTGCCCTCGAACTTGTCCGCCACGGCGACGAACTTTCCATCCTCCCAGCGCGCCACGCGGCGATCGCCGTGCTGGCAGGCGATGAGGCGGCCCTGATGATCGTGCGTGAGACCGTTCGAGCCAGGCTCGCCGCCGCGAGGGGAGTAGCCGGTGTAACCGCTCGGCGAGCGGAAAATGGTGACGCCGCTGCGCGCCTCCCATTTGAAAATCGTGTTCAGCGGCACGTCGGAGAACAGGAGGTAATCACCCTTCATCCACACCGGGCCTTCCGACCAGTCGAAGCCCTCGGCGAGTTTTTCGATCACGGCCTCTGGGCCGAGCAGCGCATCCAGCGCCGGGTCGAGCCGCTCGATTTTGCCGAGCGCGCCGGACGCGGGCTTCACGGTGAAGCCGGCGTTCAGGTTGTTGGCCTGGGGTGTGACTTTCAGTTCCGCTGGCGGTGCGACGCGCGTGTGGCAGGCGGTGAAAACAGCGGCGGCGGTGGCGAGGGAAACGAGCGCGACAATTTTTGTGTTCATAGGAGTGCGGTGAATTCGCGGCGAGCGTTGCGAGCGTGCGCGGGGCGGTCAAGGCGAAAGCCGGGAGGAAGTCAGTTCAGATGTTTCCACAGTGCCGCACGCCAAGGTCGCGAAGGGCGCAAAGGATGAAAAAGATGTCCGGCGTTGCGCCCTTCGCGGACTGCGCGTGAGGCCAGTTTTCCATCCAATCCCGCCGGCATCAGATCGGCACCAGTTCCCGCCGTCTTTGCACGAACTGGCACCGCTGCGTGTAGCCCGCGCTCTTCGCGAGTTCGACTGCCTGCTCCAAATCCATCCC
>JBBQYK010000432.1:0-3802 GCA_038208765.1 Verrucomicrobiota bacterium
GCCGGCGTCATCATCCTGATCACGGCGGCCGGCGGCGCTTTCGGCGGCATGTTGCGCCATGCCGGCGTGGGCGACGCCATCGGAGAGTTGGCCAAGATGTATTCCATCCCCCTCCTGCTGCTGGGCTGGCTGACGGCCGCGATCATCCGCATCGCCCAAGGCTCGGCCACCGTGGCGATGCTCACGACCTCGGCCATCATGTGGGACATGATCAACCCGGGCAGCGAGGTGGCCGCCGGACAGATGGTCGCGGCCATGGGGGCCAAGCTGGGTTATCACCCCATGTACATGTTTCTCTCCATCGGCTTCGGCGCCTTCTGCGGTTCCTGGATGAACGACAGCGGCTTCTGGGTCGTGAACCGCCTGAGCGGCATGACCGAGAAGGAAACCCTCCGAAGCTGGACGGTGATGCTGACCGTGACGTCCGTGATGGGACTGGGGCAGGTGTTGTTGTTCTCGAAACTGCTGCCGCTGGTCTGAGCGCGGCGCATCTGGACACTGTTCTTGCCAGGCCGCGAAGCGGCTGCGGAAATTAGCCAGACACGAAGTGTCTGGGGCCAGACTTATTCGTGGTCGCGTCCTGAAAGGACGCCGGCTTTCCGCCATCCCTTCGGGACGGAAACGAATTTTCCGCGACGGACCAGGCACTTCGTGCCGGGCTAATTTCCGTCGTCGCTCCGCGACGAAAGCCCCCGCCATCCGCCACAACCAGGACAGTGTCAAGATGCACGCTGGTCTGAGCGCCTCGCAGGCTGAAACACCGCGTCACGGTTAAACTTCCGGATACACCCACGGCCCGCGATACGGGCGGCTCAACAGCTTGTTCGCGTCCGCGTCGCCGATGATTTGTTCCTTGGCGGCGTCCCATTCGAGGCTGCGGCCAGTGCGCCAGGAGATCATGCCGAGCAACGGCAGCACCGAGGCGCGGTGGGCAACCTCAATGTTGGCCACGGCTTTCTTTCCGCTCTCGATGGAGGCGATGAAGTCAGCCCAGAGCAGTTTCATGTTGTGGCCGTCGGGCTGTTGCAATTGTGAATCCTCGTGCTGCGCCTGCGCCTTGGAGTCGGTGGGATAAAACGTCCAGCCATCCTGCCAGCCGATGTGCAGCGTGCCTTTGGTGCCGTAGAAATAGGCGCCAATCTTGTGCTTCTCCGCCTTGTTGTCGGCGAAGCGGCGGTGTTCCCACACGCAGGTAAAGCTCTCGAAATCATAAACCGCGACCTGATGATCCGGCGCGTCGCTGGTCTGTTCCTTGTCGTTCAAAATCGCCGCGCCCGCGATGGGTCGGCCGCCGGAACAGAAGACGCGCTTGGGATATTTCTCGTCGCTCCACAGGAGAACCTGATCGAGCCAATGCACGCCCCAGTCGCCGAGCTGGCCGTTGCCATAGTCGAGGAAGTTGCGCCAGCCGCCGGGATGCAGCTTCTGGTTGAAAGGCCGCTTCGGCGCAGGACCGCACCACAGGTCCCAGTCCATGCCGTCCGGCGGTTCGCTGTTGGCCTGCGGACGTTCGCGACCGCCCCCGCCGTGCGCGAAGATGCGGACCATGCCCACCTCGCCGACTGCGCCCGACTTGAGAAACTTCATGCCGCTGACGTGATGCGGCCCGATACGCCGGTGCAATCCGACTTGCACCACGCGCCCGCTGTCCCGCGAGGCGCGCAGCATGGCGCGGCTTTCGTTCACCGTGTGGCCCGTGGGTTTCTCGACGAAAACGTGCGCGCCCGCCTTGACCGCCGCGATGGTTTGCAGCGCGTGCCAATGATCCGGCGTGGCGATGAGGACGATCTCCGGCTTCTCCTTCTCCAGCAGCTCGCGGAAGTCGTTATACGTTTTCGGTTTGTCGCCATTCAGGTCGGTGACTTGCTCGGCGGCGACTTCACGGACGTTTTCATGCACGTCGCACAAGCCGACGACCTTGATGCGCCCGCTGGCGATGGCTTCCTTGAGAATATTTTTTCCCCACCAACCGCAACCAATGAGTGCGGTGCGAAATTTCTTCGCCGGATCGGCGGCGCGGAGGAACGGCGCGGCGGAGAGCACGGTGCCGGCGAGGGCGGCCTGCCGCAGAAAGTGACGGCGATTGAGCGAGAACAAATGTTTCATGGCGACGTAATGGACGGCGGCAGGCTCGGGAAAATTTCATCGCGAGTCACGGCGGGATTTTCAGCCGGAGCGCGGACCGCCGAGTCCGCGTGTTCAGAATGTGGAACGGCCAAGCCGGTGCCTCACGCCAAGGCCGCCAAGGCCGCAAAGAGAAAAGTCGGATGATGTTGTGAGACACGGGGACAACCAATCAGTCACACGATTTGAAAGCGGCGCTGAAGCGTCCGCTTTTCCCCTTGGCACCCTTGGCGTGCTTGGCGTGAGGCCATTCCCGCCCCGCTGAACACGCGGACTCGGCGGTCCGCGCTCCGATGGAAATTCTATTTTCTTCCGCCCGTGCCCTCACAATAGTCCGCCCGTGCCCGCGCCTTCACCTGAACGAGAGGACTTGCCGCCGCCCGATGATTCGGTGATTGGCCGCGCCTTTCTGCGTTCGGTCATCGTCATCGCCGCCGTGGTCGTAGTCGGCGTGGTGTTTCTCTTCTGGTGGTCGGGGCAGAAGGAGAAGCCGGGCGAAAGGAAAACCGAACTGAACGCGCCGGAACTGCCCCGCGCCGTAGCCGATGTGCCGACGGTGAAATTTACGGACGTCACCGCAGAGTCAGGAATCCAGTTCACGCACCACAACGGCGCGTCTGGCGACAAGCTGCTCCCCGAAACGATGGGCGGCGGCGTGGCCTTCTTCGATTTCGATGGCGATGGCGCGGCGGACTTGCTGTTCGTGAACGGTCGGGATTGGCCTTGGCAACGTGCTGCCGGTTTGCAACCGGCAGGGGCCGCTACGTCAGAAGCGGCTGCTCCCGGCGAAACCAGCCCTTCAGTCGGCAGCAAATTCCGCCAGTTACAAACTGGCGGCACGCTGGCGCTCTATCGCAATGACGGCCGCGGCCATTTCACGGACGTGACGGCTGGCTCGGGCTTGGACGCGAATTTCTACGGCATGGGCGCGGCCGTCGGTGATTACGACAACGATGGACTGGTGGACGTGCTCGTCACGGGCGTGGGCGAGAATCATCTCTTCCGCAATCTCGGCGGCGGCAAGTTCGAGGACGTGAGCGCACGCGCCGGACTGGCGAATGAGCCGACGCGCTGGAGCACGAGCGCGGCCTTCGTGGATTACGACAACGACGGGCGGCTGGACTTGTTCATCTGTAATTACGTGAAGTGGTCGCGCGAAATCGATCAGGGGGTGAACTACACGCTGGCCGGAATTGGCCGTGCCTACGGGCCGCCGTTGAACTTCGAAGGATCATTCCCGCTGCTTTATCACAACGAGGGCGGCGGAAAATTCCGCGACGTGTCGCGCGCGGCGGGCTTGCAGATCACGAACGCCGCAACCGGCGCGCCCATCGCCAAGTCGCTCGGCGTCGCGCCCGTGGATTTGAACAACGACGGCTGGATCGATTTCGTGGTGGCGAACGATCAGGTGCAGAACTTCGTCTTCAGCAACCGCCACAACGGAACCTTCGCGGAAGTCGGTGCGCAGTCCGGCGTGGCCTTTGATCCGTACGGTTTGGCGCGCGGCGCGATGGGCATCGACTCGGCACGTTTTCGTAACGACAACGCGCTCGGCATCGCCATCGGTAATTTTGCCAACGAGCCGAACGCGCTTTACGTGGCGCAGAATGATTCGCTGCTCTTCGCCGACGAGGCCATCACCGAGGGTCTCGGACCCGCGAGCCGGCAGTTGCTCAAG
>JBBQYK010000433.1:0-3761 GCA_038208765.1 Verrucomicrobiota bacterium
GGCTACTACGGCGGCATCATTCCGGCGCAGGTGCCGGTCTTCGCGGTCGTGGCGGTGGCGGTGTGGCTGCTCGTGCATCGCACGACGTTCGGGCGTTCGTTCCGCGCGATTGGTTTTGCGCCGGAGGGCGCGCGCTACGCCGGGCTGCCGGTCGAGCGGCGCATCGCGCTGGCTTACGTGTTGTCCGGCGTGGTCGCGGCGCTGGCGGCGATGATTTACGTGGCGCGCGTCGGGCAGGCGAAGGCGGACGCGGGCACGGGCTACGAGTTGCTCGCCATCACCGCCGTCGTGCTCGGCGGCACGAGCATCTTCGGCGGCATCGGCACGGTGCAAGGGACGCTGCTCGGCGTGGCCACGCTGGCGGTGTTGAAGAACGGATTGCAACTCTCCGACCAGCCGAGCGAACTCGCAGGCATCCTCACCGGCGCGCTGCTGCTCCTCGTGCTGGCGGGCGAAGCGGCGTTGAAAAAATTCTCGGCACGCCGCGCACGTCCGGCGATTCTCCCGGCGAAACCAAATTCAACGCCATGAAATCATTCGCGCTCGCGCTCGTGTTCAGTCTCGGCCTGTTCGCCGGCTGCAAACCTTCGGCACCTTCCGCCAGCAACGGGACAGCGGACACTCCTTCCGCCCCCGGCAAACAACTCACCATCGCCTTCATGCCCAAGAGCAAGGGCAACGGCTACTTCATCGCTTGTCGCGCGGGCGCGGAACAGGCGGCGAAGGATTTGAATGTGAAGCTGCTTTACGACGGGCCGACGGAAACCGATCCGGCGAAGCAGAATGAAATCGTCGAAACGTGGATCACGCGTGGGGTGGATGTCATCGCTGCCGCCTGTGAGAATCGCGAGGGCATCTCGACGGCGCTGCGCAAGGCGCAGAGCAAGGGCATCAAGGTTATTACCTACGATGCGGACGCGTTGCCCGACGCGCGCAGCTTCTTCGTGAACCAGGCCACGCCCGAAGGCATCGCCAACGCGCTCATGGACGAAGCCGCGCGCCTGCTCGGAGGCTCTGGCGATTACGCGATCATCACCGCCAGCCTCACGGCGGGGAACATGATCGAGTGGCAGAAGGCCATCGAGAAACGTAACGCGGAAAAATACCCGAACATGAAACGCGTCGCGCTGCGTCCGTGTGATGATTTGCGGGAGAAGGCTTTTGCCGAAGCCACGGCAATTATGAATGCCAACCCGAGCGTGAAACTGCTGATGAACATCTGCACACCGGCGGTTCCCGGCGCAGCGGAGGCCGTGAAGCAAGCCGGCAAAGCGGGCCTGGTCAAGGTCATTGGCCTCGGCTTGCCGAGCGAGAACAGGTCGTTCGTCAAGGAGGGCATCACCGACACGGTGATTCTCTGGAAGGTGCAGGATCTCGGCTATCTCACCATTGAGGTGGCGGCGGCGCTGGCGCGTGGTGAACTCAAAGCCGGCGCGACCAGCTTCAAATCCAAACGCGCGGGTGACGTGGAAATCCAGGGTGACAACATCCTGCTCGGCACGCCGTTCATCTTCAACAAGTCGAACATCGACCAGTTTGATTTCTAACGGAGTGAACCGCTAATCGACGCTAGTTCCGAGCCTAGATCCGCGCTCCGACTGATCCGGATCAAAGCGCCGTACTCCTCGTCGGCCCGCTCCAACGCGCACCGGATTGCGCGCGGGCGAAGAGGTGCGCGCCGGGTGCTAGAGGCACAGAAGTTTCGTAGATTTTCGCCCGGGCGGACGGCTCGCCGCCGGGCGCACGCGGGTCGGTGCCGTCGAGTGTGTAGTAAATTTTTGCGCCGGCCACGGGCGTGAATTCCAGTTGGCGTTGCGGCGTACTGCCGTTCACGCGCGCGGTGGGCGTGACGACAAACTGGCGTTCCATCCAGTCCAGCCGTCCCGCGATCCAGTCCTTCATCCAAGTAATCTCAGCGGTGTAGTTCGTGCCGACGAAGTAGTTCGGTTTGATTTCCTCGCCGAGGATCGGCCAGCGAACAAAATTCCGTCGCTGCGCTTCGTCGAGTTGCGCGGCGATGCGGTCCACGCGGGCCAGGACGTTCGACGTGGCGAAGACGTTCGCACGCATTTCCGTCCAGCGGTCCACATAGCGCTGGGCGAAATCTGGATCCTCAAAGAGCCGACGGAAATAGGTATAGCCGTCGTTGTTGAGGTTCGCCCAGAGCCAGCCTTCGGGTCGGTAGCACTCGTAAGAGCGCGCGTTGCCGAA
Organism: Verrucomicrobiota bacterium; assembly: GCA_038208765.1. Lineage (GTDB taxonomy): Bacteria > Verrucomicrobiota > Verrucomicrobiia > Limisphaerales > SIBH01 > JANNGC01. The sequence goes on from JBBQYK010000433.1 coordinate 2,212, forward strand.
GCTCAGGTTCAAATCCCAGAGCGGGCCGAGGTTCAATTTCTTGCCGCGGTCGAGGTGGTAATACGTGCTGAAGCGAAACCCATCCACGTTCTTGCTCACCTCGACGAGCAGGTGGTGATCGATGAACGAGCCGGCCTCAATGAACTTTGCGTAGCCGAGCTGCGGGTCGCGAAAGTCGGGTCCGTAAAGCGCGGACTCCAGTTGGTTGAAATGTTTCGTCAGCCATGCGCGCTGTAGGGCGGTGAGTTCGTCCGGCTCCGGCTCCACGTAGAAAAAGTGCTGGCCGTCCAGCCCGGTCCAGAAGCCGTCGCTGTCGGCGGTGATCTCGCCATCGCCGTAACGGCGGCGGTTGTTCGCGCCAGAATCGGGGCGCGCGGAGAAGCCGACGTAGTTCGTCACTGCTTCCACTTGATCGCCGCGCCGCGTGCGGACCATCTGGGGTGGCTTGCGCTGGGGTTCGCGCGCTGACGTGGTCGCCGCATTCGTGAAGCCCGCCGGGTCCACCGGGAATCCACCCGGCCCGGACGGCAGCGCGATGCGTTCCTGCACGGGCGGAGTCGCGCCGAGGCGCGCGCGTTCCGCCGGAACCTTGGCGCGTTGGCCGCGGCCGACATGGTCCTTCTTGATGAGGTAGCCGCCGCTGATCTCCGGCTCGGCGTTGTCGCCAGGGCCGAGCGGCGCGATGTCCACACGGTGCTTGCTGCGCGAGACGCGGTCTTCAAACACATACACCCCGACGTAATTGCTCATGGTCAGCCGCTCGCCGGACTCGTTGTAGAACAGCTCGACGTAGCGCGTCTTCGGCGCCCAGCGGCCGAGGGCGTTGCTCAGTTCGTAGGCGAGCACATCGCGCATCAACGTCTTGTCCGGATACGGCGCGTAGAGAATCCACTCGTTCTCCTTCGCCAGTCCGAGGATGGCCGCCTTCCGTTTGTCGTCGTGCTCGTCAATGGTGCGCAGCGTGTACGAGTGTTTGGGATAACGCTGCGAGGAGTGGCCGCGGATGTTCAAGATGCCACGCCCGTCGAAGCCCGGTTTGCCCAGCAACGAGGCGCGTCCTCCGCTTGTCTCGATCACGCGCAAGGTCACGTCGATGCGTCCGTCGTGCGAGACTTCCTCCTGGTGGGCGTTGACGACGAGGAGCGGGAGGTTGGAGTTGAAATCAATCAGATCCTCGCCGAGCAGGGTGAACGAATGTGAGACCGTCTCGCTTGGAGCGTGTCCGGGCGCGAAGGAACGGGCGCGAACCAGCGCGGAGTTGGTGATGGCGAAGGGGAGGGTGGCGGCGCGGGAAGTTTCATCCGGTGCCGAGCCGTCGAGTGTGTAGCGCACCACGGCCCCCGGCGCAGAGAGGGTGAGGTTGACCATGTTTGTGAACACGCCACCCGGCGCGGAGAAGACCGGCGCGGGCGTTTCGACGGAAAAGCCGCGTGAGATCGCGACAACGATCAGCCCCACACCGAGCGCCCAGCGGACACCGCGCAGAACTTGAGACAGCAAGCCGAAACATCGCACGCATCTCTGGACACGGCGCATCGTGGCGATATTCA
>JBBQYK010000434.1:0-3738 GCA_038208765.1 Verrucomicrobiota bacterium
CACCGCATGGAAAAGTTTCCAAACACAAAGCTCTCCATTCCTCTGACACCCATTCCCCTGACTTGTTCCCCTTGCCCAAGGAAATGATGTCAGGGGAATGAGTTGTCAGGGGAATGGGTGGCAGGCGCAATCTGGCAGGCCAGCGCGCGGATGACGCGACCACCGCGCTCACTTCGCCCGCAGTTCCAGCAGCCGCCCCGGCAGCATCGGCACGTCGCCTTTGTGGTTAATCGGACGGCTGTATTCGAGGACGTAGATCGCGCCGCGCTGCATGACCACGTCGATGGGGCGCGCCAGCGGTGCGAGCCAGGTCGTAGTCTGTGCTTCGTGGCCCGTCGCGGTTTTCGTCACGCGCATTTGCAGGAGGTCGAAGCCCACGTCCGGATCGCGCTTGAGCAGGTTGCCGTAGCGCGTGACGAGGAAGCTGCCGCGGAGGCTCGCGGGAAAAGTGTCGTCGCAATAAATGAGTCCCGCTGGCGACGAGTGCGGATGAAATGTGGAAATGGCCTGACCATCAGGGCTGCCCGCCGGACCAAGATTCACAATCGGGCGGGTGAACGTCTGGCCCGGCGCCGTCTCCGGCGTGTAGGCGTAGGGCTTGTTCGTCGCAGCACCGAACTGGAAAGGGAATCCGTAGCGCCCACCGCGCTCCAGCAGGTTCAACTCCTCCGGCATGTCCGCGTCGGGGCCGTTGTCGGTGGCGAACATTTCGCCGCGCTCATTCCAGCAGAAGCCGAACGCATTTCGCAGGCCGCTCGCGAAAATCTCCGGCGCGGTCGCGCCGTCCGCCGGGAAACGCCACACGCACGCGGTCAAATCCACCTCGCCGCCGCTGAAGTAACGCGGGTTGCTGCCCGGCTCGTTGCCGTCGGTGCGCGCGCCGCTCGAAACGTAAATGAATCCATCCGGCCCTTGCGCGACGTGGTTCGCGCCATGATTGAAGCCGCCGATGCCCCACGGGTAATAAACCCGCAAATACGGCTCCATCACGAAGGGTTTCGCCGCGCTCACACTGCGGTAGATGGTGACTTCATTCGTCACAAACGGCTGCGTTTTTTCCAGACGACGATTCGAGCTGACGAAGAGGCGTCCGGTTTTATCGAAGGTGAAGCCTTGCACGTCCGCCCCGCCGCGTTTCGGCTCCAGGTAATCTTCGCCGCGCAACATCTGCGTCGTGCGCCCGCTGGTTTCGATGCGCCAGATGTTCCCCGGACTGCTGACCATGTAGAGTTCACGTGCGCCGGGCTTGAGCGCGAGTTTCACGGGATTCTCGGTGAAGCGCGTGACCTCGCGAATGGTGAATCCCTCCGGCGGCTTGGGCAGCGGCGCGTAACCGGCGGCGGCCTTCAATGCTTCGTAAGTTTTGAAACGCGACTTCGCGCGCACCGTGGCGACTTGCGCCGGCGTGATGACATCTTCCGCCGCGTTCCAAGCGCTGCGCACGAAGGTCAGCACCGCCGCGACCTGATCGTCGGTGAGCAGGATCGGCGGCATCGTGTTGTTGTAGTTCGAACCGTTGACCGTGATGCGACCGGACAACCCCTCGACCACCGGACGAATGGCATTCTCCGGTTTCGCCATCAGGTAATCCGACTTGGCAAGCGGCGGAAATGTACCCGGCGTGCCCTGACCCGCGCCCTGATGACAGATGACGCAGTGCTGGAGGTAAAGCAGTTTGCCTTTGGAAATTAGAACGGACTTCGACTCATCTGCCGCGCGTAGCGACAGCACGGCGGCGCAAAGCAAACTCACGAAAACAACCGGGCGAAACATGGCGCGAACGCATCGACGCGGCAGCGAGCGTCGAGCCGAAAGGTGTGCCCCCGGCGTCTCGCCGGGTCAGGGCTTGGAACGTCTTAACGTCACACCCTTGTCGAGCAGCCCTCGTCGTCAATCAGTTCCGGCCCGGCGGGACGCCGGGGGCACGGGGGGCACGATCACTTTCGCAGCGCGGGAGATGTCGGCGTGAAGGTCTTGAACGTGATCACCTCCGGAGTCACACCAATCGCGCTCACATCAAAGTGAAAATACTTCGCCACCTTTTCGAAGACGGGAAGCTTCGTGACATCGATCAACTCCGCCGTGGACTGGCCGTCGCCGCCGAGCATTCCGAGAATCGTCGTGAGCTGGCCGGCGCCCAGCACTTCCGTGATCGCGCCCGGATCATGCTTCGCCGCAGCAAACGCCGCGCGCGCCGTCTCGGCCTGATTCTTGAACGAGAAATAGCCGTGGCCGGTGCCGCCGGCTTTGCCGCCGGCCTCGGCCAGTCCGGGAAACGCGCGCAGGGGACGGGCGTTCGTTTCGCCGCCGCGCAAAAACTCCTCCAGCGCCGCCGGCTCCGACGAAAGCACCACGTAGCCGCCGCTCGCCGCGTAGGTCAGCGGACGAGGCTGGCTGCCCACGCCCATCGACGGGATGACGACGGAGTAAATTTTCCGCCCGAGAAAATCGCGCTCGCTGTACTGGATCATCTCCGGCGGGAAAATGCTCGTGACCGCGCGCAACGACGCGGCCATCTGCGCCGCGTTCTTCGAGCCGACGAGCGTGAGCGTGGTGGTGGCGGTGTTGGTGCCGCGCGGTGCCGGCTCGAACGTGATGACGTCGTCGCCCAGGTTCGCGAGCAACTGCTGACGGAAATCGAACTTGGGATCCTTGTCCTTGCCCGCGGTGTCGAGGATGAGCTTCGAGAACCCGGCGTATTGCGGCGAGACCTCGAGCAGCATCGTCTCGATGGTCGTCCAGGCCTTCTGCAAGTCGATGCGCCAGCGCGTGAACTTCACCGCGTCGGCGGGAATGAACGGCGGCGGCGCGGCGTCCTTCGACTCGAGGGCGAGGATGTTGAACAGTCCCTTGCGCCCGCTCTCCGGCACGCGCACCGCGATGTGCGCGGTCGAACCGTCCACCGCCTGCTGCCAACTGAACGTGATCGACTGCACGCCGCTCAGGCCGAGCGCGCCAAGAAATTTGTCCATCGAAGGCAGCGCGCCAAGAGGCGGCGGCTCACCCGGACGCTCCGCCGGTTTGCGCGCGAGCGTGGTCATGATCGGCTTCACGTTCACCCACGCGAACGAATGCGCGCCGCGCCACGAGCTTGCGCTGGCCGCGAACACCGCCTGCTCCGCCAGCGCGGGCGCGACCACGCGGGCTTGCAACGCCAGCACTTTCTCCACGTCGTTCGCCGCATCGCTCACCACGAGCAGGGAGCCAGACTGGCCGATGACCCACTCGACGGCGCGCGTGGCTGTCGGTTCGTCCGCCGCGCCCGGCGTCTTCGGGCCGGGCGTGAACTGCGGCAATGACCTGTTGATCTCCTGCGCGTCCACGATGACGACGGTGAATTCCACGTCGCGAATTTTTTCCATCCGCATCTTGCGCCCGCTCTTCGTCCACTGCTCACGGAGGCCGGCGAGGTTCGTTTTGAGCTGGAGAGAATTTTCCTTCGTGTCCAGCAGCCAGAGCATGCCGGGCTGGCGTTCGGAGCGCCCGTCCCAGCCGTTCGGCACCACGCCGAGCGTGAACTGTCCGCGCGCGAGGTTGAGAAAATTGGTGAACTGAAAACCGAGTTCCTTTTCGAGCGGCTGGATTTTTTCGGCGTTTAATTTGTCGAAGAAGGCGTCCTTGAACGCCTTCATCGCGGGGTCGGCCCAGAGCTGGCCGGTGGTGGAATTGGTGAACGCAGCCTGCGCCTTCGTCCAGTCCGGCACAGTGAGAAAGGCCAGCGTGTCCGCCGGCAACAAT
>JBBQYK010000435.1:0-3724 GCA_038208765.1 Verrucomicrobiota bacterium
AGAAAACATTCCGTCGTCACGTCGCAAATGTTTCGGGCTGTTGCGGCGGAAAGAGTCGTGGTCGCTCACCTGGCGCGGGTGGCTGGCGTTGGTCATCGTGCTGATGGGCGGCGGCCTCATCGGCGTGCGGACGGTGCATGATTTCCTCGCGGTGGAAGCGCCGGTCGAGACGCGCGTGCTGGTGTTGGAGGGCTGGGTGCCGCGTTACGCGCTCACGGGTTACGTGGCGCGCGTGTTCGGGGACTACGACAAGATTTACACGACCGGCGGGCCGACGCTCGCGGACCGCACCTCGCGCGATGACTCGGACACCTTCGCCTCCGTGGCGCAGTCGCGGCTCGTGCGCGCGGGCGTGCCGGGCGGGATGATTCAATATGTGCCGGGCTGGGAGGTGCGGCGCGACCGCACGTATGCGGCGGCGCTGTCGTTGCGAAAATGGGCGGAGACAAATCGCGTGGAACTCCAGGCATTCAATCTTGTCACGCTCGGGCCGCACGCGCGACGCAGCCGGCTGCTCTACGCGAAGGCTTTTCCTGATGCGAAGATCGGCATCATTCCGCTGACCAATGCGGAATATGACGCTGCTCATTGGTGGCGTTACAGCGAGGGCGTGAAGGAGACGCTGGCGGAGTCGGTGGCATATCTGTATTCGCGGTTTCTGTTTTCGCCGGAGTGACTGAATCTGTCGGGCAGGGCGGCGCAGCCCCATGAACGCGAGACTGGAAAGTCTCGCCACTTGCCGACAGGAATGTCGGCGTTACGCAGGCGGGGCTTTCATTCACCAGTCGCCATTCGCCAAGCTCCCTTTGACATGACCACCTACCAACAACGCCGGGCCGAACTGCAACGCGATCCGAAATGCTGGCTCGTCACGGGCGCGGCGGGATTCATCGGCTCCAACCTCGTCGAGGAACTGTTGCGGCTCGATCAGTTCGTGGTGGGGTTGGATGATTTTTCGAGCGGGCATCAGCGCAATCTCGACGAGGTCGAGCGCGCGGTGGAGCCGGCGGCATGGGATCGTTTCGAGATGGAGACGGGCGACATCCGCAATTTGGAAGCGGTGCGCGAGGCGTGCGATTGCGTGGATTACGTGCTGCATCATGCGGCGATTGGTTCGGTGCCCCTCTCGATTGAGAAGCCGTTGCTGGCGCATGACGTGAACGTGACCGGCACGTTCAATCTGCTGCTCGCGGCGCAGGAGGCGGGGGCGCGGCGGTTCGTGTACGCGTCGAGCAGCGCGGTGTATGGCGACGATGCGACGCTCCCGAAGGTGGAGGAGAAAATTGGTCGCTCCCTGTCGCCCTACGCGCTCACAAAACTGGTGAACGAAAACTACGCCTCGATGGCGGCGAGTTGCTACGGGCTGGAAACGGTGGGCTTGCGCTACTTCAACATCTTCGGCCCGCGCCAGGATCCGAACGGCGCGTATGCGGCGGTGATCCCGAAATGGATCGCCAAGATGATGCGGAACGAGCCGGTGGAAATTTTCGGCGACGGCGAGACGACGCGGGATTTCTGCCACGTCGCGGACGTGGTGCAGGCAAACATCCTGGCCGCAACTTGTCCGGACAAGGCGGCGGTGAACCGGGCTTTCAACGTGGCGCGGCGCGGGAAGACGACGTTGAACGAGCTTTACGAAATTTTGCGCGCGCGGCTCGCGCCGTTTCATCCCGAGTTGCAGGACGCAAAGCCGGTGTATCGCGATTTCCGCGCGGGGGATGTGCGGCACTCGGAGGCGAGCATTGACGCGGTGACGAAGGCGCTGGGCTACGAGCCGCAGTTCACGGTGGCGTCGGGGCTGGATCAGGCGCTCGAATGGTACCGGAAGAATTTGTGATGACTGGCGTGGGGGATAATCAGCCGCGTGGGCGTGGGTTTCCGATCGCGGCGGCGGTCGTGACGGCGGCGTTTGCGCTGCCGCTCTACGAACTGGTGCGGCTGTCACTGCGGAGCGAATTGCATTCGCATCTGCTGCTGATCCCGGTGGTGTCGTGGTACGTGTGGAAGTTTTTGGACGGTAAGAGTGGGGCTGGCGTCTCGCCTGCCACCAGTCCACTGGCCGTCTCGGCTGGTGTTCCTCAGCCGGGACGGCCAAGGGACTGCGGCAGCCGGGACGGCCGCCCCACTACCGCTGCTTGGCTCGTGGGCGGGCTGGGATTGGCGGCGGTGGCGGGCTATTTCTATTTGCGGCTCATCCAGCGGCTGCCGGTGACGGAGTATTTGTGGGCGGGCGTGCTCGGGTACTTGCTGGTCTTGCTCGCGGTGGCGTTGCGCACCGTCGGTTGTGGGCGGCTGCGGCAGCATCAATTCTCCATCTGGTTTCTCGCCTTCTTCATTCCGCTGCCGATGGCGGTGACGGACTGGATGAGCGTGGCCCTGCAGCACGGCTCGGCGGAGGTCACGGACTGGCTGTTCCAGTTGAGCGGGCTGCCGGTGCTGCGGGAGGACTTGCTGTTCCGGCTGCCAAATCTGGCGATTCGTGTGGCGGAGGAATGCAGCGGGGTGCGCTCGACGCTGGTGCTGTTCATCACGAGCCTCATCGCGGGGAAAATGTTTTTGCGCACGGGCTGGAAGCGCGCGGCGCTGGCGCTGGCGACGATTCCGCTCGGGCTGCTGCGCAACGCGGCGCGCATCACGGTGCTGGGCTGGCTCTCGGTACATGTGGACGCGGGCATCATCAATGGGCCGCTGCATCACCAGGGCGGGCCGATCTTTTTCGCGCTGTCGCTGCTGCCATTGTTCGGATTGCTTTGGTACTTCAAGCGGTCAGAATCGTCGAAGACCGCGACGAAAACAGGCCCGGCCTGATTTTTTGAAGGAGCGCGGGCTTTAGCCCGCTTCACGCCACGCTAGTTTAGATGCTTGAAGCGGCTTAAAAGCCGCGCTCCAAAAAACGGGCCGCGAAAAATTATTTGGGAGATAAGTTGATTATGAAAATTGGCATCAAACAAACGCTGGCGCTCGTCCTCGCGGCGGGCGTGCTCGCGGGGTTGACGGGTTGCTCGCAGGAATCGAAACGCCAGCGGCACGTCGAGCGCGGCGAAGGGTATTTCCAGAAGAACGAGTTTCAAAAGGCGGAGCTGGAATATCTGGGTGCGGCGAAGCTGAGTCCCACGCCGGACCCGCTGGTGGTGCGGCGGCTGGGGACGATTTACCACGCGCAGGGACGGACGTTCGAAGCCTATCAGGTGCTGACGAAGGCGAAGGAACTGAACGCCGACGATCTGGAGATGCGCTTCCTGCTGGGCACGGTGATGGTTTCGCTCCAGCGGTTCGGGCCGGCGCGCGAGGAGGCGCTGTTCATCCTGGGGAAGAAGCCGGACCATCTGGGCGCGGCGATGCTGCTGGCGGACACGGCGCATACAACGGAGACCGCGGCGACGGCGCGGGAAAAATTGCAGTCGTTGATTGAGAGCGGTGCGAACACCTGGGCCGCGCACGCTGCGCTGGCCGGGCTGCATTTGCGAGAGACCAACGTGGCCGCCGCCGACGTGGAGGTGCAGGCGGCGGCGAAGCTGAACGCGCAGGCCCCGGAAGTGCAGGTCATGCAGGGGCGCATCGCGGCGGCCCGGAACCAAGGCGTCGCGTCCGAGGCCTTTTTGCGGAGCGCGATGGAGGGCGCGCCCGCGCATTCGCCGGCGAAGCTGCAACTGGCGATTTCCAAGATGCAGGCGGGCGATAACGCGGCGGCGAAAAAGCTGCTCGATGATTTGCTGAAGGCGAC
>JBBQYK010000436.1:0-3708 GCA_038208765.1 Verrucomicrobiota bacterium
CGCACCGCCCTGGCCACCGCCGCTGTTAGTTGGACGGCGCGCTCGTGGTCGCAGGTCGCTGGCTCGAACAGCGACGTGCGCATCTCGGTCGTCGGCTTCGGCGGGCGCGGGCAGTCGCACCTCAGTGAGTTTGGCAAAATGTCCGGCGTGCGCATCACGAGCTTGTGCGACGTGGACAGCACGGTCATGCGCAAGGAAGTGGACAAGTTCGGCAAGGCTGGCAAACCGGTCACGCAAGCCAGCGACATCCGCAAAGTGCTCGAGGACAAAAACGTGGACGTGGTCTCCATCGCCACGCCGAACCACTGGCACTCGCTCTCGGGCATCTGGGCGATTCAGGCGGGCAAGGACGTGTATGTGGAGAAGCCTGTGTCGCACAATGTTTTCGAGGGCCGGCAGTTCGTGGAAGCGGCGCGCAAGTACAAGAAGATTGTCCAGACCGGCACGCAGAGCCGCTCGTCGCGCACCGGCATCGGCGCGGCGGTCGAGTGGGTCAACAAGGGCAACCTCGGGAAAATTCTTATCTCGCGGGGGCTGTGCTATAAGCCGCGTCCGAGCATTGGCAAAGTCGCCGGCCCGCGGACTCCGCCCGCCGATGTGAATTACGATCTGTGGTCAGGCCCGTCCGAGTTGCTGCCCATCATGCGCCAGAAATTTCATTACGACTGGCATTGGATTTGGGCGTATGGCAACGGCGATCTCGGCAACCAGGGCATTCACCAGATGGACATCTGCCGCTGGTTCCTCGGCGAGATGGAGCTCGCGCCGTTCGTCGTCAGCGCGGGCGGGCGGCTCGGTTACGTGGACGACGGCGAGACGGCGAATTCGCAGATCATTTACCAGGGCTACGAGAAGGCGCCGTTGATTTTTGAAGTGCGCGGGTTGCCCGAGAAAGTCGGCGCGAAGAACATGGACAAGCTCAAGGGCGCGAGCGTCGGCTGCGTCATCGAATGCGAAGGCGGCCACATTTCTGTGCCGAGCTATGCCGAGGCCATCGCCTACGACAAGAGCGGCGCCGAAATCAAACGCTGGAAAGGCGGCGGCAACCACGAGCACTTCGTGAACTTCATCAAGGCCGTGAACAGCCGCAAAGTGGAAGACCTCTACGCGGACATTCTCGAAGGCCATCTCTCCAGCGCGCTTTGCCACACTGGCAACATTTCCCTCCGCCTCGGTGCGAAGCAGAGTCCCGACGCCATCAAGGAAGCGATGAAAGGCCACAAGGGCATGGAGGAAAGTTTCGGGCGCATGGCCGAGCATCTGGCGAAGAACGACGTGGACATTGCGCAGGACAAGATCACGCTCGGCGTCCCGCTGAAGATGAACGGCAAGACGGAGAAGTTCATCGGCAACGAGAAGGCCAACGCGATGCTGACCCGCAATTACCGCGCGCCGTATGTCGTGCCGGAGAAGGTTTGAAGCATCGGGCTTTTGTCACGTCTGCTACTCACAACAAAATTATGCGTATCTCTCAGTTCGTTTTGCTCGGTTCAGTTCTCGCGGCTTTCACCGTCAGCGGCGCGGAGCCGAAGCCGTTGCGCGCCCTGCTCATCACCGGCGGCTGCTGCCATGATTACGCGAAGCAGAAGGATATTCTGAAGAAGGGTCTCGAAGAGCGCGCGTATGTCGTCGTGGACCTCGTTCACACCGACGACAAATCCACCAAGCCGCCGCTGGCCATCCTCGGCAACGCCGATTACGCCAAGGGCTACGACGTAGTCATCCACGACGAATGCGCCGCCGACCTGAGTGATCCCGCCGTCATCGCCGCCGTGCTCGCGCCGCATCGCGCGGGACTGCCGGGTGTGAACCTTCATTGCGCCATGCATTCCTATCGCGTGGGCAATCCGGGCACCAAGACCAAGGCTGGCGACGAACGTTCCGCGTGGTTTGATTACCTCGGCCTCCAGTCCAGCGGCCACGGCCCGCAGGAGCCGATTGAACTCAACTTCACCATTGCCAAGCATCCCGCGACCGCCGGGTTCACCAACTGGACGACCGTGAAAGAGGAGCTTTACAACAACGTGCAGATTTTCCCCACCGCCACCCCGCTCGTGCGCGGCAAGCAGATCATCAAAAAGAAAACCAAGAATCCGGACGGCACCGAGAAAGTCACCGAGCAGTCCGTGGAAACCGTCGTGGCCTGGGCCAATGACTTCGGCAAGGCCCGCGTGTTCAGCACGACCATCGGTCACAACAACACCACGGTGAGCGACGCGCGCTATCTCGACTTCATCACGCGCGGCCTGCTCTGGTCCTGCGGCAAACTTGACCAGGGTTACTTGAAGCCGGCGGAAGGGAAGTGACCTGCGGAGCGCGCCGCCGAACAACGTGCTGCCGGTTTGAAACCGGCAGGTGAGGCGTGCGATTCCACGGTGGTAAGGAAATTGGGTGTGATTGGAAGTGGCGGTCAAGACCGGCGGCGTAGCGCAGAATTGCATTCTGCTGTATCGCGGATTTTCAAGCCGCAGGCTGATCGAACTTCCAACGCCTTCGCCCTCGCCCTCGCCGTCGCCCTCGCCGACGCCCTGCCGAATGCAATTGGGCGATACAGCAGATAAATCTGCGCTACGACTGCCCGCCACTTCCAATCGCACCCAAGGAAATTCACTCGTCCCTCTCTCTGACCCATGCCCCGCCAGTTGCAAACTGGCCGCACGCTGTCAGCGCGCGCGGCCCAGTCCGAACTGGTCGCCCATTGCCACCACCTTGCCGTCGCGGAAGTGGACTTCGATGAACTTGGAGCCGCTCACGAGCCGGCCTGTTTCATCCTTCAACGTGGCCACGAGTTGGCGCGTCTTCACGTCGAACACATCCGGCGTGTGGCACCACGCGTATTTGCCGTCGAGGCTGAACGTGATCCAGCCGTGGCCGCCGGCGCTCAGGTTCAAATGCGCCACTTCGCGCGGCGGCTTCTGCGTGTTGTCGAAGATGAAAAGTTTCTTCCCGTCCTGGTCGCTGGCCCAGACTTCCTTCTCATCCGGCGTCAACCCCACGCCGTGCGTCCGGTGCGGGATGAGCTTGCCGCGCGTCTGCACGTCGTGCGCAAAAACCCGGTGCGGCACCTCGCCCGTTTTCAAATCGACGACATCGAAACCGACGTGCTTGCCGAGGCTGACGTAGGCGAAGCGATTCTTGCTGTCCACCGTGAAGGGGAACACGCCGCGCTCGCCGCAATCCTTCACGTTCAACACAAGCTGTTCGTTCTTCGTGTCGAAGACCCAGAGATTGGTCTCGGTTCCGAGATAGGCGAACTGGCCGTCCAGGCTCACGAGGCTGTTGTGCGCGCCAACGCCGGCGGGCAGGCGCTTGATGAGTTTCCCGTCGTCCGCATTGACCACGAGGAACCCGCTGTTCGTCGCCTTGAGCCACCAGCCCGTGGGAACGTAAAGCTTTGAGCCGTCGAGCGTGATGCTCGCACGGTCGCATCCGCTGTCGTATTGTTGTTCCCAGAGAATTTTCTCCGACTCGAGATCGAAGGCTCCGAGGCGACGGTTCGTGGTCGTGTAGTAAACCGCGTGCTTCTTCACGCTCCCGCAAAACCCGCGCAGCCCCTCCTTGAATGGCACATCAATGCGCCGCACGAACTTGTGTCCGTTGTCGATGTCGAAGACCAGGATGCCGCGCGACGCGTTCGTGTCCGGCTGCGCCGCGTCGGGCGAACCCACGTAGAGGTAGCGGCGCACAGGAGACTCGGCGGCGTGGGTG
>JBBQYK010000437.1:0-3703 GCA_038208765.1 Verrucomicrobiota bacterium
AAATAGAGGACCGGTTCGCCCTCGCTGCGAAAGCGCACGCCCTGGTACTTCGAGGGAATGAAACCGCTGCCCCAGTAGTAATCGAAGAAGAGTTGCCCGCAGGTCTTGCCCTTGTCCGACGAAGTCATCACCACGAACGCGGGGAGTTCGCTCGTCATCGTGCCGAGTCCGTACGTCGCCCACGCGCCCATGCTCGGTCGTCCGGGAATCTGGCTGCCCGTCATGAAGAGCGTCACGCCGGGCGCGTGGTTCACCGCGTCGGTGCGCATCGACTTCACGAGACAGATGTCGTCGGCGACGGAGCCGGTGTGCGGCAGCATTTCCGAAAGCCACATCCCGCTCTTGCCGTACTGCTTGAACGGTTTGATGGCCGGAAGGATCGGATACTTCTTCTGCGTCGCCGTCATCGTGGACAGCCGCGTGCCCGCGCGGACGGATTCGGGCAGTTCCTCCAATCGTCGCTTGGCGAGGCCGGGCTTGTAGTCGAACAAATCCACCTGCGACGGCGCGCCGCCCTGCCACAAGACGATCACGCGCTTGGCCTTCGGCGGGAAATGCGGCAGGCCGGGCAAAGGCGGCAGACCGCGTGGAGCCGGCGAGTTGGCGGCGAAAAGATCTTGTCCGAGCAATCCCACCAGCGCGGCCACGCCGATGCCGGTGGAGCCGCGACCGAAGAATTCGCGGCGCGTGATGTTCAGGTCGCGTTCAAAAAATGGGTTCATAGGAAAGTGATCGTTTGGGAAAAGCCCGGAGGGCTTGAACGTGAATAGCCCCCGGTGCAACCGGGGGTAAGGCGCGGCCTGACCTTTCCGACCCCGGATGGGGTCGAACGGCGGTGCGGCCGACATGCAAGCAATGTTCAACCCCGCCGGGGTTGAAATCCGATTTGGCCGGGTGATCTCTGGGTTCGCTCGTGCCTCGCGACCCGGGGCTATTCACATTCAAGCCCTCCGGGCTTGCGGACACGACCAGATGTTGCGCTCGTGATGGTGCCTTCCATCCGTGTTCATCGGTGTCCATCCGTGGTTGAAAATTCCCCTTCACGGCACACGCCTCCGCAGCAACTCGTTCATCAAAATGTCCGCAAGAAAAACCAGCAGCCCCGCGCCTACCAGCCACGGGAACCATTCGTGCCAGGTCACAAACCGCTTTTGCAGCAGCGCCTTTTTCTCCAGTTCGTCAATCAACTCATAGACCTTCTTCAAACCTTCGGTGTCCCGCGCCTGAAAAAATTGCCCGCCGGTCATGCGCGCCGACTTGTGCAGCTCATGATTCGCCGCCGCGCTCGGCGTCACAATCTCCGGCCCGATGATCACCGAGTAGAGTCGCACCTGCGCTTGCAGCACGAACGGCGCAATCATCAGCGGCGGGCGGCCAATCATGTTTTGTCCGTCGGTCACGAGGATGATGACCTTGCTGCGCTCGCTGTTCTGCTTGAGGAATTGCAGGCTCGCCGCGAGACCTTCGCCGATGGCCGTGCCGGTGGCGTAATCGGTTTCCTTCAACGAGTTCATGGCCCACTCGTGATCCAACGTGAGCGGGCTGACGAGAAACGGGCTGCGCGCAAAGCACACGATGCCGATGCGGTCATGCGGACGTTTGCTCACGAAATCTTCCACCACATGCAGCAAGGCTTCACGTCGCGAGATGCGTTTGCCGGCGAGATGAAAATCCTGCTCCGCCATCGAGCGGCTGAAGTCGAGCGTGAGCATGATGTCGATGCCCTTGGTCGGGTCGGGCACATCCCCACGCGGCACGCGCGGTCGCGCCATGCCCACGATGAGCAACGTGAGCGCCAGCAACAGCAGCGCCCAACGCCAGCGCCCGGCGTGTCTTCGCGGGGTGGTGCCGAGCGCGCGGAGTGATTGCAACGAAGGCAACGTGATGGACGGCAACGGGCCGGTCTTCCCCAACCGCCACGCCAGCCACGGAATCAGCAGCAACGCGAGCAACGCCCACGGCCAGGCGAACTCGAAGCCTTCGATGAATGCGGGGGTGTTCATCAACAACGTGCTGCCAGTTTGTAACTGGCAGGTGAGGCGTGCGCCGGTTTTGTGATCACGCTGTTCGCCGACGCGCTTCGTCGGCACCACGCCCTGCCGGTTGCAAACCGGCAGCACGCTGGCGGAGCGCCGAGCATCGCTCGGCTCCTGCGGGATGGTCTCATCGCTCGCCTCCTGCCTGTCCCGCTGGAATACAGCGGCGCACAAACTGTTCCGCGCCATCAATGGTCGCGAGCGTTTGTTCTGCCGGGGCGTTCGCACGGGCGAATTTCAACTGGTCGAAAAATTTCAGGAACTCGCCGAGTTGCGCCGCCGCCTCCGCGCCCAACTCCGGCGCGGCCTGCGCGGCGCCGAGAAACTCGCGCGTGGTCTGGTAACGGATAGGCAACGCAAAGCGGGCCTCGATGTAAGTGCGGAGAATGTCCGAGCAATCAACGGCTACGGCGTAGGCATCAAGTTTGCCGTGGCGCTCGCGAAGTTCGGCCAGACGGCGCAAGGCTTCGAGATGCGGCGGCGGACCGGGTGGCACTGGCGGAGTGACCGGAACTGGACGCGGACGACTCTTCCACCAGCGCGCAAAGAAGTATCCAGCCACCGCCAGCGCGATCACAACCAGAGCGATGAACCACGGGCTTTGCCACCACACCGGCACGGGCACCAGCGTCAGGTCTTCGATGATGAACGCGTTGGTCATGGCTCAGGCGACGCGGCGACGCGCTTGCAGCGTGAGGAACGTGCGCAACGGGTTGGCCCACGGTTTGTCAGTGACGATCTCCAAGTGGCCGATGCGCGAGCGGCGGAAAAACTCGCGGAGACTTTCCTGGCGTTGCACCGCCGCCTGCTCGAAGGCAGCGCGCACGGCGGGATCGCCCGTATCCACTTCAAGCGCTTCGCCCGTCTCCGCATCTTCGACAATCGCGAGACCGACATCCGGGATGTGCTGCTCGCGTGGGTCAATCATCTGGAACGCGAGCAAATCATGGCGCTGGTTCGCCGACTTCAACGCGGACTCGTAGCCAGCGTCATGAAAATCCGAGAGCAGGAACATCAACGCGGGCCGGTGCGTCACGCGGGCGGCGAATTCCAACGCCTTGCTCACGCTGGTGCCGCTGCCGCGCGGCGTGTGCGTGAGCAAGTCGCGGAGCAGTCGCTGCACATGCTGGCGCGTCTTGCGCGGCGGCAGGTAGTGCTCGACCTCGCCCGTGAAGAGAATCAGCCCCACGCGATCATTGTTGCGGATGGCGCTCATGGCGAGCGTGCCGGCGAGTTCGGCGGCGAGTTCGCGCTTGGTCAGGCCGCTGGTTCCGAAATGTCCGCTCGCGCTCAAATCCACGAGCAGCACCACGGTCAGTTCGCGCTCTTCGACGTGGCGTTTGATGAAGGTCTTGCGCAGGCGAGCACTCACGTTCCAGTCAATGCGCCGCACGTCGTCACCCGGCGTGTATTCGCGCACGTCCACGAAATCCATGCCGCGTCCTTTGAAGATCGAATCGCACTGGCCGGACATCAGTTCCTGGGAGACGAGACGCGAGCGCACTTCGACATGGCGGAGGCGTTTAACCGTGAAGTCGGAGACGGCGGCGAGGGTGGAGGCGGTCATGGAGCGGTGGAAAAAATTCCAAATTCCAAATTCCAAATCCCAAACAAATTCCAAACTTCAAAATCCAAGGGATGCGCTCGGTTGGTCGGACGAAAAGCGG
>JBBQYK010000438.1:0-3677 GCA_038208765.1 Verrucomicrobiota bacterium
GCGAAACCCGCCATTGCTCTCTTTCCGCGCCTCGCTACATTTCGCCCCGATGAATCCATTGTCCCGGTTGCAGGTGAAAATTTTCGCGGACGGCGCGGACAAGAAGGCCATGCTCGACTTGTACGCCAACCCGCTCATCCAGGGTCTCACGACCAACCCCACGCTCATGCACAAGGTCGGCATTCCCGACTACGAGGCGTTTGCGAAGGACATTCTCCAGACCGTGAAGGACAAGCCGATTTCGTTCGAGGTGTTCTCTGACGAGTTCCCCGAGATGAAACGCCAGGCGCTGAAGATCGCCGCGTGGCAGAAAAATGTGTACGTCAAAATTCCGATCACGAACACGCGCGCCGAGTCGGCGCTGCCGCTCATCCGCGAGTTGGGCCAGGAGGGCGTGCAGTTGAACGTCACCGCCATTCTTACCCTCGATCAGGTGCGCGGCGTGGCGGACGCGCTCAATCCAAATGTGGCGAGCGTCGTGTCCGTGTTTGCCGGGCGCATTGCCGACACCGGCTTCGATCCCGAACCGCTCATGCGCGAGAGCGTCAGCATCACCCGCGCAAAGCAGCCCAAGGCGGAACTGCTCTGGGCCAGCGTGCGCGAAGTGCTGAACATCTGGCACGCCGAGCGCACGGGCTGCCACATCGTCACCGTGCCGCATGACATTCTGAACAAGGCGCTGAAGATGGCCGGCATGGATCTCGCCGCGCTCTCGCTCGACACCGTGAAGATGTTTGCGGCGGACGCGCAGGCGGCGGGGTTCTCGGTCTGACTTGGAGTGCGCTGACTGGTCAGCGCCTTCCCGTCGGGCGACTTGTCGCTCGACAAGCCGCGACCAGTCGCGGCATGAAAAGGCGGTGACAAGTCACCGCACTCCAAGATGAAAATCGCGCTCGCGCAAATCAACACCACCGTCGGCGACCTCGTCGGCAATGAGGCGAAGATTCTCGCCGCCTACCAGCGAGGCGTGGAGGCGGGCGTGGAACTGGTCATCTTCCCCGAACTCGCCGTCACCGGCTATCCGCCGCGCGATCTGCTGCTCAAGCGCCACTTCGTGCAGCAGAATTTGGAAGTGCTGAACCGCCTCGCCGCCGCAGCCGGCGCAACCGGAATGCTCGTCGGCTTCGTCGGTCGCAACGAGGCCGGCGTCGGGCGCGAGGCCACGAATTCCACCGCGCTCTTGCAGCACGGAAAGATCGTCGCCACGCGCAGCAAGACCTTGCTGCCGACCTACGACGTGTTCGACGAGGACCGTTACTTCCAGCCCGCGACCTCGAATGCGCCCGTCGAGTTCAATGGTCGCAAAGTCGGCCTGACCATCTGCGAGGACGTGTGGAATGACGAGGCGTTCTGGGATGAGCGCCGTTACCACGCGAACCCGCCCGCGCAGCTCGTCGCGGCGGGCGCGACGATACTCTTCAACAACTCCGCCTCGCCGTGGCATCTCGGCAAGAACGAGACGCGCCATCAGATGCTCTCGCAACTCGCGGCCAAGACCGGGCGGCCCCTCGTCTATTGCAACCTCGTCGGCGGCAATGACGAACTGGTCTTCGACGGCGCGAGCGTGGTGTTCAACTCGGACGGCCAGCTCATCGCGCAGGGCAAGATGTTCGAGGAAGATTTTCTCGTGCTCGATCTCGACACCGCGCAGCCAGTGCTGCCGCCGACGGTCTGCGATGAGGAAAAAGTTTATCGCGCGCTCGTGCTCGGCCTGCGCGATTACCTGCACAAGTGCGGTTTCAAATCCGCCGAGCTGGGTCTGAGTGGCGGCATCGATTCCGCGCTCGTCGCTGTGCTGGCGGTCGCGGCGCTCGGGCAGGAAAACGTGCGCGGCGTTTCGCTGCCGTCGCAGTTCTCGTCGCAGGGCAGCCTCGATGACGCGCGCATCCTCGCGGAGAAACTTGGCATCCGTTACGACGTGGTGGCGATTCAGCCCGCGTTCGAGGCGGTGAAAGGCCAGCTCGGTGACGTGTTCAAAGGGCTGAAGGAGGACGTGGCGGAGGAGAACATTCAGGCGCGTTTGCGCGGTGTCATTCTCATGGCCCTCTCGAACAAGTTTGGCTCGCTGCTTCTCACCACCGGCAACAAGAGCGAGATGGCCGTGGGCTACTGCACGCTCTACGGCGACATGAACGGCGGACTCTCGGTCATCAGCGACGTGCCGAAGATGATGGTCTATCGCATGTCGCGCTGGATTAACCGCGAGCGCGAAATCATCCCCACCGCGTCGATCACCAAAGCGCCTTCCGCCGAACTGCGTCCCGACCAAAAAGATCAGGACTCGCTGCCGCCTTACGAAATCCTCGACGCCATTCTCGAAGAGTACGTGGTGAACCTGAAGACCACGCGCGACATCATCGCGCTGGGTTTTGACGAGGCCACGGTGAAGCGCGTGGTGCGGCTGATTGATTTCTCCGAATACAAACGCCGCCAGGCCGCGCCGGGCTTGAAGGTGACGAGCAAGGCCTTCGGCGTCGGGCGGCGCATCCCCATCGCGCAGCGGTATCGGGATGTTTAACCTGCCCTGCGTGCTTCGATTCCAAATGAGCAGCAGCAGTCAGCACAATTTCACCCGGCAGGACGCCGGGGGCACGTTGCGACGCCGGCTTCTCACCCGGCGCGTGTGGCGCTCCCTCTTCGTCGGCGCGCTGGCGTTCCTCGCGACGGGTTGCAACACCGTCCGTTATTACCGGCAGGCCGTGGCTGGGCAGTACGAAGTGGTGTCGCGCCAGGAGAAAATTTCGTCGCTGCTCGCGCGCACGAACACGCCGCCGGAACTGCGCGGCCAACTGGAACTGGTCCTGCGCCTGCGGGAATTCGCCGAGCACGAATTGCATCTGAAGACGGGCGGTCACTACGCGAAATACGCCGACCTCGGACGCCCCTACGTGGTGTGGAACGTCTATGCCGCGCCGGAATTTTCCGTGGAGCCGAAGCGCTGGTGGTATCCCGTGGTCGGCAAACTCAAGTATCGTGGCTTCTTCGCGGAGGCGGACGCGCGCGCGTTCGCCGCGCAACTCGCACCGGAAGGCTTCGACGTGCATGTGGGCGGTGTGGACGCCTACTCGACGCTTGGTTTGTTCAAAGACCCGGTGTTGAACACGTTCATTCATCACGCGCCCGCCGACCTGGCGGAGACGCTGTTTCACGAGTTGGCGCATCAGCGTTTGTTCGCAAGCGGCGACACGGATTTCAACGAGGCCTTCGCCACTGCCGTCGGCGAGGAAGGCGCGCGCCGCTGGCTGGCGCAACACGGCGACGCCGCGATGCGCGCGGAGTATGCGCAGGATTTACAGCGGCAGCGGCAGTTCGTGGCGTTGGTGCTACGGGCGCGGGGCGCGTTGAAGAATGCTTATGCCGGCGCAGGCCCGGACGAATCCAAGCGCGCGGCCAAGGAGCAGGTCATCGCGCAACTGCGCGCGGACTACGGGCAGTTGAAACTCGGGTGGAACGGCTGGCGCGGTTACGACCGATGGTTCCAGCGCCCGATCAACAACGCGCGGCTGAACACCGTGGCGACCTACTTCACGCTGGTGCCCGCCTTTCAGCAGTTGCTCGCGAAGCATGGCGGCGACCTGCCCGCCTTCTACGCGGAAGCAAAGGCCGTGGCGTCGTCGCCGAAAGAAGGTCGCCACGAAAAACTGATCGCCGCAGCGAACGCGACCCGGCCCGTGGCC
>JBBQYK010000439.1:0-3615 GCA_038208765.1 Verrucomicrobiota bacterium
CAGGAAGTCGCCATCGCCACGCACGAAGGCGAGTTCAAGGCGCTGCAAAATTCCCAGCGCGTGCTGCACCAGAAGATCGACACCGTCGTTTACGAAATCCAAAGCCTCGCCGCGCAGGAGAAGGCGGGGAACGACAAGCGCGCCGCGCTCGCCGCGCAGGTTGCGGAGTGCGAACAGCGCGAGCAAAACGCGCAGGAACTCGTCACGCAACTCGGCACCGGTCTCGACGATCTCCGCCAGCATCGCGACACCGCGACCGCCGCACTGACCGAGACGAAAGTCTTGCTCGCCACGGACGAGCAACTCGCCGCTTCCTTCGGCAAACAGCGCGGCCCGTTGGAGCAGCGCATTCAAGAACTCAACGCCCTTGCGCTCCAGCGGCGCGGCGAAATCAGTTCCTGCATCAAGCGCAAGGAGCAGGCGGAATTGGAGAACGCCGATTCACGTCAACAGATCGAGCGCCTTCAGCACGCCCGCGAAATCGTCAACACCCGGACCGCCGGTTTGGTCGGGGAAAAGTCCGGCGTGGATGCTGACGTTTCTACGCGCGAGGAAAATTTGCGCGGCCAGCGCGGGCGGCTCACCTCGCTCCAGCAGCAGCGCGGCACTGTGGATGTGGAACTCGCGCAGAAGAACATGAGCGTGCAGAACCTGCGCGAGCGCATTCAGCAGAAATATCAGGTCAACATTGATGACATCCGCAGCGAGTGCATCACCATCACCTACGCCGACGAAGGCCAGGCCAAGGTGCAGACGCTTTCGCCCGAGGAAATGGCCGCGAGCGGCGCGGGCACGGACTGGGACGCCATCAGCGGCCAGGTCGGCGAGATGCAGAAGCGCATTGATGAAATGGGCCCGGTCAACCTCGTGGCCATCGAGGAATACGAAGAGACCGAGCAGCGCCACACCTTCCTCAGCACGCAGTATGACGATCTGGTGAAGGCCAAGACGGAACTGATGGAAGTGATCAGCCGCATCAACACGCAGACCAAGGAAATGTTCATGCAGACCTTCCTGCAAATCCGCGAGAACTTCCGCAACCTGTTCGTAGAGATTTTCGGCGGTGGCAAGGCGGATCTCATTCTCACCGACGAAAACGATGTGCTGGAATCCGGCATTGATATCGTGGCGCGCCCGCCCGGCAAACAGTTGCAGACCATCTCGCTGCTCTCCGGCGGCGAGCAGACCATGACGGCGGTGGCGCTGCTGTTCTCGATTTACCAGGTCAAGCCCAGCCCGTTCTGCGTGCTGGACGAACTGGACGCGCCGCTCGACGAGTCGAACATCAACCGCTTCGTGCGCGTGCTCCAGCGATTCATCGAGCACTCGCAGTTCATCATCATCACGCACAACAAGCGCACCATCGGCATGGCCGACGTGCTCTACGGCGTCACGATGCAAGAGCACGGCATCAGCAAAATTGTGAGCGTGAAGTTCCACAAGATGGAAGAGTCGCCCGCTGCGACCACGACCACCACCGGCCACGAGCGCGAACTCGTGCCGCCGCCACCCGGCCCGACCTTGGAAGAAATGGAAGACGCGCCACACACCAAAGCCGAGACCATGGAAGTCACGCCGAAGTAATTTCCTGTCCCCGTCTGTTTGGTTGTTTGGGTGGCACCCGCGCAGCAGCAATGTTGCGCGGGTGTTTTATTTTGGAGAAGGAAGCAGGCCCTGAAACTTTCAGATGGGAATTTTGCCGGGTTCGGCAACGGGCGCACAGATCTCGATCAGCGGAGCGGCGAAGATTGCGGACGAACTTCAACGAGCAGACATCTCCAGTCCTGATGCAAGTCGGCGTTCTCAGAAAAGCGGCCCAGCCTGTGGCCGGGCGTCATTCCAAGGCGTCGCCGGCTTGCGGCGGCACCTTTGGCACCTTGGCCAGCACGCGCTCGAAGTCGGCCCGCGAGCCGAGCGCGCCTTCGCGTTGAAGATACGCGGCACCTTCCAGCATGGCCGCGAGTTTCTCGCCCGCGGCAGCGGTGACCAACTGCTCCACGGAGGTGCCGTCAGCCTCCGCGAATTCGCGAAGCTTGCCGTGCAGGGAATCCGGTAATTGGATGGTCAACTGACTCATGTTCGGAGGCCAATAGACCGCAAGAAGGCAGCCGGAGCAAGCGCGCAGACGCCGAAGCTCTCCACATCTTGGAAGTGGCGAATGTTGTGTGTGACGATGCGCGTCGCGCCAGAAGCGACCGCCAGTTCCAGCAACATGTCATCCTTGGGATCGGGCAGAAAGGACGGCCAAAGAAAGTGAACGTCCTGGGCATGGGCCACGGAGGCGAGGAACCGGCAGAAGGCCAAGATGTCAGACCGCGACAACTCGGATGGCACAAGACCGGGGCGCAGGAGCACATCCTGATATTCGAGATACACCGGCACGGAAAGCACCAGTTCCCATCCGGGCAATGGCAGCGCGGACACCAGCGCGTGCGAGGCTCCGAGCGGGGAGCGGAGAGCGGCCACGAGAACATTGGTGTCGAGGACGAATCGCACGAGGCGCGTTGTCGCCAATCCGGCCCCATCGAATCAAGGAAGACATTCGAGAGAACCGCTGACTCTTTCTGTTCGCCATGATCACAGCCCAAGGAACTTCAACACCTGCACCTCTTTCTTGAACACGAGCTGGATGGTGTTGTTCTGGATGGCCACGTTGAGCGGCGCGCGCTTCTGGTAATGTTCCCACTTCACTTCACCGTTGCTCGCGGAGAGGCGGCGGATGCGGATGTGCGGGGGCATCTGGACGCCGGCGAGCGGGCCGGAGGGCGCGTCATCATCGTCGCCACCGTGCCATTCCATGGTGTAAATCAGTTTGCCGAAAACGTGGCTGAGCCGCCCGTGCCGCTCGGAGCGCCACAGGGCTTTGCCGGTCTTGGGATCGATTTTGATGATCACCGGATAGCTTTTGTCGGAGATGTCCACCTGCTGGGAGTATTTCAATTTGTCGGTCGAGCCGGTGGTCGTGTCCACGTAGAGCATCCCCTTGTCGTCGAAGAGCAACTTGGTTACGCCGACTGTAGGCTGCCGCCAGCGCGCATTGCCGGTCGCGAGTTCAAAACAGGCGAGCACGCCCTGATCGAAGAAGTAGAGCAGTTTGTCCCGCTCGACGCCGGGCGCGCTGGCGTTTGCAATGAGGTCGCCGCCCCACGGGCTGGGGCCGAAGCCGCCGCCGATCTCGAAGTTCAATTTGCTCTCCCAAAGTTTTTTGCCGGTCTTGTCGAGGACGTGCAACGTCTTGCCCGCGACGATCAAATCCACGGTCGTGAGCGGAAAGAACTCGGGCTGGCCGGTGACTTCGAGCTTTGTCTCGGCGGCGGTCGGCGCGGTGCGTTTGATCGTCACTTCGTAGCGGCTCACATCCTCCTTCTCGACGCCACCGGTGGACTCCCGCTGGAAGTCGTTAAAAATTTCGTTGGCGATGGCGACGGTGGCAGCCTGGTTGACGTTACCATCGAGCGCGGATTTTTTCGGCGGCGCTTTCATGGCCTGGCGCTCGATGATTTTCTTCTCCAGCAACCTCACGGAGAACTCCACGACGTTCCCGCGGTCGAGGATGAATTGCGGCCCGCCCGTGTCCTCGAAACGGAAGGCGCTCGGCCGCTTCTCGTCGTCGTC
>JBBQYK010000440.1:0-3597 GCA_038208765.1 Verrucomicrobiota bacterium
GGCGGACCCATTCGGTGCGGGAGAGATTGCCGGCGGCTCGATCAATCTTGGCGAGTTCGCGTTTGTCCATGCGGATCGTCAATGTCGCTGTCATGGTTTCTGTTTTAAGCATTGCCTCGGCCCATGTCAAAGCTCACGGCGTCATCGGCCACGAAGGCAGCACGGTCATTGTGGTGCTGAACTGCTGGCGGCTGTTGCTGCGCGGTGATCGCGCATGAACGATTCAGTCTGTCACTTCAAATTTCGCTATTCGGATTCCGTCTCTCCAGCTCGCTTTTCGCGCAGATTCAACCCTTTGTTCAGGCTTTGATGGACATATACTCCACCGCTTTTTGGCAGGGCGAGGTCGCTGTCCTCGCACTTGAAACGAGCGGTGCCGGCATTACCGAGGCGCACGCCAATCACAGAAGCGTCAAACAGAAGTTCAATCGCAGAACGGGCACCCAGCCTGTTGATCACGTCAGGAGCTTTCCCCCTCAAATGCGTCTCAAACTCTTGCAGGGAATCGTACCGGTGAAAACCTTGCCGCAATGCCTCGACAAGGGATTCAAAATCCGGATGAAGCCGACGATATTCTTGTTTCACGTCCTCAACCTTCCATCCGCTGTATTTCTCTTCAGCTTCACGGATCACGTCTTTCCTAATCTCGACAGCACCGTCACCAGCGCGGCGTATACATTCCTGCAAAAACTGAATGACCTCCCGAGGGCGAAGAAATGTGCGTTTCACAATGTAGTTGAAGGGGGCAATTGATCCTCGCATGTCCCCCTGTTCAAAAAGCTCATCTGTGGTAACGCCATCGGGTAGGCGTTCATTGATCATCGTTTTCAGCAATTCTGGAGTCCAAGTAATAACTTCCTCAAGCGGTCGGTGCTTGTCCTTGTCATCGAATTGAAGGCTGTCGTAGATGTCAGCACGAAGGAAAACCATGCAAGAAATACCACGCGCATTCGTTTTATCGGAGAACCGGTCGTTGATTTCCTTTGCAGCCTTCAAAAGTCCAACCAAGAGGCTTTTCGCTTCGATTGACCCATCCCAGGAATCATCAAGGCGATCCAGCGCGACGATAACGCCAATGTCCTGACTTAGTTTTTTCAAATCCTCAAAAAGCATGCCGACCACTTGCGGAGTGAGCGGTTGCTCGTGTGACTGGCGCGTGAACCCGAATCCGAATCCAAATGCCTCAAGGTTAAAACTTTCGAGACCCTTAAGGAGCCTGGTTGCAGTCGTACTCGCATCGGGCATTTTGCCGCCGTAATTTTGGGAGATGAACTTCTTCAGTCGGCGCAGGGTTGGTTGTGCTGTGTCGTGGAACAAAGTGTCCACTTCGTTGCTCAATACGGCGGCTGCTTCTACAGCAATTGTGAATTGCCATGCGTTTGCGTGAGCCTGTTCCGACAAAAGCCCCGTCTCTTTGTATTGCCGAAGAGCGCCCCACGCATATTGATCTGGTGTTAGCAAAATCACCCTTGTTCGATGAGAGCCGGACTCATGAAACAAAGACTGTAACTGCGAAAACAGAGCAGATTTCCCGGCACCTTTGCGCCCAAGAAACTGTGTCTTGCGAAGGCGGACCGCAGCAGTGGCTTGCGGTGTCTTTACGAAGTATTCAGCGAGCCTTTTGTCAGATTCGGCATCGACCGAGCCAAGATCAATATTGCCCAAGTTGATGCCAAGTTCTGTAAGTCTCATAATTTTTAATCTTAGCCTGTCGCGTAAATCTCGTTCCCGTGAATTGTTGGAAGTTTAGCTCAAGCCGCGCAGAATTTCAGTGCTGTCACCAAACCGCTCCTCCTTCACGCCCATGCGTTCGAGCATGGAGAGATACAGGTTCGACATTGGCGTGTCCTTGGCGAAGCGCAGGTGGCGTCCGGTCTGGAACGCGCCGCCGCCACGACCCGCGAGCAGCACCGGCAGGTCGTGATGCGAGTGCGCGTTGCCGTCGGCGATGCCGCTGCCATAGACGATCATGCAGTTGTCGAGCAGCGTGTCTTCGCCTTCGCGCACGGATTTCAGGCGTTCGAGGAAGCCGGCGAACTGTGTCATGTGGAAGCGGTTGATCTTCGCAATCTTCGCCTTCTTCTCCGCGTTGCCGCCGTGATGCGAAATGTCGTGATGCCCGTCCGGCACGCCAATCGTCGGATAGCTGCGGTTGCTGCCGTCGTGCGCGATCATGAAGGACGAGACGCGCGTGGTGTCGGTCTGGAAGGCGAGCGCGAGCAGGTCGAACATCACGCGCAGGTGTTGCTCGTAATCGCGCGGGATGCCGCCGGGCGTCGGATAGTCCGGCGCGGCCACGCTCATCTTTTCCGCGCGCTCGATGCGCTGCTCGATCTCGCGCACGCTGGTCAGGTATTCGTCGAGCTTCTGCCGGTCGTTGACGCCGAGGCCACGTTGCAGTTGCTGCGCGTCGGTGAGGACGAAATCCAGAATGCTCTTGTGCGCCTGCTGACGGCGCGCGCGCGACTCGGCGGTTTCATTTAACGCGCCATTGGAAAACAACCGCTCGAAGACGAGGCGCGGATCGACTTCCGGCGGGAGCGGCGTGGTCGGCGTTTTCCACGCGAGATTGAACTGGTAGGCGCAACTGTAGCCGGAGTCGCACGAACCGGCGCGCTGCCCTTTGTCGCAACTGATTTCCAGCGAGGGCAAACGCGTCTGGTTGCCAACGTGCGTCGCGGCGATTTGATCCACGGAAATGCCCGCGCGCACATCCATCGCCGCCGTCTTGCGCGCCTGCACGCCGGTGAGGAAGGACGCCGAAGCGCGCGCGTGATCGCCGGGACCATCGCCATTCGGATACGCCGTGCGATGCGCGAGTCCGCTGAGGATTTGCAACTCACTGCGCAGCGGCGCGAGCGGTTCGAGAATTTTCGGGAGCGTGAAATCCGTGCCCTCAGTCGCCGGCGTCCAGTCCTCCATGTTCACGCCGTTCGGCACATACACGAAAGCCATGCGCAGCGGACGGGGCAGGGCGGGGGCGGCGGCGTGCAGCGGAGTCATCGCTTCGAGCCACGGCAGCGCGAGGGCGGTGCCCACGCCTTTGAGAAACGTGCGTCGCGGAATGTGCCAGTTCTTCATACGAGTGCTCCGTGGTCGGTCGAAACGCTAACCGTTGAAGCGCGGAAGACAAGCCGGGGAAACGGCCCCCTGGGGGACATCATTCAAGCGCGACCTGACTTTCCCCACTTTCAGGTTGCCTACGGAAAATTGCGGTTGCTACTTTGGCGCGCACAAAATTTCCCAAAGACTATGGCCAAGCAAACGAAGACAACCCCGACCGTGGTCGGGGCGAACAATTTCCCCAAACTCCACAACGCGATGTGGCCCGGCCTCGTCGGCAAAGGCTCGCCCGGCGCGGAGCCGTGCATCGAACTCGACACCATGCTCGACCTGACGGCCAAGGCTGAGGTCAACGGCGTGAAGTTCGATGGCGTGGACATCTTCCTCTTCGATCCGCACGTCAGCATTGATTCGAGCAAGGATGATTTGAAGAAGCTCGCGGACAAGGTTCGCAAAAAGAATCTCACCGTCGGTTCCGTGGTCGCGCCCATCTGGCCGCCGACGGGTGGCGGCTCGGCGATGGGCGGCGCGGAG
>JBBQYK010000441.1:0-3562 GCA_038208765.1 Verrucomicrobiota bacterium
GGAGAAAATCTTCGGCGTCGCCCTGAAGACGTTGTGGAGGTGGGTGGAGGGCAGCGCCTGAAACTCGGCGGCGGCCGCCTCGTGAACCACGGCGCACAGCAGCATTCCCAAGATTGTGGAAAACCATCTGCGATTCATGCCAGGAAACTTACGGTTCAACGAAGCGGAGAGAGAAGGGAAAAACTTTCTGGGCGAAAAAGCAGCCCATGACTTTCGCAAACGTCTCCGGCCAGCGGAAGCGCGGCGGCGAATGGAGCGTTCATCTAAAAAGACGGCGGAGGAAACGGACGAACCGTTTCCCATGCGGATCTTGCCTTCGAAAATCTTTCGGGCGGGTCGAGTTCAGCCCCACCCGTGCCTGGTTAGGGGACAAAGAGCGTGGCTTGCACGCGGTAAAACTTCATGGCGTTGGTCGCGGTGGGGTCCGGCACGGATTGAAAGTAATCATTGCCGCGCGCGGAACCGCGCACGTTCACCCAGCCTTCGGACGCCCAGAGATTGGTATTCGATTGCAGGATGAAGTCATGCGTCGTGGCCGTTCCGAAGCGGATCGTGGCCACGCTGTTCGTTCGTGTGACCGAGGCGATGGTGAAACCCGCCTGAAAGGAAATCGTCAGCGGCTCGCCCGGCGCATGGATCGGTCCCGCGCCCGGCCCATTGGTGGAATGGTCCGAGGCTCGAAACGCGACGCGGTAAATTCCCGGCACGCTGGCGGTGAACCGCCGTCCGTGAATGTGTCCGCAGGGATCGCCATTCGGATCGCCCGAGGCCTCGGTGATTTTCACGCGGTTGGTCGCGCCACCGCCCACGGGGACGCTGAACGCGGGTTGGTTCCGGTGTTTTCCCAGAATGCAAAAACGCCGCCGGCCGGCCCATCGACGTGCGTGATCTGAAAGTAAATGACGCTGCCGGGCGCGGCCGCCGTGGCGGCGTAATCCGCCCCGCGCAACGTGTTGGTGGAGCGCGGTGTGAAAGTGATGTTGCCATCGTAGCGCCCGAGGTAGCGGCTGACGGGATTTGTGTTCAGCACCAGCGTTTTCACGTAGCCGCCAGCCTCCTCGAAGAGGCCGCTGTTGTCGAAGTAGAGTTGCGCCCCGGCTTGTTTGCCGTCATTGGAACTTGGTGTTTGGAATTTATTTGGGATTTGGATTTTGGTGTTTGGAGCTTTTGCACTGGCACTTCTGTGCGCGCGCTTTACTTCCCCCGCCCCGCCGCCAACTCTCGCCCCGCCTATGCTGAAAGACTGGAAACTGGTGAGTTCAAAAAACGTCGGCGAATTCCGCATCTTCAAAATCCGTTCTGACGAAAAGATTTCCCCGCGCACCGGCCAGCCGCACGATTTCTTCGTCATTGAATCCGTCGATTGGGTCAATGTCCTCGCGCTCACGCCGCGCGATGAACTGGTCATGGTCGAGCAATACCGGCACGGCTCGAACACGGTGGAACTGGAAATCCCCGGCGGCATGATGGACGCGCACGAGGCCGACCCAGTGAAGACCGGCGTGCGCGAACTGCGCGAGGAGACGGGCTACGAAGGTACGGCGGCGCGGGCTTTGAGCTTTGCTTACGCGAACCCGGCGATCATGAGCAACCGCTCGCACTTCGTGGTCGTGGAGCAGTGCGAATTGCGCCACGCGTGCGAGTTTGATTCCGGGGAAGATTTGGTCACGCGATTGGTGCCGTGGCGGGAAGTGCCGGCGCTGGTGCGCGCGGGAAAAATCCGCCACCCGCTCGTGGTCGCGGCGCTCTATCATTACGACTTGGAGCGGCGGGAAAAATGAACCACGGAAGACACGGAAAACACGGAATGGGCGGAAGATTTTCGGACGAAGATTTCAGGCCCACGCGCCCGCCTGCTTCTTCTGTGTTTTCCGTGGTTCATTTCTTCGCCTCCAATTTTCCAACAACGTGAGAACAACCTGTGAATGAATCCGAATGAGTTTGCCTTGCTCGCGCGCCGCCACTCTCTACCGTCCTCCGCCGTGAACTTTCAGAAATTCGCTCTCCTGCTCTCCTTGGTCATTGGCCCGCTGTGGCTTCACGCCGCCGTTGATCCCGCGCCGCCTCCGCCGCCCGCGACGACCAACGTCGTGGTCATGGAACCCGACCCGCAGTTGCTCCGCTCGGTACTGATTCTCCAGGAGCAGGTCCGCACCACGCAACGCGCCGTGGAACAGGCGCGCGAGGAGGCGC
Source organism: Verrucomicrobiota bacterium (assembly GCA_038208765.1). Taxonomy (GTDB): domain Bacteria; phylum Verrucomicrobiota; class Verrucomicrobiia; order Limisphaerales; family SIBH01; genus JANNGC01. Next base: position 2,194 of record JBBQYK010000441.1, read on the forward strand.
AGGTGGAATCGAAACGCACGGCGGAGTCAATGACCGCGCGGCTGAACACCATCGAGCAGACCTTGAACACGCAGCGCGATACGGAACTGCGCGAGCTTCAGCAATCCACGCACAAGATGATCATCATCGTGAGCATCGCGACGGCCATCGGCTTTCTGGCCATGATGGTCACGGGCTTCATGCAGGTGCGGGCGGCCTCACGTCTCACGGAAGTTTCGCGGCAACTGGCCGCGCTGCCCGGACCGTTCAGTTCACGGCTGGCCGAACTGCCTGCGCCCGGTTCCCCCGCGCCGGGGCTGGCAATTGAAGACGCGAACGCCCATCTGCTCGGCGCGATTGATCGGCTGGAACATCGGCTCGAAGAAATGGAATCGACCACCGGTGGCACGCAGACGGCGACCAACGGGCACAAGACCATCACCGCCGGAACGCCCGCCACGCCGCAGCTCGCGACCGTGCTCAGCAAAGGCCAGGCGCTGCTGAACCTCGATCAGGCGGACGAGGCGCTGGAGCAATTCGATGAAGCGTTGCGTCTGGAGCCGCGCAACATCGAGGCGTGGATCAAGCGCGGCACGGCGCTGGAGCGGTTGCAGCGCATCGACGACGCGATCACGTCCTACGATCAGGCCATCGCCATCGATGGCTCGACGGCCACGGCGTATCTGTTCAAGGCGGGCGTGTACAATCGCCAGAAGAAATACGCCGAGGCGTTGCAGTGCTACGAGAAGGCGCTGCACGCCCAGCAGAAGACGCGCACGGCGGCGCAGGCGTAATCCTGAGGAGCGCGGACCGCTGAGTCCGCGTGTTCCGCTGCGACCGAATTGTGTTCACCCTTCTTGCCATGATGGGATCGCGCGGAATCGGCGGTTCGCGCTCCGAGCACGCGCCCATTCATTTTCTTGCCTGCGTTTCCGCGCCTGCCGCATCGTGGCGGGATGCTTGAGACGAAATTGATTCCAGCCCAGGAAGCTGGCTCAAAGAATCTGCTGATCGTGCTGCACGGCCTGGGCGATAGCATGGCGGGCTACTCGTGGGTGCCGCAGGCGCTGAAATTTCCGTGGCTCAACTATCTGCTCGTGAACGCGCCGGATGAATATTACGGCGGCTTCTCGTGGTACGATTACGCGGGCGACGCGGCCACAGGCGTGCGGCGGAGCATCGGCCTGCTGCACCCGCTTCTCGACGCACAGCGCGCCGCCGGCTTTCCCACCGAGCAGACGATTCTCTTCGGCTTTTCGCAAGGCTGCCTGATGACGCTGGAAGCTGGGCTGCGCTACCCGCACCGCTTCGCCGGACTGATCGGCCTGAGCGGCTACGTGCTCGATCCGCTATCCGTTTTGCGCGAGGCCTCGCCGCTCGCGAAAGAGCA
>JBBQYK010000442.1:0-3556 GCA_038208765.1 Verrucomicrobiota bacterium
ATGAATTTTTTTAACGCGACTCCGGACAGCCGCTTCTTCGACCCGATGCACACGCAGAAAATTCTGGACGCGGAATACACGCGCGTGCGCGATGACTCGCGACGCTTCGGCGATCTGCTCATGCTCACCAGCGCGGACCACCAGGCGCTGCACATGTGCGTGTTCATTGCGGACGACGTGGTCTTCACCAAGAACGGCGCGAACACGCAGCAGCCGTGGGTGCTGATGAAACTGCCGGAGATGCTGGGCCAGTACGAGAAGGACAAACCGTTTCAAGTCCGCGTCTATCGCCGCCACGCGCCGCCGCCGCTCGGCACAGTGCAAGAAGTATCTTCCGCCGCGCGCACGCTTTGATTTTGACATCGCGAGCGGCGACCTCCCCAATGTCGCGCGCTTGGAGGCACCGCGTGCATCGGCTGACATCGACGAATAAAATTTCCCGTCAATGAGTTGTTGAACGAGTGTGCCTTCAGCACCGGCAGATTTATGCCGAACCATTTCACAACAGAATGAAACCGCATACGAAAGCAACAACGTCGCAAATCCTCGGAGGAGGAAACGGAAACGTCGCGCCGGTCCGCATCCCGCCCCAGTGGCAGGAACACTACGATGCGCTCATCGTCTGCCGCGCGCAGCTCGGTCAGCGCAAGAGCGGGCTGAACGAAATCGCCCGCGAGGAGCAGCAGGCCTTCAGCCTGCACATGGCCGACGCGGGCACGGATGAATTTGACCGCGACTTCGCCCTGAGCATTTTGTCCTCGGACCAGAATGCGATGTACGAAATCGACGCCGCGCTCGACCGCATTCGCGCCGGCACCTATGGCGTGTGCGAAATCAGCAACCAGCCGATTGAAGCCGAGCGCCTGCTCGCCATTCCCTGGACGCGCTACTCCGCCGCCGCGCAACGCGAGCTGGAGGAAGGCGGCCACGCCAGCCGCACCCGGTTCGGCGACCGCGGCGCGTGGAACGAGCCGGAAGCGAAGGAAAGCTCGGAGGAAACCGAGACGGAAGCAGCCTGAGCCGCCGACAGCCGGTGATCTTCTGCAGTCCATTTCAAGTAATCAGCCGTCAGTAATCAGTGGAACAGCCGCCTTGGAGACTCATGTCTCCGGCGGCTGTTTCACTGATTACTGTTTCACTGATTACTGGTACCCTGTTCTATTTCCCGCGTGATTGCTCTGCTCGATTACGGTTCCGGCAACCTGCGCAGCGTGGAAAAGGCGCTGCTCAAAGTCGGCGCAGACGTGCACGTGACCAAATCCGCCGAAGGCCTGAAGGGCGCGCGCGGCGTGGTGCTGCCCGGCGTGGGCGCGTTCGACGACTGCGTGAACGCGATGGGCCGCCAGGATTTGCTCGCCGCCGTGCGCGAATGGATCGCGGCGGGCCAGCCGTTCCTCGGCATCTGCGTCGGTTACCAAGCGCTGTTCGAGAGCAGCGCGGAGTTCAACAGTTGCGCGGCGGGCTTGGGAATTTTTCAAGGCAAGGTCGTGCGCTTTCCCACGCGCGCGGGACTCAAGGTGCCGCAGATCGGCTGGAACCAGATCGACATCGCGCAGCAAGACTGCCCGCTCTACCGCGGCATCCCCGACGGCAGCCACGTTTATTTCGTCCACAGTTTTTTTCCGCAGCCGGTGGATGAAACCATTATCGCCACGCGCACGACCTACGGCGAACCGTTCGCGTCGTCGGTGTGGAAGGGAAATGTTTTCGCCACGCAATTCCACCCGGAGAAGAGCCAGGCCGTGGGACTGAAGCTGCTGGAAAATTTCGTGGAGCTGGCGGAGCGGAAGTAAGTGCCCCCGGCGTCCCGCCGGGTCGGCGCTCGCTCACTCCTCACGCCACGCCCTTATCGAGCAGCCCTCGTCGTCAGCATGCCCTCTCCCGGCGGGACGCCGGGGGCACGATCTCTACCAGATGGGCAACGTGGCCAGCGACGAACGATACGCCGCGTCAAACTCCTCCCCGTTCGTCGCCGAAACGTGCAGGTCGCGCAGCAGGCCGTCGCGGATGTCGTAAATCCAGCCATGCACCGTCACGTCCTGACCGCGCGTCCACGCATCCTGCATCACCGTCGTCTGCGCAAGATTGGAAACTTGCTCAATGACGTTCAGCTCGCACAGGCGGTTGGACTTCAACGTCTCGTCCGCGATGCCACCGAGCAGCCGCTCATGCTTGGCGCACACGTCCTGCACATGCCGCAGCCAGTTGTCCGCCAGCCCCACGCGCTCGCGCCGCAACGCCGCGCTCACGCCGCTGCAACCGTAATGCCCGCAGACGATGACGTGCTCCACCTTGAGCATGTCCACGGCGAACTGGATGACCGAGAGCGAATTGAGATCCGTATGCACCAGCACGTTCGCGATGTTGCGATGCACGAAGAGTTCGCCCGGCATCAGGTCCACGATCTCATTCGCCGGCACGCGGCTGTCCGCGCAGCCGATCCACAAATAACGCGGGCGCTGCTGGCGCGTGAGCTTGAGGAAAAAATCCGGGTCGCGGCGGCGAATTTGCTCCGCCCACCGCTTGTTATTGGCAAACAACTCGTCGAGGTCGCGTGTCATGGTGTGAGCCTAAGCACCCGGCTGTTCATGCTGTCACTGATGTAAATCCGTCCCTTCCCATCCACGTTCACGCCGTGCGGCTGACGCAGTTCGGTTTTCAATGGATCGGCATTCAGGAGAGCGCCGCGTTTTCCAGTCCCGGCCACGAGCACGACTTTATTCTCCTTCGGCAGGTAGCGGCGGATGACGTGGTTCTCGGTGTCCGCGATCAATACCGACTCGTCGCGGTCCACCCACAAATGTTTCGGGCCGTTCAACGTGACTTCGAGCGGACTGGCCGCGGGCGTCACGCCGCCGCCCTTGCCGGTGCCGACGACCGTGCGAATTTTTCCATTCGTATCCACCACGCGCAGGGCGTGGCCGCTGCGCTCCAGGATGTACACCTCACCGCTCCCCGCCACCGCCACCGCGCGCGGATCAACGAGCGGCGAACTCACCGCAGCGCTGCCATTCGTCGGCACGCCCTTCTGGCCGTTGCCCGCGATGAGCCGCGAGAGGCCCGTCTTCATGTCGATGGCGCGGATGCGGCGGTTCTCCAAGTCCGCGACAAAAAGATTCTCCTGCGCCGCATCGAACGCGATGGAGTAGGTGCCGCTGAAGTCCGCGCTCCTGGCCGGGCCGCCGTCGCCTTTGTAGCCCTTCGTCCCCGTACCGGCGAAAGTGGTCATCACGCCCGTCTGCGCGTCGATGCGCCGCACCTTCCAGTTCCAGGTGTCGGCAATGAACACGTCGCCGTTCTTCGCCACGAGCAGATGATGCGGCCCGTTCATCTCCGCATTCACCGCCGCGCCACCGTCCCCTGCCCCGCCCTTCTTTGTCGTGCCCGCGAACACCGTGATCTGCCCGCGCGCGTCCACCTTGAGCACGCGGTTGTTCGTCATCTCGCAGATGTAAGTGTTGCCCAGCGCATCGAAGTCCGTGGCGAATGGATCCGCGAGGCGGCAATCCGTGGCGAGACCCGTACCCTTCGTGCCGCCGCCCGCGAACAACGTGAG
>JBBQYK010000443.1:0-3546 GCA_038208765.1 Verrucomicrobiota bacterium
GAAGCGACGTCGTGAATCAGGTTGTTCCGCACCACCGTGCCGGGCTGCGGCCCGAGCGTATAGACCGCGCCCATGTCGCTGAGCAAGCCCTGCCCGATATGGTGAATGTGGTTGAACTCGATGACGTTCGCGCGGCACGGGCTGTCGCGATAGCCCCACGTCCAGCCGACGGACACGGCGGTGTAAAAGAGATCGTGAATGTGATTGTGGGCCACGCGGTTCGTCGCGCTCTGGAGGATGAACACGCCGACCGCCGGCGGATACAGCACGCCGAGATGATGCAGGTGGTTGTCCGTGATGACATTGCTGTGGGTGGCGTCGAAGGCGTTGGTGCGCGCGGAGGTTTCGCCCACGCGCACGCCGCCCGCACCGACATCAAAGATTTCGTTGCCGATAATCCGGTTCCGCCGGCAGCCGCGCCCGAGGTCGATGCCATAGCCCGCCAGCCGCGTGAAGGTGCAGTCCTCGATCACGCAATCCGTCATGCCGTCGCCGAACAGTTCGCCGCGCACGGCGACCGCCGCCTGCGTGTCGCGATAGCCGGCGGCGGCCATGGACCAGTCGGTGTCGGCAAACGTCAACCCGCGCAGCACGACATGGCGCACGGCCCTCTTTCCTGCGAAGTCGCCCTGGAACTGCACCAGTTCCTGCAAGCGCGGCGCGATGATGTCCATGGAGTTCGGATTCTCGCCGGCCTTGAACATCGCGGTGACCACGCCGCTGTTTCGGTCGAGCCGCCATTCGCCCGGCTGGTCGAGGGCGTCGGGCGCGTTCTCGATGAAGTAGCGCGCGCCGCTCTCGCGTGTGTACGGAGCGCCGCTGCCGGAGAGCGTCACGACATTGCTCTGGGTGTTCACGGTGCGGATGAACTGCCGGATGTTGGTCCACTTCTCATAGGCGATGACTTCCACGTCGCCCGCTTCGGCCCAGGCCGGCTTGATGTCCCCGGCGCGGAATTTGAACTGAAACGGCTGGTCGTGAAAGCGTGCGCCGTCCATGCGGAGCAACTCGCCTTCATTCGGCGTGCGGGCACGGACGGCGCGCTGGTTGTTGATGAAGAGCGAGCGGAACGGCCAGTTGGTGCCGAGCTGCGCGCGCGCCTCGGCCTGCCAGAATCCGGGCTGACCGGCGACTTGTTTCCAATTCCTGAGCGGCACGCCGCCGCTCAACACGGGCTTGGCCTGGCCGAACGCGGCGATGGTGAAGGGCCTGGCCGCACTCGCACCTGAGTCCTCCGGCGTGAACACGATGGGCTCGGCCAGACGATGCACGCCGCCGTGGAGAAAAATCGTGAGGCCATCCGGTGGCTTCGCGGCGCGCGCCTTGCGCAGGGCCGCACCCAGCGTGGCCAGCGGCCCGTCCCCGGCGCGCCGCGTGAGGGCACCGGAGGCGTTGTCGCTGCCATTGGTCGCGACGTGCAGGACGAGCGGAGCAGCACTGGCCGACCACGCGAGAAAGATAGTGCCGGCAATCAGAGTTGAGCGATTCATGCACCCCGTCTGACGGCGCGCTCGACGGCGGCTTCAATCCTTGGCCGAACCGTTATTCAAACCTGGGGAACAGATCGTGCGCAGGCCAGTCACGCACCACGGCGGAAGCGCGATGCAGGGCGGGATCAATCGAGCCATCGGGAAGGTTCTGGTCCTCGGAGCGGCGGTTGAACAGCGCGGCCCAGCTCAGGCCGTTGGCCAGGCGCACGAGGAGCGTGTTCGTGCCGGGCAGGCTGCCGCTGTGCCAGTAGTTGGCCCGGCCTTCTTGGCCCACGGGCCGCACCGACCAGCCGCAGCCGTAGTAACTTTTCTCCAAAGTTCCATCCGCCTGGCGCGAGGCGGGAGGCGCGGGTGGCGCATACATCGTGGTGAAGGATTCCTTCTTCAGCAGTGGACTGTGCGCCGGATCATCCAGCGCCGCCGCGAAGCGCGCGAGCTCGATGGCCGAGGCGAGCCAACCGCCATGCGCGTCCATCGCTTCGAGATGAAAGCCGCCATACGGCCACGGCACGCGGCGCGGCTCGCCGGGAAAGACGTTGTCCGCCTCCGCTTTGTCGTTCGGGTAGTAGCGCACTTCGCCAGGCGCTTGCTTGCCATCCAGCGAGGCACCGAGGCGCATGTGCTTGATGCCGGCGGGCGCGAGAATTTTTTCCTGCACGAACTTTTCGTAAGTCTGGCCCGTGACTTTCTCGATGAGCCGTCCGAGCACGCAGTAGCCGAAATTCGAGTAGGCGTAGCGCGTGCCCGGATCGAAATCGAGCGGACGCGAGAGCATGTAGCGGATGACATCGACCGAAGTGGCGGGCGGCGGCGTGAGATTGGCGCGCGCGATGCGCTCCGAACGGAACATGGGATCGAAACTTTGGTCGCGATCCCAGCCGCCGGTGTGCTGGAGGAGTTGCCGGATGGTGATCTCGCGCAAGCGCGGCTCCGGGTCCACGAACGACTGCACGGCGGGTTGAATCCCCAGCAGCGGAAAGGCCTTCGCATCGAGCGAGAGCTTTCCTTCCTCCACCAGCTTCAACACGGCGACGCCGGTGATCGGCTTGGAGATACTGGCGATGCGGAAGAGGGAGTCCGGTTGCACGGGAAGTTTCTTCTCCCGATCCGCCCAGCCGTAGCCACGCGCATAGACCAGCCGCCGATCTTTCACGACGGCCAGCGCACCGCCCGGCACGCCGCGCGCGGACATGAACGCTTCCATCTCGCGATCAAAGGCGGTGGCGAGGGCGGACTTCGTCTCTGATTTAACTCTTGAAACACATCCCTGTGAGGCCGCCGCCAGCGTCAGCGTGCCTGCCTTGATGAATTGCCGTCGGTTCATGCCGAGGTTCGACGCAACTTCGCGGCCAGACGCTGAACTATTCTTGGACTCGCACCGGGGGCGATATGGCCAAGCGGGATTGAAAGGGGCGGGCCGGCCAGAACCGGTGGGGCCGCAGGCTTTGGGACTGCTGCGAGCATCGCAGCTCTGGATTTCAAGCGGAGCGTCGGCCTCCCAGGGACGCGCCTCCGGCGGGGATCCAGAGCGGCAATTCTTGCCGCAGTCCCAAAGCCTGTGGCTCCACGGGACAGCTCGACCGGCTCGGCTTGACCGCCACTTCTAATCGCACCCCGCCGCAATCCATGCCTTGACCGTTGCGCCGAGTTCTGTAGCAGTAGCGCCTCACACTATGCACTTGATTGCCGCAGCCGCGCCCGCACCCAACTGGTGGCCGTTCGTCACCCTGTTTGTCTCCGTCGCCCTGATCATTTTTCTGATCACCAAGCTGCGCCTGCACGCCTTCGTCGCGCTAATCCTCGCCGCCTTTGTGACCGGGTTTCTCACGCTGAGTTTCAAGCCGGACGCCCTGAACAGCATTTCCCCCGCGATGCGCGAGGATGCCAAGGCCAACTCCTGGGTCGCGGCCGTGGAACTTTCCTCCATCGAATTCGGCAAGGCGGCGGGGGCCATCGCCATCTCCATCGGGCTGGCCTCGATCATCGGGCTGTGCCTGATGGAAAGCGGCTCGGCGGACAAAGTGGTGCGGCGTTTCCTCGCGGTCTTTGGCGAGAA
>JBBQYK010000444.1:0-3543 GCA_038208765.1 Verrucomicrobiota bacterium
GTCCGCGCGCAGTTCCGCCGGGAACGCCGGCACGCCTTCCGCCACCAGATTGTCCGGCACCTGGGCCAAAAGATTCGTCATCATCAAAGTCGCCGCGAGCAAAGGAGCCGTTGCTTTCATGGGGCGGATTGAATCACGAGGGACTTTCCCGATGCACGCGAATCTTCCAACGTGCGGCCGGTTTGTAACCGGCATCCGGACGGCCTACGGGGACAATCCTGAAGGGATTGAATCCAAGTGCGATGACCGCGCGCGCCGGAGGATGCAACCCTTACAGGGTTGGGGAGATTATTGGTGACCACGTTCCCAGGGTAGGCCCGACGGACGGGCCAACCCTGGGCTGGAGTGATGGAATCCCGTTGGGATTCAAACGCCGGCAACCTGCTTCACCGCTTCCACACAGCGGCCGCAGATGGTCGGGTGCGCGGTATCGCGGCCCACGTCGTTCTCGAAGTGCCAGCAGCGCTCGCATTTGGTGCCGTCGGCTTTGGCGATCTCGGCGCGCAGGTCGGCGGCGTCGGTGCCGAATTGAAGCTGCGAGACATTGAGCAGTTCGCGGAAGACGTCGGCGTGGCGGCGCGCGGACGCAAGTTGATCGGCCGCTCCGCTCAAGGTGACTTTGGCTTCGAGCGACTTGCCGATGAGTTTCGACTGACGCGCCTTCTCCAATTCCGGCAGCACGCGCACGCGCAGGTCGAACAGTTCCTTCCAGTCTTTTTCGTCCTCGGCGGAAAGCATCACGCGTGACGCCACGAATTCTTCCACATGCACCGAGTCGCCCATGCCGGGCACGAACTCCCACGCCTCATCCGCCGTGAAGACGAGGATCGGCGCGAGCAGGCGCGAGAGTCCGGTGACGAGATGGCAGAGCGCCGTCTGCGTCGAGCGGCGGCGCGGGGAATTCGCCGCGTCGGTGTAGAGCCGGTCCTTCACGAGGTCGTGATACTGCGACGACAACTCCACGGCCACGAACTGGCTCACGCGCTGATAGACGACGTGGAATTCGTATTTGTCGTAGGCCGCGAGCACGTCGCGTTCGAGCTTGGCGAACTCATTCAGAATCCAGCGGTCGAGTCCGGTCAGGTCTTTGTCCGCGACGGCGTGGTGCGACGGGTGGAAGTCGTAAAGATTCGAGAGCTGGTAGCGCAGCGCGTTGCGGATGCCACGGTAGGTCTCCGAAACTTTCTTCAGACGCTCTTCGCTGACCACGATGTCGTTGCGATAATCCTGCGAGGCAACCCAGAGGCGAATCACGTCCACGCCGTAGTCTTTGATGTATTGCTCGGCGGTCTGCGGCTTGAGGTAAGCGCCCGTGCCCTGCTTGCTCTTGGAAATTTTCTCGCGGTCTTCATCCACCATGAAGCCGTGGGTGAGCACGGTTTTGTAAGGAGCCACGCCATTGCCTGCGAGCGAGAGCAACAGAGAGGACTGGAACCAACCGCGATGTTGGTCGGAGCCTTCGAGGTAAAGGTCGGCCTGCCAAACTTCGTCTCCCAATTTACCTTCGTGCTGGAGTTCCTTGCGCTGTTTCAATACAGCGCGCGATGACGAGCCGGAATCAATCCACACGTCCAAAGTATCCATCGATTTCCGAACCGCTGCTTCAGGCGCGTGCTTGTCCATGTCAAGCAGTCGAGCCAGTTCCTCAGTCGATTTCTCAAACCAAATGTTAGAGCCGTGCTGTTCCACGAGATCTGCAAATTTACGAATGACAACCGGGTAGAGCATGGTCAGATCCTTCGCTCCGTAAAACGAGGGGATTGGCACGCCCCAAAAGCGCTGGCGCGAGATGCACCAGTCGGGACGAGAATCAACTGCCCCTCTAAGTCGGTTACCTCCCCAGCCTGGAATCCACTGAACGCTTTCAACCGATTTCATCGCTAGGCGCCGCAGTCCCGAGTATCTGGCGAGTTGAACCTCTGTTGGGTGATAATTTTCTTGCCCCGTCATTGTCTCCAGCGATTTTTGACCGTCTCCGATCTTGATGAACCACTGATCCATCGCGCGGAAAATGACCGGCGTCTTGCTGCGCCAGCAGAACGGGTAGCTGTGCTTGTAATCTTCGGCGTGAACGAGCTTGTCGCCCGCGCGCAGAATGGCCAGCACCGCTTCGTTCGCTTCGCTCTTGCCGTCGCCTTTTTCGAGAATGGATTTGCCGATCAACTCCGCGCAGAATTGTTGCTCCAGCGGCAGGTCGGTGTTCGTCGCCAGTTTGCCGTCGTCATCCACGGGCGAATAAATCGGCAGGCCGAACTGGCGACCGAGATTGTAGTCGTCGAGACCGTGGCCGGGCGCGATATGGACGAAGCCGGTGCCGGTGTCGTTGGTCACAAAATGATCGCCCGCGTGCAGCTTGCCGGTGCGATTCACGAACGGATGTTGATACTCCAGACCGGCGAGTTGCGTGCCTTCGAGTGAGCGGATGATCTGGTAGCCATCCCATTTGCACTTCTCCGACACCGCGCCGAGCAGCATGGTCGAGACGATGTAGGTCTCGCCGTTGGCCATCACTTGCGAGTAGCTGAAGGTGGAGTTGTAAGCCACGGCGAGGTTCGCGGGCAGCGTCCACGGCGTGGTCGTCCAGATGATGATGAACGTGCCGGGCTGCCCGACGACGGGGAACTTCACAAACACGCTGGTGCTGGTGTGGTCGTGGTATTCCACCTCCGCTTCAGCCAGCGCGGTGCGGCACGGGATGCTCCAATAGACCGGTTTCTTGCCGCGATAGACGAAGCCCTTCTCCACAATGTCCGCGAAGAGGCGCAACTCATCGGCCTCGTATTCCTTGTTCAACGTGAGATACGGATGCTCCCAATCGCCGAGCACGCCGAGGCGTTTGAACTGCGTGCGCTGGAGATCAATGTATTTGCGCGCGTAGGCGTCGCAGGCGGAGCGAATGGTGACGGGGTCGAACGTGCCTGTGCCAGTGCCCCCGGCGTCCCGCCGGGTTGGGGCGTCCGAAGTAGGAGTGCCACTCGTATGTTCCGGCGCGGAACCCGGCGGGACGCCAGGGGAACTGGCGGCACGCTTCCTCATCTCCTGCGAAACCTTGAACTCAATCGGCAGTCCGTGGCAGTCCCACCCTGGGATGTACGGCGCGCTGAATCCGCGCAGCGTCTTGTACTTGATGATGATGTCCTTGAGGATCTTGTTCAGCGCGGTGCCGATGTGGACGTCGCCATTGGCGAAGGGCGGGCCATCGTGCAGCACGAACTTCGGCGCGGTGGCGCGGGCCTCCTGAATGCGGGCGTAAAGGTTTTCCTTCTCCCACTTGGCGAGACGCTGCGGTTCGCGCGCAACGAGGTCGGCCTTCATCGCGAAGTCCGTGCGCGGCAGATTGAGTGTATTTTTGTAGTCCATCCGCTTTTCCAAAGAGCGCGCACGGTAACGGTGCGCGGGGAAATTCCAAATTAGAAAAACCGCTGGTCTCGGACGTTACCCGAAACTGATTCACTGATTACTGTTTCACTTCCGCAGCTTCCCCGCCGCCTCATCAATCCACTCGCCTGCCGGGAGGGCGTAGGGGCGGAAGGTCTCCAGATA
>JBBQYK010000445.1:0-3539 GCA_038208765.1 Verrucomicrobiota bacterium
GGCATGAAAGTGAGGGCGACTTCCTCCAACGTGCCCCCGGCGTCCCGCCGGGTGGAGCTACTCGACGAAAGCGGATCGCTTCCTTTGCTAACGGTTCCACCCGGCGGGACGCCGGGGGCACGATGCACGGCAAACACCCGCCCGCCTTCCTCATCCAATTCAGGATGACCGCTGTCGAAGACCACGCCGTCGCCGGCTTTGAGCGGCGCTTGCAACGTGAGGCGCACGCGTTCGCGCTCCACTCGCGTCACTTCGCCGAGGAGCACGCCGCGCTTTTTTCCGAAGCGCGCGTGGACGAGTTCCTGATTGTTGATCCCGCGAAACCAGCCGGTGTAGAGGCCGCGGGAGAACGCCATCTCCAAGTCGTAATGACGAGGATCAAGGGTCGAGGGCCTAGGTCCAGAAGGCGTCCTGCCCTCGTCACTCGTCTCTCGACTCTCGACCATCCCATCCAACGCCTGCCGATACACGCGCGTGATGTTCGCCACGTACTCGGGCGTCTTGAGCCGGCCTTCGATCTTGAGCGACGCCACGCCACTGCGCACCAGTTCCGGCAACACGTCGAGACCGGCGAGGTCTTGCGGGCTGAGCAAATACTTGCGGTCGCCGAGCGGCACGGTCTGGCCGTCGCTCACCAGTTCGTAGGGCATGCGGCAGGCTTGCGCGCATTCACCACGATTGGCCGAACGTCCGCCGAGTGATTCGCTGGTCAGGCACTGACCGGAGTAGGCCACGCAGAGCGCGCCGTGGACGAAGACCTCGAGGGGGAGCGGGGAGTAATCAGTAATCAGTGAGTCAGTCATCGGCAAGGCAGCGGCGTCACTGCCCGCCGACTGATTACTGATGACTGGCTCACTGATTACTTTCTGAATCGCCTCGATGTCCTTGATCGAACACTCCCGCGCCAGCACCACGAGGTTGCAGCCGAGTTCGCGCGCGAAGCGCACGCCGGCCGCGCTCGTGATCGACATCTGCGTCGAGGCGTGAATCGGAAAATCCGGCGAGAGCCGGCGGATGAGCCGCGCCACGCCCACGTCCTGCACGATGGCCGCGTCCACGCCCGCCGCGATGATGGCGCGCAGGTAGTGCTCCGCGTCGGCGAGCTCGTTGGCGAAGACGAGCGTGTTGAAGGTCACGTAGCCGCGCACGCCGCGCCGGTGCAGGAACTCCATGAGCGCGGGCAAATCCGCCTCGGTGAAATTATGCGCGCGCATCCGGGCGTTGAACCGCTCCAGACCGAAGTAAATCGCGTCCGCGCCATTCTCCACGGCGGCCTTCGCGCATTCCCAATCGCCCGCAGGCGCGAGCAGTTCCGGGCGCGACGGAGCGACCGCGCGGAGCGCGGTCAATGGGGAGGCAGCAGCAGTTTCAGCCAGCATGAGCAGCGCGGACTTAACCATTGATGGCGGAGTTCGACAAAGAGTTTGTGTCGGCGACAACGTGCGGCCGGTTTGTAGCCGGCGGTGAGGCTCGCGCTTTTGTGAGACGCCGGATCTAGCGAAGGCTGTTTTGACTTGGCGACCCCTGCCGGTAGCAAACTTGCAACCTAAAAGAAAAAACGCCGCGCGGTAAGCGCGGCGTTTGAAAGAGTGGGCAGAAACTTACGGCAGGGAATAGTCGCGTTCACCGGGATCGACTTCCGCCGTATCACCCGCATCGATTTCATTCGGCGGGCCGCCACCGGGGGTGAAGGGCGGCAACTGCACCGGCGCTGCCTTGGCGAGCGACGCGTATTGCGTGGCCACGGCCACGTCGCCTTGGGCGAGAATCGCTTCGGGCGTCTGCTTCGAGTCGCGGGCCAGCGCCGCGACCATGGCCTCGGTGTGCTTGAGCACGAGCGCAAGGGAGGCGGAACGTTTGGCTGCGGCGAACTCCGCCTGCGAGCGCGCGACGAGCGGCTTGAGCGCGGGAACGGCGGCGGTGATGGCCGGCAACACTTTGTTACTCGACTTCGGCGCGGCCTGCGCGGCCCGGACGCCAATGATATAGAACTGGGCGGGCTGGGCCTTGCACATTGCGCCAACGATGGCTTCGACTTCCGCAGGGGCGGCGCTCACGGCGGCCGTGGTGATGCGCCCGGCGAGCGTGGGCTGCAACTTCACCGCTGCGGCGGCAGCGGCGGCGGCGGCCGACGGCGACGCCTTTGCCACAGCTGCGACGACGAGCGGCGCGGCCGGGCCGCTGATCGTGACGGCGGCGGTGACCGCATCGCTGGCGTCCGCCTTGTCGGCGACGAGCTTCGCGGTTTCGCGCGAGAGTTCGGTCACGCGCACGGTGCGCAACTGGCTGGTGTAGGTGGCAACGCGCGCTTCGTCCGCAAACGCGGGCAAGGCCAGAACTAATATTCCGAGTATTAATGAGGTTTTCATGTTCAATCCCTTTCTCTTAGGCGAGCGCACTGTGCGGCCCGTGCCCCCGTCGGTCAATTTCCAATTCTCGCTTTCTTGACCCCGCCCCGTTCCGCGTAGCCTGAAGATTATCTCTTCGCGCCATACCCCGGACGCGGCGCCCCCTTCGCGTCCAGCTTGTCACACGACCAGAGCAGGCCGCGCGTCACAAGGTCGAGATACACCGCGCTCTGCATCGTTTCGTTGCCGTGGCCGAGGGTCGTGGCGAAGACGCGCGTCTTCGCGTACTCGTTCACCCAGATCACGACGTGGTCTTTCTTCGACTCTTCGCTGAAGGCCGTCGCAAGGGGCGTGACGGTGGGCCACACCTTCTCGTTGCGATACAACTCATCCTTGGGGTTCGACCACTCGGCGGGGAAACCCATCATCACCGGATGCTTCTCGTGAACTTTCTTCACCGTCAAGTCGCGGTTCTTGTCGTGGCTCATCGAGCGGAGGCCGAGAGTTGCGCGCCAGGCGTCGGTGGCGCCCATGCGATAGCTGTGCGCGGAGCAATGGAGGAACACTCCCGGCACGCCCGCGTCGTGCGCCGCCGTGATGTTCTGGATCAAGTTCGTGTCGGCCATCATGCCGAAGCATTCGTTGTGGACGATCACGTCATAGCCGCGCCACCAGTCCGGCTTCTCGTAAATGGACACGCGATTCGTGCGGTCGCTCCCTTCGTGGATGATCGTGAACTCCACGTTCGCCCGCGCCGCCACGCCTTCGCTGATGATCGTCTTCTGCTTCGCGTAATCATGGCAGCAACCGCCCGCGACCATGAGCGCGCGGAGGGGCTTCACGGCCTCGGCGGCGCTGAGCCACGACGCGAGCACGAGCAACGACAGGAACGCAGGGAGAAGTTTGTGCATGGCGCGAAGTGTGCGCGGCGAAGCGCGAGGCGCAAGACGGAAATCCCGGACCGTTTTTTGACTGCGGCGGCCGAGCGAAGTGTCGACGCCACTTCGCTCGGCCGGCGCAGTCCCTATCTCCCCTGCTCCCCCGCCTTGTCCAGGGCCGACGCATCAAAAATCTTCGCCAAAGATTTGTATGTACATTGTAAATACCTTGTGTACATGAGGCGGGATGCATGCGCATCAAAGTGTTCCGAAAACCAAAATCGGCAGCCTCCTCACCATTCTGGAGGAGGTG
>JBBQYK010000446.1:0-3523 GCA_038208765.1 Verrucomicrobiota bacterium
CGCCTTGTCGGGATACGGCGCGTAGAGAATCCAGTCGCTGTCCGCCGGGAAACCGAAGAACGGCGCGGACACCGGATCGCCCACACCGTCGATCAATTTCACCGTGAAGGAATTCTTCGGATAACGCAGCGAGGCGCGACCACGGATGTTCAGCAGCGCGCGCCCGGAGAAACTCGCCGCGCGCGTCAGCGTCGTGCGTTCCTGGCCGCCGTCCGCCACTTGCAACGCGCCTTCGAGACGTTCGTCGCGCGCGAGGTTCGTGCCGAAGGAATGCACGATGAGCAGCGGGAGGTTGGAGGTGAAGTTCGTGAGGTCGTCATCCAGCAGCGTGAAGACTTCCGCGCACGGCGCGCTCGCGGGCTGGCTTTTGGGAAACGCCTTGGCGCGGACGAGCGCGGTGTTGGTCAACGACAGCGGCGCAGAATAAGCGGGCGAAGATTCCTCCGGCTCCGAGCCGTCGAGCGTGTAGCGAATGGTGGCGGCAGCATCGCGGGCGGAAAGTTTCAGCGTGACGTTCGTGGCGAAGGCACCGCCAGCGGGCGAAAAAATTACGGCGGGTTCCGTAGATTTTTCCGCCGCGAAAACAGAAATGCCGACGCAGCACGCAACGACCAGAGCGAGGCTCCGCCTCGCGTAGTGGGGCAGGCGTCCCGCCTGCCACAGTTCTTTGGCCGTCCCGGCTGAAGAACCACCAGCCGGGACGGCCAGTGGACAGGTGGCAGGCGGGACGCCTGCCCCACTACACGAGGCGTGCGCCGGCTTCAGACTCGGGCGGCAGTGAAATCGAAGCATGTTGGTGACGGGCGAGAATCTGGAATCGGACAGGGCGTGGCAAACCGAAACCAGCGGGCATCCAAGCTCTTGATGTAAAATCTTCCCGCCCCCACTAGGCTTGCGGCGTCCCAAAGCGCACGCTACGCCGCATGAAATCATGGCTTCAACTGATCGGGCCGGTGGTTTGTTCCACGACACTGAGCCGTGCCTTGAAGTCTGCGCGACAGACGTGCGAGGCCGAAAGCGGCGCTGAAGCGACCGCACTCTCCCGCAGGGCGGGACTGCCGCGCCGCATCCCACGCCTCGTCACTCGCGAAGCGTTTGGAGTGCGGTCGCTTCAGCGCCGCTTTTCCCTCGTGCTGATACTCGTGTTCGCCTTGGCCCTCAGTTCATCCACCCACGCCGCAAACGACGGCTTCACGCCCATCGATTTTTCCCTTCATGCGCTTTCGCGAGACGAACCAGTCACCCGGCAACTCGCCGCGTTGCCGAACGGGGCGCAGACGTTTCACGGTGTCCCCTTTCTCGTCGGCGCGCCCGTGGCGCTCGCCGGCATGGAGTCGGCGCGCATTGCCGATGTTTTTCCGCACACGGTGAACGGGATCAAAATTGGCCGCGCGGCCCAGCGCATTCATCTGCTCCACGCCACGCTCTTCGCGGAGAAGGACGGCGTGCCGCTGGCAAAAATCATTTTCCACTACGCGAACGGCACGCAGGAATCCGTGCGGCTCGGCTACGGCGTCCACGCACGCTCGTGGGTCGTGCCGCGCTTGGAGAAGCGCGCGGAACTGTTCGATGGCAATTCGCAGCTTGTGTGGAGCGAAACGGACGCACGCCGCGATTCAGGGCTGCGACTGTTTCACACCGCGCTGGAGAATCCCCAGCCCGGCGAGGTCATCGCCAGCCTGGAACTGGTCTCGCTGTTCAGTCACGCGGCTCCGCTCATCGCGGCGATCACCGTGGAAGGCGCGGAGTCGAAGCGGCCGCCGTCACGCTCCCTCGCCACGCGCAAGGCGATGCGCGATCTGAACGCGCGACCCGAGTCCGGGTATCGTCAGGAACTCGCCGTGCGCGTGACCGATGAATCCGGCGCGCCACTGACCAACGCCGTGGCCAGCCTCTCGATCACCGACGATAAGGAATCGTTCTTCCTCGCCAGCGCCGCCGTGGACGCGCGCGGCGTCGTGCGCCTGCCGTACCCTCCGCTGCACACCGTGGGTGTGAGCGTGTGGGTTCACGCGCCGGGAACGATGCCCGTCATCATCACGGAATCGAAAACGAACCTGAGCAAGTTCACGGGGAACTACACCGTGGTTCTCAAACGCGGCACGACGATTGGTGGCGTGGTGAAGGACGCGCAAGGCCAGCCGGTCGCCGGCGCTGAGGTGGTCATCCACAAGGCCACGAAAATCAGCACGCACCACTACTCGCGCCTGGATTACGATCTCGCCCGCACCGGCGCGGATGGAAAATGGACGAGCCGCTCCCTGCCCGCCGACTTGTCCGGGTTGGGCCTGCACGTTTCGCATCCTGATTTTCGCCCGGCGTTTTTTGCGACGGACGGATTCGCGCCGCCGCCGACGAACACCACGAGCAGCCCGGCCCGTTCCCCCGCCTCCACGACCACGAGCTTTCGGCGGCTGGCGGACGGCACGATGGAACCCATCCCCACGCGCCGCGTGCTGGTGGGCGGGCGCGCGGCCACGATGCCGCTGCTGACCACGAACGCGCTGCTCGCTTCGGGCGCGGAAATGATTTTGCAGCCGGCGATTCTCATCAGCGGAACCGCGTTCGACAGCGCCGGGCAGCCGCTCACGAACACGCCGGTGATTTTTTTGCAGACCATGCCGTTGGCCGAACGCCGGCACCTGCGCACGGATGCGCAAGGGCGGTTCCGCACCATGGCCGCTGCGCCGGGCAGCGGAACCGTGAGTCTCATCCTGGATAACCAGTCACCGGCTTTCGTGGCTTTGAACATCGCGCCCGGCCTGGCCCCGGTGGAACTCCGGCTGGGGCCGCCGCTGGTGTTGCGGGGCCGCGTGCAGGATCGCGCGGCCCGCCCCATCGCGGGCGCGCGCGTGCGACTGGACGAATGGCAGGGCACGACCGACCTCGTTCGATTTTCGACCCTGACGGATGAGCAGGGCGCGTTCGTGTGGACCGGGGCACCGCCGGATCAAATCACGTTCTACGTCAGCAAAACCAATTACATCAACACGCGCCAGGCCCTCTCGGGCAGCACGAGCAACCTGTTGATCACCATCAACCGCCCCTCGGGCGTGTATGGAAAGGTGCTCGATGCGGAAACGAAGCAGCCCGTGGATAGGTTCTTCGTGGTGCCGGGCCGCAAGTATTCGCCGGGCGAGACGCGCATCAACTGGGAGCGCTCCAGCGGAATGGCCGGCTTCGGCGGTGAGTATTCGCTGCGGATGAGCACCTATTATTTTCAACCGGAGGCGCGCGTGCTCATTGAGGCACCGGGTTACGAGCCGCAAATTTCCCGCGCCCTCACCGGAGTGGACGCGCACACGAATGATTTTTTCCTCAAGCGCGGGAAGGGTCTCGTCGGCACGGTGCTGTGGCCGGACGGCTCGCCGGCCGTGGGCGCGGCGCTGACCATCATCGAGAAGGGCGACAGCGGCTACCTGGATCAGGCCGGCCAGGTACGCGGCAGCGGCGCGAGCGGTGACGTGGTGCGGAGCGACGCGCAGGGGCGCTTCGAGTTCTCGCCGAAGCTGGAGCCGGACAA
>JBBQYK010000447.1:0-3518 GCA_038208765.1 Verrucomicrobiota bacterium
TACAAAACCATGACATCCGCGCTTCGCCTCTCTTTCACTCTCTGCTAACCAATGCGCCAACGCCGCGTGAAACGAACCAACCGCAAGCCGAACTTCTTCTGGCAGGGCGTGCTCATTCTCGCGCCGATGCTGGTGCTGGCGAAACTCGGAGCGCTGGCGCTCACACAGGACAAGCGCATGGCGCGGCACGAAGCTGAATTGCGCGCCCAAGATGCCGCCGAGGAAGTGGCGCAGGCGATCTGGGATGAGTTGCAAAAACCGGGTGACCCGCCATTCAAGGCGCAGGTTTCACCATACAAGAATCCGGATTCTGTGACCTTCACATGGAAGGCGCGAACTCCGCATAGTCGGATTGGCAGTGTGAACAGCGTGTCGGGATCATCCCAGAGTTTTGCTTTCGCGCCGGCCACCAAGCGCCTTGAACTTGACCGCTCGGGACGGCTGTTTTTTCCGCCGCCCTACGAAGCCGCACCCGCGCCTCATCCACTCGCTGCGCGTTCTCTCACCGATGAGCAGCGTGCGGCGTGGAGTGCGGCCACCGGAAGAGAAATCGCCGCGCGCGGCGAGGCCGGCGCTTCCGCTTTGGCGGTGGCGGATTCATTCGGAAGGTTTCTTGCCCTGTCTCCACCAACGACCTTCACGGCAGCGGCGCACTTTGCGCGCGGCAACCTTCTCATGGCCGCGCAGGAATGGCCGGGAGCGGTCAAAGAATTTTCCGCGCTGACGAATCTGCCGGCGGGGGCGTTCAGTGAAGCAGGCCTGCCCTATGAGGTGCTGGGGCGACTGGGAATTTTTTCCGCTCAAATCAAACTTCATCCTTGGCCCTCCGAAGGTGATTTTCGTAATGCGAGCGACGAGTTGCTCCGCCATCTATTGGATCACCCCTCGGCCCTCACGCCGCAAGTTCTGCAGTTCGCTTCCGCGTCTGGGATTCCCGACGACTTGCGGTTTGCCGCTGAACTGGAATGGAAGGAGCACGAAGGGTTGCGCGGGGTATATCGTGACATCGTTTCGACAGCCTCGCCCCCCGCCGGTCTGGCGCTCGTGATGACCACAGTTGCGGGCAATCCGCTGTTCGATTCACTGTCAGGAGCATCACCGGTTTTTTGGAAAACGATTTTTGCGCCGCCAGTTCCCGTCAGCGCGCCGCCACCCAATCAAGTTCAACAGCAAGCCAGCAACGAGACGAACTCGATCGTTCATCCGATCAGCACCGTCACCAATGCTGACGGCTTGATTATACATGCTTGGAAGTTAGTGAGCGGAACCAACGTTATCGTCGAACATGGGTTGTTAGATGCGCGGCCTCCTGGCGTGGTGTTTTCGGGCCAGGTTGGGACAGTCTTCGGCGAGCCGTGGCTGATCGTGCGCTTGCCGACGGAAGCGGGCATGTCCTTGCTCTGTCGTCGCGAACTGGCCGTGCGGAAAACTGTCGAAGCCGCGCTCCAGCGCGTGCGGATTACGGAATACCTTGGTGCCAGCGTCCGGGTTGCCGGCGCGGACATCATTTCCAGCAATAATCTTAAGGTGCTGGAGCATGTGGTGGGCGGCAAAGGCGGCGGTCAGTTCTGGCAAAAGAATTATCCCAAGGCGTCGCCGGTCGTGCTCGGCTCCGCGGTGCGGGTTGAAAATGGGCGGCCACTGCTTGCGGTCAACATGCACCTCGTCAGTCCGGACATGCTGTTCGCACAACAGGAAGAGCGCGCCATGTTGTTCAAGCTGTTGATTGGTGCATCGGCCCTGGCTTCGGTCATTGGCTTCTTCTTCGCCTGGCGCGCGTTTCACAAACAACTCCGCCTCGCGGAGATGAAATCCAATTTTGTCTCCAGCGTGTCGCATGAGTTGCGCGCGCCGATTGCCTCGGTGCGGCTGATGGCCGAGGGATTGGAGCGCGGGAAAATTTCCGACCCGGCCAAGCAGCGCGAATACTTCCGCTTCATCACGCAGGAATGTCGGCGGCTCTCGGCCATGATCGAGAACGTGCTCGACTTCGCGCGCATCGAGCAGGGCCGCAAGGAATACGAGTTCGAGCCGACAGACGTGGCTGCGCTTGTGGCGACGACGGTGAAGCTGATGGAGCCGTATGCGGAGGAACGGGGAGTCGTGCTGAAGTCGAGGGTCGAGCGCAGAGAGTCGAGCGCCAGCGTGCCCCCGGCGTCCCGCCGGGAAGGAGCGTTGGAAAGCCCGGCGTCACTCGTCGAGTCGAGTAACGTTGGGCAATCAGAACCTCCAACCCGGCAGGATGCCGGGGGCACGTTGCTGGACGGCCAAGCCATCCAGCAGGCGCTCGTGAACTTGATCGACAACGCGATCAAACACTCGCCGAGCGGCAGCGAGGTCGTGGTGGCTCTCAACTCTCAACCTTCAACTCTCAACCTCTCCGTTTCGGACAGCGGCCCCGGCATTCCCGCCGCCGAGCACGAAAAGATTTTCGAGCGCTTCTACCGGCTCGGCTCCGAGTTGCGCCGCGAGACGCCCGGCGTCGGCATTGGTTTGAGCATTGTGAAACACATCGTCGAGGCGCACGGCGGACATGTGCGCGTGGAGAGCGAAATCGGGAAGGGCAGCCGCTTCACGATTGAGCTGCCTGTGCCCCCGGCGTCCCGCCGGGAAGGAGCGCCGGAAAACTCGGAGCCGCTCGACGAGTCGATTGCTGCTGGAAAATCGAAAGCCCCGACCCGGCGGGACGCCGGGGGCACAGGCAACTTATGACTGCCCGCATCCTCGTCGTGGAAGATGAACTGCCGATGCGCACGGCGCTCGAAGACTGCCTCGCGGGCGAAGGCTTCCGCGTCATCACCGCAGCGGATGGCGAGCGCGGATTGGAGCGCGCGTTGAAGGAGAAGCCCGACCTCATCCTGCTCGACGTGATGATGCCCCGCCTCGATGGCTTCGCCGTCTGCGCGGAACTGCGCCGACTCGGCCACGCCGCGCCCGTGCTCATGCTCACGGCCAAGGGCCAGGTGCGCGACCGCGTGAACGGACTCGACGCGGGCGCGGATGATTATCTCGTGAAGCCGTTCAGCACGGATGAATTGCTGGCGCGCGTGCGGGCCTTGCTGCGCCGAGTGCAGCGGCCCGGTTCCTTCGTGAACGAACTCGCGCTCGGCGACGTGCAGATTGATTTCATCCGCCAGAGTGCGACGCGCAAACGCAAGGCCCTCCACTTCACGACCAAGGAATTCGCCATGCTGCGGCTGCTGGCCGAAGCGCAGGGCGAGCCGGTCTCGCGCGAGAAATTTCTCGATGTGGCCTGGGGCTACGCGGCTTTTCCGACCACGCGCACGGTGGACATGCACATCGCCTCGCTGCGCCGCAAGCTGGAGAAGAACCCCGACGCGCCGCGCTGGATCAAGACCGTGCATGGCGTGGGCTACCGATTGGAAACATGAAGCCAAAGGCTTTGGGACTGCGGCCAGCATTGCCGCTCTCGCCCCGGCACGGGAGGTGCCTCGGGGGAAACGGCTCCGCCGGGGATCCAGAGCGGCAATACTGGCCGCAGTCCCAAGGCCTTCGGC
>JBBQYK010000448.1:0-3508 GCA_038208765.1 Verrucomicrobiota bacterium
CGGCGACGGCCAGCAGGTGCGCGACTGGATTTTTGTGCGCGACCACGCCGAGGCGCTCTGGCAGGTGCTGACGCGCGGGCGCTCCGGCGAGACTTACCATCTCGGCGCACGCTGCGAACGCACGAACCGCCAGATGGCCGAACACCTCTGCGACTTGGTGGACGAACTCGCGCCGGAACTGGGCGGTCATTCTCGCGCTCTCATCTCGCACGTCGCAGATCGTCCCGGCCACGACCGTCGTTACGCGATTGATCCGACGAAGGTGGAACGCGAACTCGGCTGGAGGGCGCGGGCGGATTTTGACGACGCGCTGCGTGAGACGGTGCGGTGGTATCTGAAGCTCATGGGCAACTCGTAGTGGGGCAGCCGTCCCGGCTGCCATCTGTCCCGCTGGCCGTCCCGGCTGGCGGTTCTCAGTGGGGTTTTTTCGACAGGCGGGACGCCCATCGGACGGTGGCAGCCGGGACGGCTGCCCCACTACGGCTCGTCACCGCTTCTGCAAAATCGACGGCGCGGGGAAGGTCACCGTCACGCGCGTCTCGCGGCCCGGCGTGCTGTTGATGGAAAAATTTCCGCCGTTCAATTCGGTCAGCCGCTTGGCGATGATCAAGCCCAAGCCCGCACCTTGCTGCTCGTACTTCTCACGCTCGAACTGCATGTGCGGACCGATCTTCGCAATCTGATCTGCCGTGAGTCCGCGTCCGCTGTTGATGACATTGAGCGAGAAAGTTTGATCCAGCGAGCCGGCGATCACGCGCACCGGCGTGCCGGCGTCGGAGAACTTGAACGCGTTGTCCACGAATTCCTCGACCACCTTCTGCAAACTGTCCGCAATGACCGGCACGGTGCATCCGCGCACTTCGAGGCGCAGGTCGTCCTCGCGCTTCCACCGCGCGGCCACGGCCTGCGCAGTGTCGGAAATAATGGGCGCGACCGCCGTGGCACTGCCGGTGGCCGTGAGGAGAATGGACTTCGCGTCCTTGGCCATCAGTTCGATCTGGCCGTAGGCGAGGAAGTTTTCGATCAGCCGGTGCAGCCGCTCGGCGGAGAGATGAATCATCCGCGCATACTCCAGCAGTTCGCCGGGCTTCATGTCCTGGTGGCCGTCGATGAGAATCGAGGCCAGCCCCATGATGCCGTTGAGCGGCGTGCGCAGCTCGTGCGGCATGGTGAGCGTGATTTTGCCGCGCAACTCGTCGAGCTTCTTCTCGGTCTGGCGCTCGGTCTCGGCGATTTTTTCCAGCCGCGCGTTCACGGCGGCGAGCAGTTCCGAGGGCGTGAAGGGCTTGGTGAGATAGTCGTCCGCGCCCATTTCCATGCCGCGCCGCATGTTGGGCCGCTCGACCTGGCCGGTCAGGAACATGAAGGGAATGGTGGCCGTGCTCTCGTGCGCGCGGAGCTGCGCGAGCGTGCCGAAGCCGTCGAGCTTGGGCATCTGCACGTCGCAGATGATGAGGTCGGGGAGATGCTCGCGCGCCATGAGCACGCCGTTCTCGCCGTCTTCGGCGAGCACCGTGTCAAACCCAAACATGTTCAACGTCTCCTCGATGATCATCCGAATCTCGGGAGTGTCGTCTATGACGAGAACCTTCTTCATTGTGCGCGCGCGACTTTAAGCATCGCACAAAGATAACGGCAAATAATTCGGGAAGTTTAGGCGCGGCGAGCGGTGTGCCCGATTTTTTTCCAGCGCGACCAGCCGGTGGCCAAGCCAGCGCAAACGCAGCAAAACTAATCCTGAGCCGCGAGGAACTGGGGCTCCTCGACAATGTTTCCCCATTCGTCTGCCCTAATTTGTCTGCCGCTCCGCTGCCGGAATGAAAAGCCGGCAGACGAATAAAACCCCGGATCAAGCAAAGCATTTGGATGCGTTTGGTCTGCCCGCCAAGCCGGAGGGCCCGCTGGTAACGTGCTGCCGGTTTGTAACCGGCAGGGGCCGCTATGTTCCGAAGCTGAGAAAACTTTTTAACCGCTCGAAAAGCTTTTGGCCCCTGCCGGTTACAAACCGGCAGCACGTTGCGCCTCGCCGACCTTCCTGAGAAATTCGACGCGTTGGCCCTGGGGTTGGATCGCGGGACGGTGCTGATCCCCGGATTCGCTCGTGCCTCGCCACACGGGGCGATTCACGTTCAAGCCCTCTGGGCTTGCGACGCGAAGCATCAATCACCCGCGCGGTGCCACGCGCAGACCGTGCGGCTCCGTCGCGCTGGCGAACGACATCATGCCCTGCACCGAGGTCACACCGGCGAACGGATCGTTGTTGATCAAAAGATTTCCGTCGAGGTCCAGCCAGTTGGTCAGTTCCGCGAGGTGCATTCCGGCGGCGGTGAGGATGCTCGATTCCGTCATGCAACCGAGCATGGTTTTCAAACCGGCCTCGCGCGCCGCCATCAGCGCCTCGAAGCCGCGCGTCACGCCGCCGGTCTTGCACAGCTTCACGTTCACGCCGTGAAAACATTCCGCGCACAACGCCACGTCCGCCACGCTCACGTACGATTCATCGGCCACAAGCGGCAGTGGCGAACGCTCCTTGAGCCAGATGAAATCCGCCGGCGCGCTCCCGGCGGGCATGGGCTGCTCCACGAACTCGATGTGCCCGTCGCGCGCCAGCCATTCCAGGCGGCGCAGCGCTTCCTCCTTCGTCTTCCACCCCTCGTTCGCATCCACGCGCAGCAGTTTTTTGGGCGCGACGTCGCGCACGGCGGCGAGATTTTCCTCATCGCCTGGTGCGCCGAGTTTGATTTTCAAAATCGGAAACTCTTCCGCCTCGGCGACCTTCAGCCGGATTTTTTCCGGCGTGTCTATGCCGATGGTGAAAGTGGTGATGTGTTTCCCCTCCGCGAATTTCAAACCAAGAAAATCATGCAACGGCTGCTTCGCCTTCTTCGCCGCGCCATCGAGCAGCGCGATGTTGATCGCGCCCTTCGGGGAAAAATCCCCCGGCGCCAGCGACTCGACGTAAGCCATGCTGCCCGCCACGTCGTCGAAGGAAAGGCGGGACGCCTCCACGCGCTCCAGAAACGCGAGGCTCGTCTGCACGTTCTCCTTGTAGCGCGACGACGGCGCGGACTCGCCGTAGCCGATGACGTCATCGCCATCGCGCAACTCGACAAACACCGCGGGGTAAATGTCCTTCCCGCCCTCGCCGAGACTGCTCGCGATGAGCCAGGTGTGTTTGAAGCGCAGATCGAAACGGCGAAAGGTGAGTTTCATTTTAAGTTGAGAGGGAATGTTAGTGGGGCAGGCGTCTCGCCGGCCACTAGTCCACTGGCCGTCCCGGCTGGTGGTTCTTCAGCCGAGACGGCCCAAGGACTGATGGCAGCCGGGACGGCTGCCCCACTACGAGGGGTTGGAGAGTTCGCGCCGCTCATTTCTGCTCCGTCGGCAGCGCCACCTGCGCCGGGCTGCGGAGATAGGCCAGCAGGTCGCGCACTTCATCATCGCTCAACGCCTGCAACAAGCCCTCCGGCATCATCGAGAGTTCCGTCTGCGCCAGCGACTTCACTTC
>JBBQYK010000449.1:0-3505 GCA_038208765.1 Verrucomicrobiota bacterium
CTTTCTCTACCCCCTCCTGACGTATGACCGCAGCGGCGGAGAATATCGTTTCCAGATTCTGCAATTGTTCAACTTCTCGGGCGGCGTGAAGGAAGGCGACACGAACAAACACCGCTTCTCGCTCTTTCCCATTTACCTCCAGCAGCGCTCGACCGATCCGGCGGATAACTACACTTGGCTCCTGCCCATCTGGGGCCATGCGAAGAACCGGCTGTTCCGCGACGAGATTTCCTTCGTGCTGTTTCCGCTCTACGTCGAGACGCGCAAGCGCGACCTGCACACTTACAATTACCTCTTCCCCATTTTTCACTGGCGCACCGGCGATGGATTGAAGGGCTGGCAGTTCTGGCCGCTCGCCGGTCATGAACACAAAGTGCCCACGCTGCGCACGAACTTGTGGGGCGATGAAGTCGCCGTGCCGGGTCACGACAGGAAGTTTGTCCTCTGGCCGCTTTTCTTGAACCAGCGCGCCGGTCTCGGCGGCACCAACGAGTCCCACACGCAAGCCCTGCTGCCGTTCTACAGTTTCACGCGCTCGCCAAACCGCGACGCGACGGCCGTGCCTTTCATCCTCGGCTGGAGTTCGGTTCACGACCGCGAGAAGAAGTATGACGAGATTGGTGCGCCGTGGCCGTTCGTAGTTTTCCGGCGCGGCGAATCGTCGCACACGGATCGCGTATGGCCGTTCTTCAGCCGCGCGACGAATCAATTTCTGGAAAGCTCCTGGTACGCGTGGCCGATTTACAAATACAACCGCGTCCACTCCGACCCGCTGGACCGCGACCGCACGCGCATTTTGTTGTATCTCTACTCGCACATCACCGAGCGCAACACCGAAACCGGGAACGCCAAACGCCGCCGTGACCTCTGGCCGCTCTACACCTGGCGTCGCGATTGGGAAGGAAACGAGCGCCTGCAAATCCTCGCGCCGATCGAGCCAATTTTGCCGAACAGCAAAAGCATCGAACGCAACTGGTCGCCGCTCTGGTCCGTGTGGCGCTCGGAGAAAAACGGGAAGACCGGTGCGCGCAGCCAGTCGCTGCTGTGGAACCTTTACCGGCGCGAGACGACCGCTGAATCGAGCAAGACCTCTACGCTCCTCGGCCTGGTGCAGCATTCCAAGACCTCAGAGGGAAACCGCTGGCGACTGTTCTTCTGGCCGCAAAAAAAATCTGAGGCCACGCCGTAACTCAGCGTGTGACCGCGAACGCCCCGCGCCACAGCCGCTCGGAACTGAACAGCAGCGGCAGAGCAGCGCCACCCACCCGGGAGAACAGGACGCGATGCAACAGCCCCGCCCACCTCAATCGCCGCGTGAACTTTTCTCCTAAGGCACCCGCGAGGCGCGTCGTGGTGTCTGGCCATTCCGACTGCCCGCGTGCGTAGCTGACGAGCGGATCGAGCGCGAGGTGTGCGGACTCAAAGGCCATCGACATGCCGTTGCCGGTGATGGGCGGAATCATCGTCAACGCATCGCCGATGCGGCATTCCCCGGCGTGGATCGGCTGAGGTCGCAACGACAAACCCGCGACGGCGCAAAATGAATCTTCGTCCAGCTCCGCGTTCTCCAACCGGCGAAACAATGGCGAGCCGCTTTCCCCGCGCAGCCATTCCATCGAACTGCCGCTTGCTGGAGCGCTCACGCGCCGACGAAACAAGCCGCAGACATTGACCTCGTCATCGGGCAGACGGCAGAGGCCGACGTAGGAATTGGCAGCCAGATGCATCTCGAGGTCCGCTTCGAGGCGCACGTTCCGGGCGTGAACTTTCAGGCCGAACCAGCGCCAGCCCTCGTCCACCGGTTGCGCGCGCCGGCCGTTGGCGCACACGAGTCCTTCGGCGGCCGTCGCGCCACTCCAGCGCTCATTCGCGCGCAGCTCGCCGCCGAGTTCTTGGAAGCGGGAACAGAGGGCGGCGTCGAGAATGAATCGCGAAATGCAGCGCGCGGGGAAAGGCAGTGCTCGGACACGCATCAGCCGACGCGCAGAAAAGAACGCCGCGTTGTGCGCAGTTCGAATTCTGTCCGCCGGAAAAAGTCCCGTCAGTTGATGTTCCTCCAGAAACTTCCAGCCCGCGCCACTGATGAATTCGCCGCACACGCGATGCCGTGGATAATGCCCGGCTTCGATCAACGTCACGGGCACGCCGCGCGTGCGCAGCGCGACGCCGAGCGAAAGCCCGGCCAGTCCGCCGCCAATGATCGTGATCGGTTTCATCGCCGGGTCGCCACGAACAAGTGGCTGAACAATCCGGTGGCGCGCTCGTCCAGACGCCAGCCGTCCGCCGTCGGCCACAGTCGCGAGAGTTCTTGCCCGCGAAATCCCGCGCGCACGCTGGCGGGCGCGTCGTGGCGCGTGACGGCATTGCAGCCGATCAGGGCGACGAGGCGGCTGGCCAATAAGGCGAGCGACGCGCGCCTCGGTTCGCAAGCGGCGAACAGCGTGGCGCGGGCAGAAATGTCGGCCAGCAGCCGCGCCAGTTCGGCGTCCTTGAAGTGATGAAGAAATAGATTGGCGAACACGACATCCGCCTGGCCCGCGGCATCGAGTTCGCGCAACACATCACATTGAATCACGATCACCGGACAGCCCAGCGTCGCGAAACCGGCGCGCACTTCGGACGAAATGACGGGCTGGCGATCCACCAGCACGACCTCGCACGCACGCCACCGTGCGGCGACGGCGAGACGCAGCGCGAACGACCCGTCACCGCAGCCGAGATCCATCACACGGCGCGGCTGGTCCGCCGGCTGCAACGCCCGCGCCAGAACCTCGGCGTGATTCATGCACCAGTTGAGCCGTCGCAAATCCGCGCGTGAATGAATGGCGCGCGGTTCCTGCGCGGGCAATTCATCCAGCCATTCCGGTTCGACGACGCGTTCCATCAGTCCACCTTGAGCAGCGCGCCGTGACAACTGAAGCCCGCGCCGAACGACGACAGCCACCACCAGCCGCCTTGGGAATCCTCGGCCAACGCCGCTTGAAGCGCGAACAGGACCGACGGGCTGCTGATGTTGCCGTGGTCGCGCAGCACGGCCGCGCTGTGACGCACGTCGCCCTCCGACAGGTTGAGCCGATCGCGCAAGGCCATGAGCACCTCGCGCCCGCCGGCGTGCAACACCCAGCCGGCGATCCGTTCCCGTGGCAGGCCAACGCGCTCCAGGGTCTCGGTGAGGACGGTCTCGGCGTGCCGGGCGGCGAGCGCGGGAACTTCGCGGGCGAGGATGTTCCGCAACATGCCGCGCCGGTGCTCGAAGCGCAGGCAGTCCCGGTCCGCGGGGCTGAGCGCCGTTCCTGCGGCCGCCCATTCCACACGGCGGGTGCTCTTGCCCGGCGTGGCGGACACCACCGCCGCCGCGGCGCCGTCGCCGAACAGGCAAGCGCTCACGAGCACGCCAGGATCGTTGTCCAGGTAGAAGGCCGCGCTGCACACCTCCACACAGACCGACAGCACCTTCCCGGCGCGTTGGGACGCCAGCAGCGCCTCCGCCGTGCGGAGATTCGGC
>JBBQYK010000450.1:0-3502 GCA_038208765.1 Verrucomicrobiota bacterium
GCCAAAATCCACGGGCAGCGTGAGCGGATTGTAGAGTTCCACGAAATCCTCGGCGAAAGGCGGCGTGCCGGCGGTGAGCCATTCATTGATGCGCAGCGCGTTGCGGCTGCCGGTGGCAACGGCGCTGTTCACACCGGGAAAGGTGGGCGCGCAGAGTTTCCATTCGCCCGACGTGCCGAAGCGCCCCACGGACAAATCCGCGAGTTGCAAACCAAACACCACCGAGTCCAGCACCGTGTTGCTCGTGGCGTGGAAAAGATAAACGCCCTCGCCGCTCGCGCTCAGGCTGAAGCCGGTGTGCAGGCCGCCGCTGCCGTCCTCGTTGTTCGCGAACACCAGCAGGTAGCCGCCCGCGACGAGCGTGGTGTTCGTCGGGAAGGTGAACTTGTTCGGGTTCAACGGATCATCGGTGAGGCGCAGTCCGCCGAGGTTCACCGTCGAGCCGCCTTCGTTGAACAGTTCGATCACGTCGGGGAAGGTGCCAACGTGATTCAATGCGGTGGTGTTCTGCGCCAACACTTCGTTCAGGCGCACCGCAGGCGTCGCGGTGTTCACGATCCAAACGGACGAGACGGTCGGTGAATTGGTGCCATGCTGCCACGCGCCAGCCGCGCTCTTGCCCATGACGAACACGACGTTGGTGCTGCCGTTCGCGAGTCCGGCGAGCGAGATGGGCGTGGCCACCGGCGTCTCCGCGCCGTAGCTGCCGTTGTTGAATTTGAAGCGGTAGCTCACCACGTTCGATCCGCCGACGGTGAGCGTCGCGGTCGTGAACGGCGTGGGCGAACGCGGCGTGCCTGCGACCGTCGCGGTAGGCGGCGGCGGGTTCGAGACGAAGTAAGTGTTGAGCAACCCCTGCACAAACGAGCGTCGCGCATCCATCCACGTCTTCATCGTGTTGATCGTGCCGACCGGGATGTAGGAACCCAGCGTCTGCGTGATGAGCGCGTCGTAGTTCGCCTTCGCGAAGGTGGTGTTCAACAACCGCTGCAAGGTCTGGTAGTAGAGCGGTTCGAACTCGGGATGGTGCATGAAGTTGTTCATGGCCGCGCCGCTGCCCGCACCCGGCTGCGAAGTGGCGGTGAAAATATCCACGCCCGTGCCTTGCGAGCCGCCCTGCGACATCACCGTGTCGAGGTCGTGATACACGAGCAGGAAGCGCGGATCGTTCACGCCGCGATACATGAAGTAGTCGTCGTTGTAGCCGGAGTTCAGGCCCGTCTCGTTGTTGCCCATCAGGTTCATGACCGCGAGATGGAGCAGCCACTGCTCGACGTTCACGGCGGCCCGCGCCCGCGCGCTGGTGAAGAGTCCGGTCTGATTTTCGCCCATCACTTCGAGCATCGTGATCATGTCCATCCAGTCGTTCTCGCTGGCGTTGGATTCCTTGAAGTAGGTGTTCTGATACGAGGCGGGCGTGGTGCCACGATAATTGAAATTCGGTGGATTGATGTTGCGCTGCACCTTGTAGGCGTTGCCGCTGCTGTCGTTCGGAAAGTGATTTTCCGCCCAGTCGCCGCCGATGTCTTCGTTGGCCGCGTAATGGTTGTTCGGCGGCGTGCCACCGGGACCGGCACCGCCGTTCACGCGGAACTGCGCCGCGAACGAGTCCGCGCCCGTCGCACCGGATTGCAACGCCAGCACCGAGCCAAAATGCTGCGCCCACGGCGTGCGCGCGTTCATGTTGAGGCCGCCCTTGTTCCGCCAGGGCGCGTCGGAGACGAAGCCGATGCGGTAATTGTGCGGCGTGCCGGAGCGGCTACCGTTGCCGCGATTGCGGACCGTGCAGAGGTAACGAACTTCCACGCCCTGCGCGTCCACGCTGATGAAGGTGTTGTTGAACGCCGCGTCGCTGTTGGGCGAACCGTTGAAGAGATTCCCCAACTCCGTCTGCTCCGCCGGCGTCATGATGATTTTGTGCAGCGGCGCGCTGCCGGTGTAGGCCGTGTTGTCCACCTGGTAGAGCGCGTTGACCGAGAAGCTCTCTCGATTCATCAACGTCACGCCGTCCGTGTTCACGGCGGGGCGCGGCCAGGCATTCGTCTGGTTCGATCCGTCCACCGCCTCGACGTAGAACTCCACGATGGCGAAGTTCGCCTGTGCGGGAATGACCGCACCCCAGAGACCATCTCCCGCCGCGCCGTCGCCATGCGCGCCGTCGTCGAACATCGCCGCGCTGGTGAACGCGGGCGGACCGACGATGTTCACGCGCCAGAAGAGCGTGACGGCGGCAGGCGGCGCGTCGTCAATGGTGCGCGCGGAAATCGTAACTGCGTTCGTGGACTGCGGAATGAGCGGCGCGTGCGCCACGTCCACGACGAGCGGTGCGGCGTTGGCGGAGGCGGTGGAATTGGCGACGCCGGGCGTGCCATTGACCGTGGTGCTGGCGGCCCAATTCTGCCCGCGTTCGTTCGGCAGCGCCGGGTTGATCAACTCCAGCGAACGCCCGAGACCGTCCGCGCGTGAGAGCCACGTCCAGCCTTGGCAGCAGCCATCAAGCAGGCCGCGCTGGCGCACCGCCCAGTCGCCCTCGTCGGCGTAGGTGAGGTCGTCGATGACGTTGCCGGCAGCATTCACGAGGGTCAGACGGTCGCGCCCGTTGCTCAGGGAGTTTTCAAAATTCGTGTAGGTGCCGTTGACGACGTTGGTGATGCGCGTGACGACAAAATCGCCGAGCACGTTGGTCACGCCGGGGTATTTGCCGGTGAAGGCAGCGTGCTGGCCCGCGAGCACGAGATAGCCGGACGCCTTGATGAAGGTGTTGCTGGGAAAGGTGAAGCGGATGCCACGCGTGAACTGCCAGCCGGAGAGGTTCACGTTCGTCGGCCCGGCGTTGAACAGTTCCAGATACTCCTCGCGCGAATTCTCGGACGAGGGATGAAACATGATTTCGTTGATGAGAACGTTTTGCGCGCGGGACGCGGGGGTGAGCACCGCGAGGATCAAGAAGAACAAAGCCGCGCTAAAGCTGGACACAACATGGCGACCATCATTCGGAGTCATCATTATTTTCGGGTTGATGCTGGACTGTCGCCCAACTGAAACGATTTGTCGAAATATCGGAGCGCGGAGCGCCAAGTCCGCGAGTTCAACCACGGAAGACACGGATCACACGGAAGGAAAGTCTGTGGTGAGCCGTGCGTTCGCCAATGAGTTCCGCTTCCGTGTTTTCCGTGTCTTCCGTGGTTCCATCAGCAGGAACGCGCGGACTCGGCGGTCCGCGCTCCGATCAATGGCTCCGACGGGGGCTTCCCCCTCACGGCACGAGCGGCGTCACCACACGGTAGTAGCGGGCCGAGTCCCCGGTCGTGTTCGTGATCTCCACGACGCGATTGGTCGGGGCCGAGATGAAGTTGGACAATTGCACCCACGAACCGGTGCTGAACGAGGTGCGATACTGCACGGTGTAAGTCCGGTTCGACACGGCCTCGAAGGTGAAGGCCAGACCGCCCGACAGCGGCAGCGTCTGCAACCAGAGCCGGCTGGCGGCGGATTCAGGATT
>JBBQYK010000451.1:0-3494 GCA_038208765.1 Verrucomicrobiota bacterium
GGTGGAGTTCCGCCGTCCCGCCGGGACGAAAACACTTTCCCACCGCCCACCCGGCACTTCGTGCCGGGCTAATTTCCTGCGGTCGCTCCGCGACCAAAAGCCCTTGCCGAGGCTCAACGACAACAGTGGCAAGATGCACCCGGGTCAGCCGTGCCAGCGACACGAGACTCAATATCTCGCCACCTGCCCGCTCGAAAGCCGGCGTTTCGCAATCTTACCCCAGCCAGCCGAGGCGCTGGCGGTAGGAGCGGAAGAGCAGGCCGAGCACGCGCATTTCCACGACGAGCAGGTAGAGCGAGATGAATCCCAGCACCACGGCCGAGAGAATCGCCCCTGGTATCTCGGGCGAATCCATGGCGACCAACGCAAAGGCCATCCCAAACTCCGCTCCGAACCGTACCCCGACCAGCACGCCGAGCACGAGCAGCGTGACCGTGTAAGGCAGGATGGTCCGAATCATCGATGGCACCACGATGTGCGGACTGAGCGCCACGAAACTGTCCGACACCGCCACGGCCAGCAGGGCCATGGGAAAATAGATCGCGCCGACGACAATCGCGGCGATGATCGCCACGCCCATTTCAACCCCTTCGACGCTCCCTTTCAGCAGAAAGAACAACGCGATGGCCGGCGCGAAGGAGGCCACGAAGGTTCCGACAAACAGAAGAAAGGGCAGGATGATGTCCGACCACCATTCGCCGAACTCCGGGAAGTCTGGCATCTCGTCCTCGGCCTGCGCGGTGTGCGAAATGATCTTCTGCATGTAGGCAAACACGTAGCCGGTGCTGATGATGCTGACGATCCACGACCAGCTCGCGAGAAATTCCAGCACGAGAAAAACCACGGCCCCAATCACGAGCAGGAGGATGCCCTTGCTCTTGAACGGATAACCAAACGCCCCGGGCAACAGCCGGTAAAAACTCGGCTCCTCACGCATCATCGGACGGATCGTGGCAATGGACTCCTGCGCCGTGTGCGCGACGGGCGGGGCGGCGGCCGTCTCCACGGTGCGGACGTGCGGCAGGGCGTTCACGCGCAGGCCGCTGGTGCGCGGCGCGGCGGTCTCCGGCGCTTCGAGCACATACTCCACGCCGCCAAATCTCAGCCGCTGACCGTGCGCGAGCGGCTGCTGCTGCACCGGCTGGTCGTCGATGAACGTGCCGTTCGTCGAACCGAGATCGCGCACGGAAATTGCGCCGTCGTTGCACACGATTTCGCAGTGCCGGCTGGAGATCGAGCCGTGCGGGACGACGTGGTGGTTGCCCTCCGCCCGGCCCACGAGATTGATGCCGGGACGAAGATTCAGATGACTGACCGGAGCCTCTGCGTTGTTTGCGACGAGCGTTGCCATAGGCGGAGTGGGGCCGAGCCTAGACAAATCCAGGCCGCTGGCAATCCGATTGCTGGTTTCGCTCCTCGAATGGATCGGGGGCGCGGTCGCGTGTCCGCCGGACGTCGCTCGAAAAACTCAGTGATACTCCTGCACCGTCTTCACCGCGTAACCGTTCTTCTTCAACGCGGCAATGCCCAGCGCGGCGGCCTTCGCTCCGCTCAAGGTCGTCATGATCGGCGTGCCGGTATAAACGGCGGTGGTGCGAATCTTCACTTCGTCCGCGCGCGGCGTGGCTCCGGCCGGCGTGTTGATCACGAGTTGGATCTCCTTGTTCTTGAGCAGGTCGATAGCGTTCGGACGGCCCTCCTGAAGTTTGTAAATCTTCTCCACTTTCAGCCCCGCCTTTTCGATCACGTCAGCCGTGCCGCCGGTCGCGACGAGTTCGAAGCCGAGATCCGCAAACTGTTTCGCGACCCCAGCCACGGATGCCTTGTGCGCGTCGCTCACGCTGATGAAGACGCGGCCGCTCAACGGCAGCGGCGAGTTCGCGGCCATCTGCGACTTCGCGTAGGCGATGCCGAGATCGGCGTCGAGTCCCATCACTTCGCCGGTCGAACGCATTTCGGGCGAGAGCAGAATGTCCTGGCCGTGAAAGCGGTTGAATGGGAACACCGACTCCTTCACCGCCCAATACTTCGTCCAGATTTCCTCGGTGAATCCGACTTGTTTGAGCGTCTTGCCGGCCATGACTTGCGCGGCCAGCTTCGCCAGCGGCCTGCCAATCGCCTTGCTCACGAAGGGTACCGTGCGCGACGCGCGGGGGTTCACTTCGAGGACATAAACGGTGTCGCCCTTGACCGCGTACTGCACGTTCATCAGGCCGATGACTTTCAACTCGCGCGCCATCGCGTGCGTGTATTGGCGGATGGTTTCAATGACGCCCTGCGAGAGCGTGTGCGGCGGCAGCACCATCGCGGCGTCGCCGGAATGCACGCCCGCGAACTCGATGTGCTCCAGCATCCCGCCGATGACAATCGTGCCGTCCTTCGCGTCCGCGAACTGCCCGACATCCGCGATGCAATCCACGTCCACCTCGGTCGCGTCTTCGAGAAATTTATCCACCAGCACCGGGCGTTCGGGCGAGGCTTCGACGGCAAAGCGCATGTAGTGCGACAACTCCGCGTCGGAATAAACAATCTGCATGGCGCGCCCGCCGAGCACGAAGCTCGGGCGCACCAGCACGGGATAGCCCAGGCGCTTGGAGGCGACGAGCGCCTCGGCTTCGTTCGTGGCGAGGCCGTTCGGCGGCTGCGGAATTTTCAGCCGGTCCAGCATCGCGGCGAAGAGCTTGCGGTCCTCGGCTACTTCGATGCTCTGCGGCGAGGTGCCGATGATGTTCACGCCGTTCTTCTGCAAGGCCAGCGCGAGGTTCAATGGCGTTTGCCCGCCGAACTGCGCAATCGCTCCCCAGCACTTCTCGCGTTCGTAAATGTGCAGCACGTCCTCTAGCGTGAGCGGCTCGAAGAACAGCTTGTCGCTCGTGTCGTAGTCCGTGGAAACCGTCTCGGGATTCGAGTTCACCATGATGGTTTCAAACCCGTCTGCCTTGAGCGCGAAGGCCGCGTGAACGCAGCAGTAGTCAAACTCAATGCCTTGCCCGATGCGGTTCGGCCCGCCACCGAGAATCATTACCTTCTTCGCCGTGTTGCCGCGCACCTCGTCGTCGCCCCGGTCGTAGGTGGAATAATAATACGGCGTGTAGGCCTCGAACTCGGCCGCGCAGGTGTCCACGAGCCGGTAGCTCGGCACTAGGCCGATTTCCTTCCGGCGCGCGCGAATGGCGTCTTCGGTTGTCCCGGTAAGATGGGCGATCTGCCGGTCGGAAAAACCGAGCGACTTGGCTTTGGTGAGCAGTTCAGGAGTCATCATCTGCAAAATCCGGCGAAGTAAGAGCCACGCCCAAGAGGCAGGCAAGTTTTCCTTTCGTGGAACTGGGGCGCGGGACAGCAGGCCTGCGGAGCCGAAGCATCGCTTGCCAAATGTTTTCGCGGAATGCACTTTTGGCCCCGCATGAAGTCCAAGATTGCCATCGTTCTTTTGCTTTTGATCTGCCTCGGTCTCGGCGTCGCGCTCGTGACCGTGCAGCGCAACCACGCCCGGG
>JBBQYK010000452.1:0-3479 GCA_038208765.1 Verrucomicrobiota bacterium
CGGAAACCGTCAATCAGGACGGCACCGTCACGAAGAAGGAAGAGTTCAAGAAGTCCACGCCGTAACTCAGTGGCTTTTGGTTTGTTGAGTAGCGGCTAGTTTTTAAACAGTCTGGCCTTAATTCAGCACAGGCAACCCGCGCGCAAGCGCGGGTTGTTTTGTTTGGGGGACAGGTGCGGCGCAGACTGGCTTCAACCGCGCGCCTGAATCCACCCCATCGTTTTCTCCGCCAGCTTGTCGAAGGCGGTCACGCAGAGTTCGAGGTGCTCTACCTTCGTGTCCTCGATCCTGTTGTGGCTGATGCCGTGGAGGCTTTGGACGAACATCATCACCGTGGGCACGCCGGCGGCGGCGACTTCGGCGGCGTCGTGGAGCGGGCCGCTGGGCAAACGATGGGCTGGGCCGCACGTTTCGCGGATGGATTCGTCGCAGAGCGTGATGAGTTCGTCGTGGAACGGGCGCGGGGCGATTTGCCAAAGACGTTCCCAAGTGACCTTCACGTTGCCTTCTTTCGCGAAGCGTTCGCTGGCGTCCTTCGCTTCCTGCAACATTGTGGCGAGCTTCGTGGCGTCGAGATGGCGCTGGTCCAGCGTGAGGCGGCATTCCTCGACGACGCTGGTGACGATGCCGGGTTTGGTCGTGCAGGAGCCGATGGTGCAGACGCCGCTGATGTCTCCAGCGTAGGACAGGCGTCCCGCCTGTCCGGCGAGCGCGTCAGCGCGAGCAGGGGTGTCAGTTTGTTCAGTGGGGGCAGGCGAGACGCCTGCCCTACTTTGGCTGCGTTCGGCGATTTGGTAAATCTCAGGACTCATCTTCGCAGCGGCGAGGAAGGCGTCCTTGCGACGGTTCATCGGCGTGCTGCCGGAGTGTGCGGCCTGGCCGTGGAAGGTAATGGCGTGGCGCTCGACGCCGAACGTGCCGATCACCGCACCGAGCGGAAGATCGAGATCGAGCAACACCGGGCCTTGCTCGATGTGCAACTCGATGTAGGCGGCGGCGTTCTTGAGTTCCTGGCCGCTCTCTTTCACGCGCTCGAAATCCACGCCGATGCTTTTCAGAGCGTCGGGGAGTTTGACGCCTTCCTTGTCCACGAGGCCACGCGCTTCGTTCATGTCGAGGTTGCCAGAGCAGGCGGATGAGCCGAACAGACTTTTGCCGAAACGCGCTCCTTCCTCATCCGCCCAATCCACGAGGCGTACTGTGACCGGAGGTTTGCCGCCGGACTGAGCATTGATGCGCCGGAGAATCTCTACGCCGGCCATGACGTTCAGGCAGCCGTCGAGCCAGCCGCCGTTCGGCACGGAGTCCATGTGCCCGCCGATGAGCAGGAATTTTTCCGACGCGCCTCGCAGTGTGGCCCACAAATTACCCGCCGCATCCGTGTGGACCTCGACCGGCAGCTCCATCAGCTTATTCCGAAGCCACGCGCGCGCCTCCAGCCACGGCTGGGTGAAGGCGACGCGCTGCGCGCCGTGTTCGTCGCCGGTCAACGTGCGCAATTCTTTCAACTCGGCCACCGTGCGTTTCGGATTGAGCAATGAATTCATGGCGAGAGATAAAAGCTGCGTTGAAGCGACCGCACTTCAAACGCTGGCGCCACCAAGCCGTAGCGCAGATTTGCAATCTGCCGTATCGCCGAGTTGCACTCGGCAGGCCGTTGGAAAGTTCCAGCGTGTTCAAACTGGCCGCAGCCCCGCAGAATCCAATTCTGCGCTACGGCAGATTGAAAATCTGCGCTACGGCTATGAAATGTTGCGGTTAGAGAGTGCATGGCTGTCCCGCCAAAACGAACATTGTGATGGCGACGATGCGCGTTGTTGAGTAGCGTGCCCAAGCCGGTTGAACTTGGAAAGTTGAACTTATGCCCACCCTGCAAACGACAGTTGATGGATTGAAGTTGCCGAACCCGTTCGTCATCGGATCGGGACCGCCCGGCACGAACCTCAACGTCATCTCCCGCGCCTTCAAGGAAGGCTGGGGCGCGGTCATCGCCAAGACCGTTTCGCTCGACGCGAGCAAGGTCGTCAACGTCACGCCGCGTTACGGCAAGCTGATGGCGGGCGATGGCCAGGAAGTCATCGGCTGGGAAAACATCGAGCTGATCAGCGACCGCCCGTTCAAGCTGTGGGAGGAGGAATTCAAGAAGTGCAAACAGATGCATCCGGAGGGCGTGCTCATTGCGAGCATCATGGAGGAGTACAACAAGGACGCGTGGATCGAGATCGTGCAACGCTGCGAGGCGTCCGGTGTGGATGCGTTTGAGCTAAACTTCTCCTGCCCGCATGGATTGCCCGAGCGCAAGATGGGCGCGGCGATGGGCCAGGACCCGGACATCCTCGAAGAAGTCTGCGGCTGGGTGAAGTCCGCCGTCACAAAACCATTCTGGGCGAAGATGACGCCAAACATCACGCACATCGAAGACCCAAGCCGCGCGGCCTTGCGCGGCGGCGCGACGGGGCTTGCGGCCATCAACACCATCCGCAGCGTCGTCGGCGTGAACCTCGACACGCTCCGTCCCGAGCCGACGGTCGAGGGCTACACGACCCCCGGCGGATATTCGTCGAAGGCCGTGAAACCCATCGCCCTGCGCATGGTCATGGAGATCGCCACGATGATTCGTAGTGAATTTCCCGGACGTTCGCTCTCCGGCATCGGTGGCATCGAGAGCGGCTACGACGCGGCGCAATTCATCCTCCTCGGCGCGGACACCACGCAGGTCTGCACCGGCGTCATGAAGTTCGGCTACGAATGCGTGAAGCCAATGTGCGAGGAACTGCTGACCTTCATGGCCAAGCACAAGTTCGAAACGCTCGCGGATTTCAAAGGCAAGAGCCTCGACTACTTCACCACGCACGCCGACCTCGTGAAGCGGCAGACGGAGCGCAAGGCTGCGCAGAAGGCGGCGGCTGCGAATCCGAAAGTCGTCAAAGCCGATGGCGAATGGAGCGGAGATTCTTTCGTGCAACAATCCGACGCCTTGTCTAAAGGATAACGCCATGCCCACATGCCCAAACTTTATCGGCGGCGAATGGCGCGCGCCGTCGAACACTCCCACCTCACCGATCTACAATCCTTCGACTGGCGAAGTGATTGCCGAATGTCCCATCGGGACGGCGGCGCACGTTGATGAAGCGGTGCAGGCGGCGGCGGCGGCGTTCCCCGCATGGCGCGACACGCCGCCCGTCGAGCGGGCGCGCGTGTTCTTCCGCTACCGTCAGTTGCTCGAAGCAAACTTCGACCGCATCTGTGCGAGCGTTTCGCGCGAGCACGGCAAGACGCTGGTCGAGGCGCGCGGCAGCATTTTTCGCGGGTTGGAAAATGTGGAATACGCGTGCGGGATTCCGTCGCTGCTCATGGGGGACACGCTGGAGAACATCGCGCGCGGCGTGGATTGCGAGACGAT
Source organism: Verrucomicrobiota bacterium (assembly GCA_038208765.1). GTDB lineage: Bacteria > Verrucomicrobiota > Verrucomicrobiia > Limisphaerales > SIBH01 > JANNGC01. Next base: position 3,404 of record JBBQYK010000452.1, read on the forward strand.
GTTGCAACCGCTCGGCGTGTGCGTCGGCATCACGCCGTTCAACTTCCCTGCGATGGTGCCCATGTGGATGTTCCCG
>JBBQYK010000453.1:0-3466 GCA_038208765.1 Verrucomicrobiota bacterium
CAAATTGTCCACGGCCCAGTCAGGTTTGAAGGGCTGCAAGTCTTTCACGCGATAGATGCCGGTGCCGACAGCGAGCACTTTCGCATCAATAGCGCGGGCGCAGGCGATGTCGAGCGGCGTGTCGCCGATGACGAGGACTTCATCCCCGCGCAATGGCTGGCCCAGCAATTTTTCGCCGCGCTGTTTGGCAATGGCGGCGATCTCGTTGCGCTCCGCCGAATCGTCGGCGAACGCGCCGGTGCTGAACTGGCCCCAGAGGTTGAACTGGCGCAGCTTGATTTCCGCGCCGAGCACGATGTTACCGGTGAGCAGGCCGATGACGGGCGGCTGTGGCAGCGCACGCAACTCATGGAGCCACGTCCACACGCCAGGATGCACGCCGCCGGGCAGTTGTTGGAGCATGTGTTCGAGCATGAACACGTAGGCGTCCAGGAACTGCTCGATGTTTTCCGCCGAGGGCGCAATGGCGTTGTGGACGAAGAACTCGCGCAAGATGGAGACGTCGGTGCGCCCGGCGAATTTTAATTTCTCCGTGCCGTCGTTCACGCCGAAGAAGTTGGCGAAGACGCGCGCGAACGCCTTCTCGCCCGCGCCGCCCGAATGGATGAGCGTGCCGTCAATGTCGAACAGGACGAGGCGGATCATGAGCGTGCCGCCAGCGTCCCGCTGGCGTGGGGCGGAAACAGCGTGCTGCCGGTTTGCAACCGGCAGGGGCTGAAAAGTTCGGACAACGATGGCGAGTGTAGGCGGCGCGGAAAAATTCGCGGCTCCTGCCGGTTAACCGGCAGCACGTTGTCCCTGACCTGTTCCGGCGTTGGCATGGTCCGGAATCGCTTCAAAATTTTTTCGTGAAACGTTTGTTCGACTCAGCCGCGTCGGGCGGGACAGAGGGCGCAGCCGCTTCCGGTGGCGCGGGCGTCGCAGCCGCAGCGTCAGGCCCTTTCACCGCTTCCGCTTTCGACGGGTTGTCCACCGCCTGCACGAAGGTCATCCGCAAGTGCATCAAACTTTGCTGCAACAGCTTCTGCTCCTCGGGCGCGAGATTGCCGGCGGTTTTCACCTCCAGCATTTCGAGCTGCGCGATGAACATCTGCGCCGCTTCCAGGTCTTGCCCGCGCTCGCCGGTCTGCGGATGCGGCATCGCGCCGAGGAACATCAGCGCCATGTTCGTGTTCTGGATGACCATGTGCGCGAAAATCTCGGTCATCATCCGCTCGCCCTCGGCGTCGAGCGGCGCGTCATCGTTAATTCCAGTCTGGGCTTCGTTCATGGAGCCGGATTCTTTTGCCGCCGGGAAATCTCCGCCATCAAAAAATGGATGAGATGTTTCAGGCGGCCCTCGATCTCCACGGTCTCCAAAATCTTCTGCCGCTCCACGGCTTCCGAGAGCAGCGCGCAGGTCACAAGATCCGCGACCTGGTCCGCTCCGGGCAGTTGCGAGAGGTAGCTCAACACTTCCTTCTTCGAGAAAACCGTCGGCTTGTGCGGGTCGCCGCCGCTTTTTTTCTTCAGGGGAAAGGGCGAGGGAAACGGCGCGAGTTCGAGGCGTTGCTCGACGAGTTCGTGAACTTTCGCGACCAGCGCGTCCACGGTCACGTTGTCAGTCTCGGCGGCGACGAGCGGGTGTATGCGCTGCACGCGGTAGGGTTTGTATTGCACGGTTTCGCCGAGCTGCACGCGCGACAGCCCCTGGAGGATGAGATGCGACGTGCCGTCATTGTGGCCGACGGAGACGCGGATGAGTCCGAGACCCGCGACCGGACAAGGAATTTCGCGCGTGCGTCCGGGACGCTGCATGGCCACGGAGAACATGCGGTTCGAGTCGAGCGCCTCGGCGAGCATCCGGCGGTAACGCGGCTCGAAGATATAGAGGGGCAGCAGCGCCTGCGGAAAAAGAGTTGCGCTGGGCAAGGTCATCACGGGCACCGCGTCCGGCAGTTGCATGGCGGGAGTGTAAGTGTGAGCGAATTGAAAGCAAGAAGGCGGGCGGAAAGCGCGGTCCAGGGCGCGGTTCTCGCTGGGCCAGAAGGACCAAATTCCCGCTTGCCAGCGGACGTTTGGCTGATACCTTCCGCCCTCTTTTATGAAAGCTGACATTCATTCGAACTATCGCGAAGCCGAGATTCGTTGCGCCTGCGGCAACGTGATCAAGACGCGTTCCGTGAAGCCGGTCACCATCATTGGCATCTGCAACGCCTGCCATCCCTTCTACACGGGCCAGCAGAAATTCGTGGACACCGCCGGCCGCGTGGACAAGTTCCAGCAGCGCTTGGCCAAGACGCAGGCCGCCCAGGCCGCGACCGCCGCCGCCAACACCGGCAAGAAGAAAAAGAGTTAGCCAGCGACTTTCGACTCCGCCCGCTTGGCGCCCGCGCCAAGCGGGCGGATTCTTTTTTCCACCACGGCTTGCGATTCTCGGGTGGCGTGTTTGTTCCAAGGCCCAAATGAATCCTCAAATTGTAAATCCGAAATCTTAAATGGACCTGAAGCCGCACATCGAAAAGTTCCGCCAGCGCTTTGCTGAAATTGAAGTTCAGCTCAGCGATCCGAACGCCTTTGCCAACAACCAGAAGGCTCAGGAACTCTCGAAGGAATACGCGCGCCTGAAAGGTCTTGTCGCGGACGGCGAGGCGTATCTGAAAGTCGCGCGCGACCTCGCCGAGAACCGTGCGCTCCTCACCACCGAGCCGGAGGAATCCGAAATGGCCCAGATGGCCCGCGAGGAAATCGCCCGCCTCGAACCCGAGGAGAAGCGCCGCGCGCTCGCCGTGCAGGCCGGCGTGCTGCCGCCCGACCCGACGGACTCACGCAACACCATCATCGAAATCCGCGCGGGCGCCGGCGGCAACGAGTCCGCGCTGTTTTCCGCCGACCTCTATCGCATGTACACCCGCTACGCCGAGGACCACGGCTGGAAGGTCGAGACGATGGACTCCAGCCCGTCTGACCTCGGCGGCTTCAAGGAGGTTATCTTCACCGTCACCGGCAGCGACGTGTACAAGCGCCTGAAGTACGAGAGCGGTGTGCATCGCGTCCAGCGCGTGCCCGCCACCGAAGCGCAGGGCCGCATTCACACCAGCACCGCGACTGTGGCCGTGCTGCCTGAGGCGCAGGAAGTGGATGTCGAGATCAGGCCCGAAGACATCGAAGTCACCTGCTGTCGCGCGTCGGGCAAGGGCGGCCAGGGCGTGAACACCACCGACTCCGCCGTGCAGATTCAGCACAAGCCCAGCGGTCTCACCGTCCGCATCGCCGACGAGCGTTCGCAGATTAAGAATCGCGCCAAGGCCATGACTGTTCTCCGCTCACGTCTGCTCGACCGCAAAATCGCCGAGGAGAATGCGAAGTACGCCGCGCAGCGCAAAGACCAGGTCGGCACCGGCGACCGCAGTGAGAAGATTCGCACATACAATTTCCCGCAGAACCGCGTCACCGATCACCGCATCGAACTCACGCTCTACAACCT
>JBBQYK010000454.1:0-3439 GCA_038208765.1 Verrucomicrobiota bacterium
GGCCAGCGCGGATGGATTGAAGGCTGTGATCTTTGAATCGCTCGCCAAGGCGCTCAAGCCCGCCACCGTGCCGAAATGGTCCGAGGAATTGCGCGGCGCATTCGGCACCACGCTCAAGTCCGCAAACCCGGCCGTGCCCGCGTCCGCGCTGCCACTCATCGCACGCTGGGACAAAGGAGGCGCGATGTCCGCAGAAGTGAATTCACGCGTGCAAGATCTGCTCGCCAGACTTGGCGACGCGAGTCAGCCGGATGATCAGCGTGCACAAGTTGTGGGCAGCCTGCTGGGCGTGCGTCAATTGAACGCGGAGATCGTGCCGAGAGTGGCGAAGATTGTCGGCTCTTCGGCCTCGCCGGAGTTGCAGCGCCGCACCATAGACCTGCTCGGAGCCACGGGCGACGCGAGCGTCGGCCCGGCGTTTGCCGCGAGCTTTGCGAAAATTTCCCCCGAGTCGCAGGACGCGATGTTCGCCCAGATCATTAAGCGCAGCGACTGGTCTCGCGCCTTCGTGGACGCGCTCAAGGGCGGCACGCTCACGCTGGCCTCGCTCAACCCCGCGTCCGTTCACCGCCTGCGCACGCACGCGGATGGCGCGGTGGCGAAGCGCGCGAACGAAGTGATCGATGAATTGCGCGGGCCGGAAGTGAAGGAGAAGAACGCGCTCATCACCAAGCTGGAGCCGGGAATGAGCAAGCCGGGCAACTTGGAAAAGGGCCGTCAGGCTTTCACGGTCAACTGTGGCGTTTGTCATCAGTTCAACGGCGAGGGCAAGGCGCTCGCGCCGGACCTCACCGGCATGGGCGTGCATGGCGTGCATGAATTGCTCGTCCACATTCTCGATCCCAACCGCATGGTCGAAGAGAACTACATGGCCGTGAGCATCGAGACCAAGGACGGCGAGACCTACGACGGCATGCTCGGACGTGACACGAAGCAGAGCGTCGTCATCCGCAACGCCATCAACGACACGGAGATTAAAACTGCCGACATCAAATCGCGCCGCAACACCGGTCGCTCCATCATGCCCGAGGGCTTCGAGGCGCTGGGCGAGGAAACCTTGCGCGACCTCCTGGCCTACATGGTCGGCGGCGACAGCAAGTACCGCGTCATCGACATGAAGAACGCGTTCACGGCGGACACGCGCAAGGGATTGTTCAGCAGCCAGGACCGGGTCGATGAATCACTGCGCTTCAAGAAATTCGGCCTCGTCAAGGCCGGCGACGTGCCGTTCGCGGTGGAAAATCCGGCCAAGGTTTCATCCGGCAACAACATCGTGGTGCTCAAGGGCGGTTCGGGCTTTGCCAAGACGCTGCCGCAGAAAGTTGAGTTGCCCGGCCTGAACGTGAAGGCCAGCCGCCTGCACTTCCTCGGCGGCGTCGGCGGCTGGGCCTGGCCCTACAATGGCGACGGTTCCAAGGGCCTGGTCGCGGCCAAGGTCACCGTCACTTACGTGGGGGGCGGCAGCGAACAGTTCGATCTCAAGAACGGCGTCGAGATCGTGGACTACATCAACCCCGGCAACGAAGTACCCGGCTCGACCAAGGTGCTGGACCTCGTGAACAACGGCCAGGTGCGCTCCTTCACTCGCGAGTTGAAGGGCGGCACGATTTCCAAAATCACGCTGGAGAGTTTGAACAATCAGGTCGCCACGGTCTTCATCGCCATCACCGCGGACAGCGGCCCCGCGCCGAAGAAAGTCGCCGCCGCGCCGGCCACGACCGCGACCGATGCCCTGCCCTCCGCGCCGTTCACCTGGGGCGCGGGCACCAAGGCGCTGCTCGTCGGCGGCGGCAGTTCGCACGATTACCAAAAGTTCTTCAACCGCGCCGATAGCGAAACGCTCAAGGCGGCGGGTTTCTCCGTGAACTACACCGAGGACGGCGCGACCACCGCGCGCGAACTGAAGAACGTGGACGTCGCCATCCTGAGCGTGAACGCCGCCAAGTGGGCCACGCCCGACTGCCGCGCCGCGCTCAACGACTTCATCAAGGCCGGCAAGGGCGTCGTGCTCCTCCATCCCGGCATGTGGTACAACTTTGCTGACTGGCCCGAGTTCAACCGCGACCTCGTGGGCGGCGGCTCGCGCGGTCACGACAACCTCGGCGAGTTCACCGTCCACGTCCTCAACAAGTCACACCCCGTCACCAAGGGCGTGAACGCCAGCTTCAAGATCGTGGACGAGCTTTACTACGTGAAGCCCGACGCGAAAGGCCCGGCGATGGAAGTCCTCGCCGAAACGTCGCCCAGCAAGAAAGACCAGAAGCCGTATCCCAGCGTCTTCGTCGTCAAGCACCCGCAAACGCGCGTCGTGGGCCTGGCTCCCGGTCACGACGCCCGCGCCCACGATCATCCCGACTACAAGCAACTGCTCGTCAACGCGACCAAGTGGGCCGCCGGCAAATAACCCACCGCGCGTCCCTCGCCGTCAGGCGAAAACAAAAGCTGAAAGGAGCGCCGGGCTTCTTTCAGCTTTTTTGTTTTCACCGCGCCCCGCCGCCCGTGACTTCGGGAATTCCAACGGGATTCCATCACCCCAGCCCAGGGTTGCGCGTCCGCGAGCAACCCTGGGTGGCGGACGCAATGAGTTGGAGTTCAAAGCGGACGAAAAAATCGCACGGCTATGTCGGTGCCACCGTTGACGATGCGCTTCGGAAACGCCACCGGCTGATAGCCGCCGCGACCCTGATCCCCGGCAGCCATGCTCGGCCAAAACACCCTTGCCATACCGCCGCGAGCAAGCGTAAAAAACGCCCACATGAACCCCGCTCGGCCAAACCTTGCCCTGCTAAGCCAAACCCACGTTTGGCCGAATACCTGTTAGGCCGCTTCCATGCGCACGTTCCTCATCATCGCTTTAGTCCTGATTGCACTTCCCATCGTCGCGCTGATTGGTTGGCAGATGATGCAGGCGTCAGAGGAGCGGAAGCGTCCGGCACTTTTGGTGTCCGGTTTGATCACTGACTCCGCTGGGGTTCCGCTGCCGAGCATCACTCTGCGATTCGATGACCAGACCCGGCGGCACGTTACGCCCATCCCGTTTGTAGGCCCCGACCGCTGGCTTTATGCAGAGCGTTCAGTCACGTCTGGCCCCGACGGGCGATTCTCCACCACATTCAAAGGCAATGCTTTTCGCCTCACCGGCGTCGAGAGCAACGGACAGAGTCGCAGCTTTGCATCACGTCGAGATGCGGCGAGAGCCGGACGCATGGACACCCTCACTAATCAGGGAGCTTGGTTTATTCAGGACCCATTGTCTTACCGCACGAATGCATTGGTCATTGTTACTCAGTAGTTGGCGGCCTCCTGAGTAACAGCATTGAGATGGTGTTATACGGGAACGAGTTTCATGTGGAGGGCGAGGGCCTGGTTTTGGAGGTTCTTGAGTCGGCGGGCGGTGCTGGCCGGGGTGCTGTCGAAGGCTTTGGCTTCGTCGTAGGGT
>JBBQYK010000455.1:0-3432 GCA_038208765.1 Verrucomicrobiota bacterium
GGAAAAGGCGAGGAGAACGAATGGCCGCGCGCGTGGTACGGCGTGAAGGGCTACTTCCGCTGGCTCGAAAGCAAGGCTTACAAAATGCACGTCCGGGTGCTGCTCGCGCGCTACCGCGCTTACGCGACCTGCCCGGATTGCACGGGCAAACGGCTGCAACCCGATGCGCTGCTCTACAAATTGAACGGTTTCACGCTCGCGGATTTTTATCTGCTCCCGGTGCGGGATGCGTTGAGTTTCATCTCGAAGCTCGAGGTGGGGCGCGCTGTCCCCAGCGTGCCGCCGCGTGGAATGAAACCGCCCGTCACTTCGCGGCGCGGTGAGGACACCGCGCCCTACCCGCCACTCTCACCACAGGCTCTCGCGTTAAATGACGCCGTCTTGGAGCGCCGGCTTCCAGCACGGCTCGAAGCTGATTTCCCCCGGGCCGTGCTGGCAGCCGGCGCTCCTGACCCGCTGCGCTTCGCGTTCCAGGAAATCCGCGCGCGCCTGCATTACTTGAACGAAGTCGGCCTTGGCTACCTTACGCTCGACCGCCCCACGCGCTCGCTCTCCGGAGGCGAAACCGAGCGCGTGAATCTCACCACCTGTCTCGGCACGAAGCTCGTCAACACGCTCTACGTGCTCGACGAACCGAGCGTGGGCCTGCACCCGCGCGACACGGCGCGGCTCGTTCGCATCGTCGAAGAATTGCGCGACCTCGGGAACACCGTGGTGGTCGTGGAACACGAACCGGCGGTCATGCGTGCGGCGGATCATCTGGTTGATCTCGGTCCTGGTCACGGCGAGAGCGGGGGAGAAGTGATTTACGAAGGCGACTTTGCCGGCGTGCTGCGCGATGCGCGCTCGCTCACCGGCCGATACTTGTCCGGTCGCAAACAAATTCCGCCGCGCCCGCTGCGCACCGTGAACGCGAAGACAATGAAGCTGCGTCTGGAAAATGCCGCCGCGAACAATCTCAAGAATCTCACCGTGGAGATTCCGCTGAACCGCTTCGTCTGCCTCACCGGCGTGAGCGGCTCCGGCAAGAGCACGCTGGCCCGCGATGTTCTTTATCCGTTGTTGCAGGAGAAACTGGGTGCAGCCTCACTGGCCTCGACTCCGAACCCCGACGCCGAAGATTCCAGCAGCGACACGGAAACCGATTCCGAAGTGAGCGCGCCACTCGCGGCCACCCTCACAGGCCACGAGTCGCTCGGCGAAGTCGTGTTCGTGGATCAATCGTCGCTCGGCCGCACCCCGCGCTCGAATCCGGCGGTGTACGTCGGCGCGTTCGAGCCGATGCGCGAACTGTTTGCCATGACCGAGACCGCGAAGCAGCGCGGCCTGAACGCCAGCGCCTTCAGCTTCAACTCCGGCCAGGGCCAGTGCGAAAAGTGCCGTGGCGCGGGCTTCGAGAAGATTGAGATGCAGTTCCTGAGCGACATTTTTGTGACCTGCGCGGAATGCGGCGGGCGGCGGTATCGCGGGCACATTTTGGAAATCAAATTGGAGTCAGGGCGGGTGGGGAAAGTAATCAGTAAGTCAGTGATCGGTAATCAGTCGAAGCTCGGAGCACGCGCGAAGGCAAAACTGATTACTGACTCACTGATAACTGATTACTTTTCCTGGAGCATCGCCGATCTGCTCGACGCGACGATTGATGAGGTCGTGGAATTCTTGAAGGGCCTGCCCGAGTCCCGCCATCGGGCCAACGCGTTGCGCAGCATGAAGCTCTTGCAGGATGTCGGCCTCGGCTATCTGCGCGCGGGGCAGCCGATCAACACGCTCTCCGGCGGCGAGAGCCAGCGGCTGAAACTCGTGAGCCACCTCGCCGAGTCCGGCTCTCGACTCTCCGCTCCCAGCTCTCAACTCCAGAAGCTGTTCATCTTCGACGAGCCGACCACCGGCCTGCACTTCGATGACGTGCGCGTGCTGGTCGAAGTCTTCCAGCGCCTCGTGGATGACGGCCATTCGCTGCTCATCATCGAGCACAACCTCGAACTCATCCGCTGTGCCGACTGGCTGATCGATCTTGGGCCGGACGCGGGCGATCAAGGCGGGGAAATCGTGGCCGTGGGGACGCCGGAAAAAATGGCGCGCGAGCGGCGCAGTCACACCGGCGCGGCGTTGGCGGGCGGGGGAATTCCTAATCTCAAATCCCGAACTTGCGGCTGAGGACCGCGCCCCACGGTTCCCCCTTATCCCCTGCGGTCGGCGACCCACACCGCGGTGGTCTTGCGCAGCTTGGTGGACAATTCCACGGCCACATTGCGCATGACGACCAGGCCGAGGTGCGGCTCGCGCTGCGCGAGTTCGTGAAAGGCGGTGCGCTGAATGACGAGAAGAATCGTGGGGATGTTCACAGCGGCGCTGGCGGTGCGCGGCGCGCCGTCGAAAACCGGCAGGGGCCGGAAATCCGATCGGTCCGCCTGGTAAGAGCAGGCCGCCCCGTCGTCGCCGAGTCCTGCCGGTGGCAAACCAGCAGCACGTTCTGGGCGTCGCGCGCCCAGTTTCCATCACGCCGTGGCAGAAAAAATCCTTCTCACTGACCGCCACTTCTAATCACACCCCCGCTCCTGCCCACGCTTGCCGCGCGCCGCTTTTCACATTTACCCTCGCGCCATGCGCAACCTTCTTCTCGGCATCGACAGCGGCACGCAGTCCACGAAAGTCGTGGTCGTGGACGCGAACACCGGCAACGTCCTCGGCACCGGCGCGCAGGCTTACGAGCTGATTCCCAACCTTCCGCCCGGCGCGAAGGAACAGCATCCGCACACCTGGCGCGAGGCCACGGGCAAGGCGATCCGTCAGGCCTTGCGCGGCGCGAAGGCCGTCGCGGCGGAAGTGAAAGCCATCGGCGTGAGCGGCCAGCAGCACGGCTTCGTACCGCTCGACGCGAGCGGTGAAGTGATCCGACCGGCCAAACTCTGGTGCGACACGTCCACGGCGGAAGAGTGCGAGGAAATCATGGCCGCGCTCGGTGGGCCGAAGGAAACAATCAAGGCCATCGGCAACGCCGTGCTGCCCGGTTTCACCGCGTCGAAAATCCTCTGGCTGAAAAAGCACGAACCTAAAAACTTTGCACGGCTTGCGACCATCCTTCTCCCGCACGACTACCTGAACTTCTGGCTCACCGGCGAGAAGGTCATGGAGTTCGGCGACGCCAGCGGCACCGCGTTGCTCGACGTGCGGAAACGCAAGTGGTCGGCGGCGATGTTGAAGGCGATTGACGCGGACATCGCGGGCAAGCTGCCGCCCATCCTCTTTAGCAATCAGCCCGCCGGACGTTTGCAGCGCAGCACCGCGAACGAACTTGGTCTCAACACCGACGTGCTCGTGAGCGCGGGCGGCGGCGACAACATGATGGGCGCCATCGGCACCGGCAACACGCGCGCCGGGGTCATTACCGCCAGCTTCGGCACGAGCGGGACGATTTACGCGTGCGCGGAA